>NZ_JBVINN010000044.1:0-73497 GCF_055579305.1 Kitasatospora sp. NPDC032757 | reverse complement strand
CTGCTTGTGACCACGTGACAAGTAGTTACCTACCGCAACGCCGTATCGCCTTGACGGCAATACGGCTTCCCCTGACCCGCTACGCGGGAGATCCGCTTCCTCCCCCGGCTGAAGCCGGGGGTATCCACGGAGGTATCCGATGATCAGTAAGGGCCGCCCCGTCGATCTTTGACGGTGGCACGGCAGTCTCGCCCATCGGTAGCCGACCCGGACTGTGCGGCCTGGCGGGGCCGTCCAAGACGGCTCCGACGCCGTGATCACACCGGCCATGCCGAGATCATTCCGCTGCTTCAGGATCCTCCTGCGCGTAGGCAGCCCGGCAGCGTTCGACCTGCTCGGTGACCTGCTCCATGAACCAGCGCATGATCTCGTACGGGATGACGTGCTCGTCATGGCTGTGGATGTGGACGGTCGGCTCCAGAGTCGGATCCTCGTCGGGGACGAACGCCGCCAGAAAGCCGACCCCGTGCACATGAGTCGGCCGACCGGGGATCTCGGCCCACGCTGCCGGCGCCGGCACGGCCTCGCTCAGCTCCAGGGTCCAGGCGTCGTCAGGTCCCGCGTAGAAGGACAGGACGGCGTAGTGACGGCCGGCGTGTTCTCTCAGCTCTGCTGGCATGTCCGCAGCCTGCCATGGCTGTCGGGCTGACGTCGCGCGGTTATCCGGCCGAGGACGCCGCTCCGCGGAGCGTCAGCCACACGGCTCAACGGTCCAACGCCGCCGTCCCCCGCCGCCCGGGGTGGTCGCCCGGGCGGCGGGGGCGTGGTTTCCGGTCCGCCCGGCGGGCAGCGGAGCACGGGCGGTCGGTGTGGCACCGTCAGAAGGTGAGGTTCCAGGCGTCGATCGTGCCGGTGTCACCGGAGGCGCCGTCCTTCACGCGGAGCTTCCAGGTGCCGTTCGCCGCGCTCGCCGAGGCGTTGACGGTGTAGGTCTTGGCGACGTTGTCGGCGCTGTCGTTGTTCGCGAAGTCCTCCAGGACGTAGACCGTGCCGTCGGGGGCGACCAGGGAGAGGACGAGGTCACCGCGGTAGGTGTGCTTGATGTCCACGCCGACCTTGAGGGCGGCGGGGGCGTTGCCGGTCACGCCGGTGACGGCGATCGGGCTCTCCACGGTGGCGTTGTCGGTGATCGCCGCGTCGGTCAGGTTCTCGAAGTACGTGCCGGTCGGCGGCGTGGTCGTGCCGCCGACCGCCTTCAGCGCGTCGACCTGGCCCTCGCCGAAGAACGCGTTGTTCGCGGTGGTGCCGGTGCAGCGGCCGTCCGAGGCGGGGCAGGCCAGGTCGCCCGCCTGGGTGGCCAGGCGGGCCCGGATGCCGGCCGGGGTGAGCGTCGGGTCGGCGCTCGCGATCAGCGCGGCCACACCGGTGACGTGCGGGGAGGCCATCGAGGTACCGCTCTTGGTGCCGTACTTGCCGCCGGGCAGGGTGGAGTAGACGCCGGTGGCGCCGTCCCCGCCCGGTGCGGCGACGTCGATGACGCCCTTGCCGAAGTTGGAGTAGGAGGCCTTGCCGCTGCCGCTGCCCGTGGCAGCGACGGTCACCACGCCGGGAAGTTCGGTGGGGATGTCGAGGCAGGCGTTGCTGATGGTCCGGGTGACCGGCGTCGAGTCGTTCGGACTCTCCGAGTCGGTCGTCTTGTTGGCCAGGTCGTAGTTCGAGTTGCCGGCCGCCGCGACCTGCAGCGAGCCCTTGCCCTCGGCGTACTCCTGGGCGCGCTTGACGCCCTCGATGAGGGCCGCCTGGTCGGCGTCGTTCGGGCAGTTGAACTGCCACGGGTCGGTGTAGTAGCTGTTGTTGGTCACCTTGAAGCCGTGGTCGCCGGCCCAGACGAAGCCGCAGACGGTGTTCTCGGCGTAGAAGAGGGTGCTGGTCGGCTCGGCGATCCGGACCGAGGCGATCTTCACGCCGGGCGCGACGCCGATGACGCCCTTGCCGTTCTTGGCGGCCGCGATGGTGCCGGCGACGTGGGTGCCGTGGGTGTCCACGTCGCGCCAGGCGCCGGTGCGGGCGTCGGGCTTGCCGTAGGCGCAGGAGACGGAGTCGGCGGCGTCGAAGTTCGGTGCGAGGTCCTGGTGCTGGTCGTCGACGCCGGTGTCGAGCACGCCGACCTTGACGGTGGGCGAGCCGGTGGTCACGGCCCAGGCCTGGTCGGCCTTGATCTGGGTCATGTCCCAGCGGTTGGACTCGGTGAGCGTGGTGGCGGCCTGGGCCGGGTTGGCGGGCAGCGCGGGGCTGTACGCGTCGGCCGGGACGTCGGAGGTGCGGGTCGCGCCGACCTGCTGGATGCCGGCGACACCGCGCAGTGCGGCGGCGAACCCGGCGTTGGTCGAGTGGGCGACGGTCACGCCGATCGCGTCGTAACTCGCGAAGACCGTGCCGCCCTTGGCGGTGACGGCGGCTTTGGCGGCGGCGGTGTCGGCGGGCGCGCTGATCACCAGGTAGGAGCGGGTCCCGGCCGCCCAGCCGGCGAGGGCCTGCTGGGCTGTGGCCGGGGCGGCGGCAGCTGCGGCGAGTCCGGCCGGTGCGGCGGGTACGGCGGGTACGGCGGGTACGGCCACCGGGGCTCCGACGGCGTCGGGGGTCAGGGCCGTCGTGGGGGCGGCGGCGGCCAGCGTGCCGGGGGCGGCCAGCGCCGTGGCGGCGAGCGCGGCGAGGGCGGCGGCCGGGCGGCCGAGCCGGCGGGATATCAGGGGTGACACGTGCGTCCTCCGTTCGGCCCGTGCGTGAGGGGATCGCACGGGTGTTTGAACGCAACATGCCAGAACCATGCACTCTTGGGGAAGGCTTTACGCATGACAGCTTGTCACAAGCGTGTCAACTTTTGATGTCGCCCACTCCCCCCGCGCGGAAGACCGGGAGGGAAGGGGCGTATCCCATCAGGGCTGGAGACCATCAGGGCCGGAGGCCATCGGGGCTGCGGACCACCAGGGCCGGAGGCCATCGAGGCTGCGGACCACCAGGACTGAAGGCCCACCGGGCCTGCAGACCGTCACGCCTGCAGGTGGGCTGCCAGCAGCTCCACCACCGCGGTGCGCTGGTCGGCCAGGTAGAAGTGGCCGCCCGGGAAGACCCGCAGGTCGAAGGCGGCGGTGGTGTGGCGGGCCCAGTCACCGGCCTGCGCGAGGGAGGTGCGCGGGTCCGCGTCCCCGGTCAGCGCCGTGATCGGCCGCGACACGACGGCGTCCGGCTCGCACCGGTACGTCTCCACCGCGGTGTAGTCGCTGCGCAGCGACGGCAGGATGAACTCACGCAACTCCGGGTTGTCGAGGACCTGTCGGTCCGTGCCACCGAGCCGGGCCAGCTCGCCGAGCAGCTCGTCGTCGGGCAGCCGGTGGACGGCGGTGCCCCGCGGCAGGGAGGGCGCGCGGCCACCGGAGACGAACAGGTGCACCGGCCCGGCCGAGCCGTTGAGGCCGTCCGCCTCGAAGCGGCGGGCCACCTCGAAGCAGACGACCGAGCCCATGCTGTGCCCGAAGAAGGTCAGCGGCCGGTCGGCCCAGGGCCGCAGGGCCTCGTAGATCCGGTCCGCCAGCCCGTCGATCGAGTCGATCGTGGGCTCGGCGAACCGGTTCTGGCGGCCGGGGTACTGCACCGCGAGCACGTCGGCGTACGGCGACAGGGCTGCGGAGTAGTCGATGAAGTAGCTCGCCGAGCCGCCGGCGTGCGGAAAGAGGACAAGCCGTGTTGGCGCCGTGTCGACGGGGTGGAAGCGGCGGAACCAGGAGCTCTCGGTGACGGTGTTGCTGCCGGGCATGCGGGACGACCTCTCTGAGTACTGTTCAGCTGTTGCACTGATCCCAGTGTCCCCACCAGGCTCCCCGGTCCACCAGTGCCCCCGTGCCCCGTGTGCTCCCGAGCACCCGGTCACACGCCCCGCGCCCCGTACTGCCCCTCATCCTCCTCCCCCGTCCGGCCCGGGGACCCGGACCGCCGCGAAGGCCACCCGGGAGGCGTGACGGGCGGCGGGTGCACGGCTCGCCCGCCCAGGACGCACAGGTGCCTGGTCCTCGCGCGCGGTGCCGCACACGGTGGCCGGCGGGAGCCGCCCCTACCGGCCCGCCGCTACCGGCCGAAGCTCACGTCGGCGCGGCCGCGGGAGGCGCGGTCGAGGAGGAGGACGGAGGCGGCCTCGGGCGTCGGGTTCGGGGCGGCGCCACGCGCGTGCCGGGTGAGCGCCGCGAGGAGGCGGTCGAGGCCTCGGCGGTGCTTGGCGAAGGTGCGGCTCGGGGCCCAGCGGCCGCGTTCGCGCTGGCCGGCGAGGGCGGTGGCGGCTCCGACGTCCAGCAGGACGAGGTGGAGTTCGCGGCCCTGGCGGGCGGTCGTGCGGGAGAGCCAGCGACGCATCCAGGCCCGGCTGCCGCAGTCGTGCACCAGCACCGGCCCGCCCCGGCGGACCGAGGCGCGCAGCAGGCGGACGTGCTCCAGCCGGGCCCACGGCCGGTACACCGCGTACGGAAGGGCCGCCGGCATCACCGCCTCGCAGGCCTCGTGGACGGCCCGGGGGTCGACGGTGGCGGCCGCGCCGGCCTGGGCCGACCAGCGGCGCAGCAGGGTGCTCTTGCCGCTGCCGGGCAGGCCGGAGACGACCACGACGGCGTCCGGCGGGTAGTGGACGGTGAAGGGTGCGCCGGCCTCGCCCCGGAGGTCCACCAGGCCCCGCGGTTCCATCGCTGCCTGCGCCTCCTGCCGTACCACGGCTTGCCCGCCCGGCGTGGTCGGCCTGTCCATGTTGTTCACTCTTCCCCGCTTCTGCCCGACCCGGAACGATAACAACCTCCGCGCGGCCGTCGGTCAGCCGGTCCTGTGGTGCGGACTGCCGGCGGACACGCCCTAAGGTGGGGGCGTTATGTGATGGTCCGTCAGGTGTCGGGCCGGCGTGGAGGAGGGCGGGACGGCGTGGCGGGAACGTTGGCGACGACGGGATCGGGCCTGGAGGCGGGGCCCGGGGTGGCGACGTACACCGGGCTGGTGCTGGCCGGGCTGGCGCGCGATCCGGGGCGGGTGGCGATCCGGTTCGGAGAGGCGTCGTTGACGGCGCGGGAGTGTCTGGAGGGCGTCCACCGGCTGGCGCGGGCGCTGGCCGCCACCGGTCTCGGGCGCGGCGACGGGGTGACGGTGCTGGCCGGGAACCGGCCGGAGACGGTGCTGGTGCGACTGGCGGCCAATCTGATCGGCTGCCGGGTGGCGATGCTGTACACCGACCGCCCGGTGGCGGAGCAGGTCGCGATGGCCGAGGACGCACAGACGGCGGCGTTGGTGTTCGACCCGCGGCGGTACGGCGCGGCGGCGCAGCAGGTCGTCGCGGCGCTGCCGTCGGTTCTGCCCCTGGCGCTCGGCCCGACTCCGCTCGGGGCGGATCTGCTCGCCGAGGCCGCGCCGCTCTCCCCGGCCCCGCTCGCGCCCGGGTACCGGCCGGACGATGTGATGGCGGTCCGGTTCACCGGTGGCACGACCGGCCGCCCGAAGGGGGTGTTGCGCCGGTTCGCGCGCCCGCCGCGGCCCGCGCTGGTGGCGTCGTCCACCTTTCTGCTCTGTACGGCGCTCTGCCACGGCGGCGGCACCACGGCCGATCTGGCGCTGGCGGCGGGCGGCACGGTGGTGCTGCAGGACGGCTTCGAGGCGGAGGCGGTGCTGGCGGCGGTCGAGCGGTACCGGGTCTCGCGGGTGTACCTGCCGCCGCATCTGCTGTACCGGGTGCTGGACCATCCGGCGCTGGCCCGGACGGACACCGGCAGCCTGCGGCGGGTCACGTACACGGGGTGTCCGGCGGCGCCGGAGCGGCTGGCGGAGGCGACGCGACGGCTGGGGCGGGTGCTGCAGCAGACGTACAGCCTGACGGAGTGCGGGCCGGTCACCCGGCTGACGCCGGACGAGCACCTCGACCCGCGGCTGCTGACCACGGCCGGGCGGCCGTTCCCGGACACCGAGGTCCGGATCGTGGACGAGGACGGCACGCCGCTGCCGCCGGGCCGGACCGGTGAGATCTGCGTCCGGACGCCGACGGCGATGGCCGGCTACTGGCGGAACCCGGAGCTGACGGCGCGGGTGCTGCGGGACGGCTGGCTGCACACCGGGGACGTGGGCAGTCTGGACCGGTCGGGGTATCTGACGGTGGCCGGGCGGCAGGGCGCGATGGCGATCGTGGACGCGCACAACGTCTTCCCCCGTGATGTCGAGGTGCCGCTGCTCGCGCACCCGGCGGTGCGGGAGGCGGTGATGTTCGCGACCACCGGCCGGGACCGGCTGGAGCGGGTGCACGCCGCGGTGACCACGGTGCCCGGGGCCGGGGTGACGGAGCAGCAGTTGCACCGGTGGGTGCGGGAGCGGAGCGGCCCGCTCTGTGATCCGTCGACGATCCTGCTGCTGCCGGGCCTTCCGCTGGGCGAGACCGGGAAACCGGACGTCGCGGCCCTGCGGGCGCTGCTCCCGGACGCCGGGGCGGTGGGCGCGGAGAGTGCGGCGGGCACGGAGGGGGCCGTGGGCCCGGCAGGGGCAGGGGCGTGCGGCCAGGGGTGACGTGCCCCGTGAGCTTCCCGCGCCCGCGTGCGCGCCCGCCCGCGCGGCGGGTGGCCGCAGGCGCACGGCGGGCGGGCGGCGGAACCGCCCGTGGACGCTCGACCGTACGGGCCGGTCTGCCGATATCTCCGACGGCACTCCCTTCGTACCCGTCCACGCCCGCGCGGTCCGCACCGGCGGTGTCACCGGCACCGCCCCGCCCGCCGGCACCGCCCCGCCCGCGCCGTCCCGTCGCGCCGCCCCCTTGGAGGCACCTTCCGTGACCTGGCTCCGCGTCCTGACCGCCCTCGGCATCCTCGCCGTGGCGGCCAGCGCCCTGCTCGTCTTCGCGCTCTGCACCGCCGCCGCCCGGGGCGACCGCACCGGCCCCGGCGACCGCAGAGACCCCGGCGACGGCGGTACGCCGCGGGACACCGTCCGGGAGGATGCCGAGCGCAGCGGACTGATCCGGCGGACCACCGACGAGAGCTGACCGCCCGAGGCCCGGCGACCGGCGCCAGGTACCCGGTGCCCGAGGCCTCCGGCCGGCCGACGACGGCCCTTGGGCCCGCGCCGCCCCGCTCAGTGCCCGGTGAGGTCGTCCGGGCGGACGGCGATGTGGTCGGCGCCGAGGTCCACCGCGACCCGGTGCTCCATGCCGAGGGCCTCCAGGAACTTGACCGGCAGCTGCACGCGGCCGGTCCGGTCCAGCATCACGTACTCGCGCTCGTTGATCGACTCCTCGCCGTGCTCGTCGGTGACGGTGCGGCGCAGCACCTCGCTGCTGGTCCGCCCGTCCCGGATGGCCACCGTGCGACGCACCTCGCCCGCGACCATCGGATCGTGGGTGACGATGACGACGGTGGCACCGAGTTCGCGGTTGACGGTGCGGAACGCCTCGAAGATGCCGGCCCCGGTCTCGGAGTCGAGCTCACCGGTCGGCTCGTCGGCGAGCAGCACCGGCGGATTGTTGGCCATCGCGACGGCGATGGCCACCCGCTGCTGCTGGCCGCCGGACATCTCGGCGGGACGCCGGTGGGCGAGGTCGCCGAGGTCCATGGCCTCCAGCAGCTCGGCGACCCGGGCCGCCTGCTGGTTCGCCCGGCCCGCCGACCCGCCCTTGCGGCCGCGCAGTTGCATGGGCAGGGCGATGTTCTGGGCGGCGGTCAGGAAGGGCAGCAGGTTCCGGGCGGTCTGCTGCCAGATGAAGCCGACCACCTCCCGGCGATAGCGCAGGCGCTCGCGGGCGGACATCTCCAACAGATCGCGACCGGCCACCGTGGCAGTACCGGCCGTCGGCACGTCGAGCCCCGCGAGGATGGTGAGCAGGGTGGACTTGCCGCTGCCGGAGGCTCCGACCAGGGCCACCAGATCGCCCTGCTGGATCGTCAGCTCCAGGCCCTGGAGCGCCTGCACCTCGACACCCTGGGCACTGAAGATGCGCACCAGGCGGTCGCAGACGATCGCGGCGCCCGCACCGTAGGCCTTCGGCGCGGCGGCGGCAAGTGCCCGGTCCCGCAGTTCCTGGAAGGTGGGGGCCTGGCCGACCGCCTCGTTCTGGGGGGCGCTGTTCACCGCTGGTCTCCTGTCGCCGCTGCGCCTGGGTGCGCTCCTGCTCGCGGTTGCCACGAGCCGATTCCCGTGCCGCTCGTACCGCTCGTGCCGCCGATGGTGCTGCTCGTCCTGTTGCTTGCTCTGTCGAACGGTCGGGTCGACCGGCCCGGCCGACCCGACCAGGCTGTCCGGGCTGTCCGGGCTGTCCGGTGGGCGGTCACTGCTGGTCCCCCACTCGCAGTTCGGTGGCGATCTGGCGCCGGCCGGAGATCAGCGCCTCGGCGAGCACCCCGGCGCAGACCAGGCCGGCCAGACCGAGTACTTGCACCAGCACCGGTAGCACGGCGGGTTGCAGGCCCACCCGGACCGGGGCGCCGACCAGGGCGGACAGGTCGATCGCCGGTCCGAGCAGCGCGGCCGCGGCGAGCGCGGACAGTCCGCCGCCGACCGCCGCGATCAGGGTCTGCGGCAGCGTCTCGGCGATGATCAACGCCAGGCCCTGCCGGGGGCGCAGGCCCATGGTGCGCAGGCGGGCGAGCAGGGCGACGCGTTCGGGGGCGGCCCGCAGCAGCGTCAGCAGGACGGCGAGCAGGGCGAACCCGGCGGCGCCGATCACGGAGGCCCAGAACAGCCGGCCGGCTGACTTCTGGAGCGGGTCGTCGGCCAGCTCCGCCTCCCGGGTGGCGCTGGTGTGCACCACGTAACCGGGCGGCAGGCTGTCCGACCCTGCGCTCGCCGGCACCTGGCCCGCCTGCGGAGGGCCGGGCGACGCCGGCGGCGTGGTGGAGGCGGATGCCGAGGCCGGGCCTGATGCGGAGGCCGGGGCGGTGGCCGGGGTGCCCGGGGCCTGGGACGCCGCCGCACCGCCGCCCGGCCGGCCGGCGATCAGGTCGTCGACCGCACCCTGCGGGCCGTGCTCCCGCACCACTGCCGTCAGCTTCCGCTCGTCCACGTCGCCGATGCCGAACCAGAGGTTGGGCCTGCCGATCTGGGGGACCCCGGAGGCAGCAGGACCGGCCGGCACGACGACGAACCGCCGGGTCGACTCCTCCAGCGCAGGTGTGCCGCCGATGGTGCCGACCTTCGTCGCGAGGAGTTCCCGGCCGTTGGACATCCGCAGGCGGTGGCTCCCGTCACCCGCACCGGCCGCGACTTCGGAACTGAACAGGGCCGGCAGGGGCGCGTCGATCCCGTCGCCCCCGCCCGCGAGGACGGCCGGGTCGAACTCGCCGCGCCCGACGGTCCGGGACAGCTCGGCGTACGCCTGGGGGTCGACGGCCAGCACGCTGACCCGGGTGGACCCGTTGTCGGTGCCGAGGAGGAACACCTCGCTCTCCCACCAGACGGTGGTGCCCGTCGTGACCCCGGGCAGCGCGGTCGCGGCCTCGGTCAGGCTCGGCGGCAGCGCGCTGCCGACCGGTGCGGCGACGACCGCGTCGCCGCCCACCGTCTGCCGGGCCGCGTGCAGCCGGGCACCGTCCACCGCGTCGAGGACGGTGGACCCGAAGCCGGCCGTGGTGACGGCGAGCATCAGCGCGAGCAGCGGCAGCACGGACGGGCGCGGCCGGCCGCCGGTGCCGCGGGCCGCACGGGCCAGGCCGAGGAAGCCGATCAGCCCGGGGCCGCGGCCGGTCAGCCGGGCGAGCCCGCCGACCAGGACCGGCTGCAGCCGGGCGAGCAGCAGGCCGCCGGTGAGGGCGATCAGCAGCGGGGCCGCGACCAGGACCGGGTCCAGGCCCTCCCCGGGCGGGACGACACCGCGGCGCCGGACCTCCAGCACCGCGGCGACGGTGACGGCGAGGACGAGGAGTTCGCCGACCAGCCGGCGCCGTCCGCTCTTCCGTCGCGCTGCCGCCCAGAGCAGGGCCGCACGGACGGGGAAGCTCAGCAGCGCCAGCAGGGTGGCGGCCAGGGCGGCCACCACGGCGCCCGTCCAGCGCGCGGTCGGCAGCAGGACGAGGGCGAGCACCGTCGCGGCCGCGGCCGCGGGCAGGACGGTCACCGCTCCCTCGCCGAGCAGGCGCCGTTGCACCCCGCCGCGCGAACCGCCGCGGGCCCGGAGCAGCTGGAGTTCACCGTTGCGGCGGTCGAAGGTGAGAGCTGCGGCCAGCAGGAGGACCACGGCGGCGACGCCGGCCAGGCCTGCCGGGCCGATCGCGGCGAGCGGCGCGGCGGCGTCGCGGCGCGCGGTGGCCTGCTGGAACAGCTGGGGAAGGGGCGAGCCGAGCTGGAGGTCCTGCCGGCCGGTCCGGGTCCGCAGCTGGATGCTGGTGGGGCCCGACACGTACGAGGAGATCTCCTCGGTGGTCCGCTGCAGCCGGTCGGCACGCAGGGCGGCGATGTCGACGGGCAGCCGCCAGAAGTCCTTCGCGCCCTGACCCCAGGCGTCGAGCCGGCCCCGCGAGCCGACGTCGATCACCCCGGCGGTCTTCCAGTAGTACTTGGGGCCGCCCACCAGGCAGGCCTTCTCCGGGCAGGGCTGCTCGGCCCAGAAGGGGTCGTTCGGGTCGTTGGCCGTGTAGAGGCCTACCACCTCGGCCAGGTGACGCTCGGCCGGCCGATCGCCGACGGCGGACCCAGCCCCGGCGTCGAGGACGTCTCCGAGGTGGATGCCGATGGTGTCGGCGGCGGACCGGCTGACCGCGATCGGGATCGCTCCGGTGTCGGCGGCGGGGCCGGGCCAGTGGCCGGCCACCAGGGTGGCGTGGTCGGTGAGGCCGTGCAGGTAGAGCAGGTCGGCCCTGGGCGGCACCTCCTCGGGCCGGGAGAGCCCTTCGTTGAAGAGCATGCGCGGCCGGTTGCTGCGCGAGCCGTACACCTGACCGGCCGTGTCGAAGCCGAACGTCTCGTTCGGATAGGCGCCGAGCTTCTCCGCCACCCGGTCGAGATCGGCCGCGTCGTAGCTGCGCGCCGAGGTGGCGAGCATGCTGGTCCAGGCCGGACCGCGGCCGTTCAGGTACTCGTGCAGCGCGGCGTCCGTCCCCCGGTCGACGGCACGCGGGAACGCGGCGGCGAGGAAGACGGTGCCGAAGGCGAGCGCGGCGGCGAGCAGGGCGGCGGGGGCCGCCGAGCGCAGCCTGGTCCGCACCCAGGGGGCGGGGCGGTGTTCGGCCGTCGGCCCGGGGCCGGTGGGGCGGGGCTGCGTACGGGTGCCGGCCGGGGTGGTCACATCTCCTCCACGTGCCGCAGCCGCGCGGCCACGTCTCGACGACGGCGTCCGGTGAGCAGGGCCGACAACAGGGCGACGGCGGTGATCGTGGCCGCGAGCAGGGCGGCCCAGCCGAGCGGCAGGCCGACCAGGACTTCGGGCACCGGCCGGCGGGCGGCCGGGGTGAGCACCACGAGCGGCACCACCAGGTGGACGGTCAGGGTTCCCAGGGCGAGTCCGACGACGCTGCCGAGACCGACCAGGACGCCCTGTTCGGCGGTGACGGTCCGGACCAGCCAGCGCCTGGGCGCGCCGAGGGCCAGCAGCACGGTGAACTCCCCCGTGCGTTCACGGGCGGAGGCGGCCGAGGCGGCGGCGAAGCCGATCGCGGCGAGGACGGTGCTGACCAGGGCGATCGCGGCGAGCGCGCTCTGCGGGGCGGCGCTGAGCGGGTCGGCGAGCAGGTCGGCGGCGACCTGGTCGTTCAGCAGCAGCTTCTGTCCGCCGGGCTCGGCGCGCAGCCTGGCCGCGGCCGCGGCGGGCACCGGGTCGCCGGGGCCGGCGGCGGGCAGCCACCATTCGCGGGTCGACGGCAGTTGCCGGCCGCCGGCCGCGAACAGGCGTCCGGTGGTGGGCAGGTCGACGGCGAGCGCGGTGTCGCCGACGACGGGCAGCGACCCGACGGCACCGGTGACCTTGACCGGCAGGGAGATGTCACCGAACGGCACCTGGACGGTGTCGCCGACCGCCGCGCCGACGGCGGTCAGGTAGGCGTGGGTGGCGACGCCCGAGACGCTCTGCGGGACCGGGGCACCGGCGGGGAGGACAGTGACCTGCGAGACCATCCCCTCCCCCCGGTAGCCGACCTTGAGCACCTGCTGCTCCCCGGCGCGCGCCGGGACGACCGTGCCGCTGGGCTTGGCCGCCCCGGCGGGGGCGACGGTGGTCCAGTCGAGGCCGGCCGGGAGGGGAACAGCGGTCGCCGGCCCGCCCGCGGTGTCGGAGACGCCGACCCGGCGGACGGTCAGCTCACCGGTGAGCGTGACGGTCGGCGGCAGCCGCTGGTCCCAGCCGTGGACGACGACCAGGCCGGCCAGGGTCAGCGGCGCGCCGGCCGAACCCACCGGGGCGCCGGTGAGCGCCGCGAGGTCGACGGTGGCGAGGGCGTCACCGGTGGCGGGAACGCCGGCCAGCGGCGCCCGGTAGGTGCTGCCGAACCGGTCACGCAGCAGCAGCCACACGTCCGGGTGCTCGTCGGTCGGCTTCGCCGACGTCACCGTGACATCGACGTCGATCCGCTGGGGCCGGCCGGGCAGCGGCAGGCCGGCCTGTGCCCCGGTGGGCGCGGGCTCGGCGAGGGGCACGAACAGCTCGCGGCGGCTCTGTCCGTCGAGCAGGTCGGAGCGGACCGGGACGCGCTCGGCGAAGGCGGCGCTGTCGAGGGCGAGCAGCTGCCCGACGGCGCCGTTCGGCAGCGTGGACTCCTGACGGATCACGGGTATCAGCCGGTCGCCGCCGGGAAGGTCCCCGTACCGGCCCGCCTGGCCCATCGGGGCCAGCGGCGAGCCGGAGATCCTCAGGCCGCCGGCGGTCGCGTAGTCGGCCTGGTCGCGCTGGGAGGCGGACCAGGTGGAGTGCTGGCCGAGCGCCAGCACACCGGTGGAGACCGCCAGCACCAGCAGCAGGACGGGGCCGGCGGCCCGGCCGGGGCGGCGGGCCAGCTGCCAGCCGGCCAGCGCGGGCACCAGGCCCCGGCCGCGGGCGGCCATCCGGCCGCCGAGGCGGGCGGCGAACGGGAGCAGCCGCAGCACCAACAGGGTGCCCGCGCACAGGGCCAGCGTCGGCGCGGCGATCAGCACCGGGTCGAGGCCGAGCCGGCCGGTGGCGTCCGCGGACAGACCTCCGTTGTACTGGGCCAGTTGGTAGTAGGCGAGGCCCGCGAGACCGACCACCGCGAGGTCGGCGCCGGAGCGGACCGCGCCGGCGACCAGCGCCTGGCGCTTTCCGGCCCGGCGCATCGCGGCACCGGCGGCGCCGCGCAGCACGGCGGGGGCGGTGGTGACCACGACACAGGCGAGGGCGCAGACGGCCGCGACGGGCCAGAGCGTCCAGCGCAGACCGGTGTCCAGCGGCACCCGGGCGAGCGGTCCGTAGCCGGCGAGCAGGTGCAGCAGGAGGGGGGTGAGCAGGGGGGCGAGCAGCGCCGCGGGGAGGGCCAGCAGCAGCGACTCGGCGGCGGTGAACACACCGAGGCGGGCACCGGAGGCTCCGCGAGCGGCCAGCAGCGCGTTCTCGCTCTCCTGACGGGCGGCCATCAGATGGACCACCAGCAGCAGCACCGCGGCGGCCAGGACGGTCAGTTGGAGGGCGCCGATCAGCAGGGTGGAGCGGGAGACCAGCGCGCTGGAGTCCAATTCGCGCAGAACGTCCGGGAGTTCGGTCCGGACCTGGAGGCCGGTGGCCTTCTTCAGGTCGGCACCGAGGCCCTCGGCACGGTCCCGGATCGCGCCGGCGCCGGAGCTGTGGACGCCGGTGAAGTCCGCGCCCAGCAGCCAGCTGCGTCCGTTCTGCGGCAGGCGGGCGGTGGTGAAGAGGCTGTCGTCGACCAGCAGCGGGCCGTAGGTGGTGAAGCCGCCGACCTGGATCTCGCGGCCGCCGAGCGGGTCCAGCGACCAGTACGGGTCGCCGGGGTCGGCGGCGCGGTAGACGCCCGTGACGCGCACGACGAACGGCGAGCCGTCGAGGCGGTCCTCCAACCGGACCTCGGCGGGCAGCATCGCGGCGGTGAGGCCCAGACGGGCCAGCGAGGTCTGCGGGACGGCGGCCTCCACCGCGCCCTTGCCGGTGCCGGCGGCTGCGGCCGGCCAGCCGCCGGAGAGCAGGGTGACGCGGTCGTGGTCGAGCGCGGCGAGCACGGTGAGCTCGGGCGGCTTGCCGGGACCCTTCTCCGGCTGGGCACCGGAGTTGGCGCCCGGCTGGGCACCGGAGTTGGCGCCCGGCTGGGCACCGGAGTTGACGCCCGGCTGGGCAGCGGCCGTGTCCGGGAGGCCGTAGGAGCGGCTGCGGGCCACGGACTCGGTGCGCACCGGCAGGTCACCGAAGAGCTGTCCGGCGTAAACACCCACCGCCGCATCGTCCTTGGGCCGCTTGTCGAACCCGTGGTCGGCGCTGACCAGCACCGTGGTCCTCGACCAGGCGGGCCCCTGGAGCGCCTGGCGCAGCCCGGCCTCCCCTACGGTGCGGTTGAACGCCACCAGCGCCGTGAGCACTGCCGTGGTGATCAACACCGTGAGCAGGACCGCGGCGGCCAACGGCAGTCGCCCGCGCAGACGGCGCACGACGAAGCCGAGCATCCCGTTCCTCCCCCAGTACATTCCGGTCTCCGCGCAGCTCTCACCTGTCCGGGCACACCTCTGCCACGGGATGGACGCCTGTCGCTGACCGCTACGTGATCACCGGCGATTGATCACCGGATAGCGGACGATGCTGTCAGATTCGATCCATGAACGGAAGGGACTTGCGCGAATCATGTAAGTAGTGAGCAAATTCTCGACGTTGGCGGTACATCGATAGTTCCTTCCGATGCGAGGGCCCGTCAGCTCATCAGAAATTCTCGCCATGAACACCTCATGAAAGAGCACTTCACCGCCCGGCCGCGCCCGTCGAGGAAGGCTCGAAGAACACCCAGGGGGACGCCGTATGACCCAGCAACCGGCCGGCACCGTCACCGCTCCCATGGTGGCCGTCACCGATCTCCGGCGCAGTTTCGGCACCGGCGAGCGGACGGTGCACGCGCTGCGCGGCGTCTCGTTCTCACTCGGCCGCGGCGAACTCACCGCCCTGAAAGGCCGGTCGGGCTCCGGCAAGACCACCCTGCTCAATCTGGTCGGCGGCCTCGACAGCCCCAGCGGCGGGACGGTCGCCCTCGACGGTACCGACCTGGCCGGCCTGGACGAGGACGGGCGGCTCGCGATGCGCCGGGACCGGATCGGCTTCGTCTTCCAGTCGTTCGGCCTGATCCCGGTACTCACCGCCGCCGAGAACGTCGGAGTGCCGATGCGCCTGCGCAAGGTGCCCGCCGCACAGCGCGAGGAGCGGGCGCGCACCCTGCTGGCCCTGGTCGGGCTCACCGACCACGCCAACCAGCGGCCCGGCGAGCTCTCCGGCGGGCAGCAGCAGCGCGTGGCCATCGCCCGCGCGCTCGCCAACGAGCCGGACCTGATCATCGCGGACGAGCCCACCGGCCAGCTGGACTCCGAGACCGGCCGTTCGATCATGCAGTTGTTGCGCGCCGTCGTCCGCAGCGAGGGCGTCACCGCCCTGGTCGCCACCCACGACCAGACCCTGATGGCGCTGGCCGACCGGGTGGTCGAGCTCCGCGACGGCAGGCTGGTCGAGGAGGACTGAGCCGGGCGGGGGCGCGGAGCACCCGGAACGGAGTGCCCGGCCCGGGTCGGCGGGGCGCGGGTCCGGGGGCGCGGATTGCCCCGCACGCGGTGCGCGGGCGGCGCCGGCGGCATCGGGGCAGGGCCGCGGTGCGGCCTCCGGGCGTGCCAGGTCTACCCGATCGGGCACCCCGGTCCGGCCCCGCGGGCACACCGGAGCTGCACGCGGGGACACGCCGGCCCGGCCGGAGAGGCGGGCCGGGGAGGCAACCCCGCGGCGGTCGGTTCGGTGCCCCGCCGCCCCGGGCCGGGCGACCGGGCGCGCCGGCCGGACCCACCGCGATCAAGCGCGGTCGAAGGCGCTCGGACACGGTCGGACGCCATCGCGCGCGGCCCCGGCGACCGGCCCGTCCTCGGGTCACCGGCGCCCGGCCGGGCCCGTCAGAGCGCCTTGAGCGCGGCCTCGCACTCCCGGCAGCGGCGGGTGCGCTGCGACGGCGGGTACCAGGGATCGCCCGGACGGGCCGGCTGGTAGGTCTCCCGTTCGAGGTCACCGGTGTCGATCCCGCAGAACGTGACCGGGCCCGGGTCGTCCGGCACGTCCGGGTCGGGCGGCGCCGCGTGCACCCACCGGACGCGGGCGCCCACGTCCACCTCGCCCGCGTCCAGCACCTCCGTGGACGGCTCCAGCTCGACCAGTACGACCACTCCGCTCATACCTCGACCCTGCGCCCCACCGGCACCGGCCGCATCCCGGACCGCCCCCGGCCCCGGCCCCGGCCCCGGCCGCTCGACAGCACCCGCCGGAACCCGCGGTCACCGCCGAGCGGGGGTCACCAGCACTCCCCACCGGTCTGCGGTTGACCTTGACCGAGGAGCCGGGGGAGGTCGGCGCGGGAGCTGACGCCGAGTTTGGGGAAGGCCCGGTAGAGGTGGTGGCCGACCGTGCGGGGGCTCAGGAAGAGCTGGGAGGCGATTTCGCGGTTGGTGGCGCCGGTCGCGGCGAGCCGTACGACTTCGCGTTCCTGGGGGCTGAGCCGGCCGAGCAGCACGCCCGGCTGACCGGCCTGGTCGATGGTCTCGCCGCTGGCCTGCAGTTCGGTGCGGGCCCGGTGCGCCCACGGCCGGGCGTTGAGTTTCTCGAACGCCTCCAGCGCGGCGCGAAGGTGGCGGCGGGCGTCGGAACGGCGGCGGGCGCGGCGGAGCCACTCCCCGTAGAGCAGCTCGGTCCGGGCCTTCTCCAGGGGCTGGGCGCCGTCGTCATGGAGGCGCAGGGCGGTTTCGAAGAGCTGCTCGGCCTCCTCGTCGGGGCTGGTCAGCGCCTCGCAGCGGCGGGCGAGGGCGGTTGCCGCGGGGCGGCGTGCGGCCACCGCCCACTCCTCCATCAGCGCCAAGGGCTCCTCGAGCCGCTCCCGCTGCCCGGCGCGTACCGCGGCCTCGATGAGGTCGGGCAGGAGGAAGACCGACAGCATCGGGTGGTTCACCCGGGTCCTCGCCGCTTCCAGGTGCTCCAGGGCTCGCTCCGCCTGGCCGAGGCCGAGGTCGAGCAGGCCCTGGGCGCGGAGCGCGTGGGCGGCGGCCAGCTCGATTGCGTGGGCGTCGGCGTAGTCCAGGGCCGCCTCGACCAGGCTGTGGCATCGCTCCCGATCGCCTTCGATGGCGGCCAGCGTGGCCAGGGTTGCGCGCAGGTAGCTCGCGCGGTGGTTGCGGCCGTAGTGCTCGGCGATGGTGAGCCCCTCGGCGGCGGCAGCGTAGGCCTCCTCGTGCAGCCCCATGGACAGCTCTGCCTGGGCGAGCAGGTGCAGCGCGGTGTGCAGCCAGCCGACCACGTCCTGGGCCCGGCAGTCGCGCACGCACGCGACGGCGACCTCGTGAGCGGTCGCGTGGTCGGCGAGGAGCTGCCCGTACGTCCCGGCCAGGATCCGTTCGGCGAATCCGGTGTCTGCGGCCGGGGCTTGCGGGACGGGGAGGTGGGGGCCGGCGCCGTGCAGGTCGGTCAGGGCCCTCGCCACCGCGTAGTCCGGCGAAGCGGGAAGCCGGGCGGCGACCTCGGCGATGAGCTCCCGGTCGCCCGACGAGTGCGCCGTCTGGACGGCCTCGGTCAGCACAGGCTCGAGATCGGGGCCGGAGCCGATCCGGTCCGCGCATTCGATCAGGATGCGGGCGGCCCGGCCCGGCGACCCGTGGTCCAGCTCGACGATCGCCCGGACCCGGGCGAAGTCGGCGAGCATCGCGGGGTCCAGGGCGAGTGCGTTGATGCGGTCGGTGAGGGCCGCGGTGCGGTGGAACTGCCCGGCCTCGGCGGAGGTGATGGCCGCGGCCGCCAGTCGCCGGGCACGCCGGGCCGGAACGGCGGTGAGCTGGGCGGCGCGTTCGAAGGCGGCCGAGGCGGAGGCCGTGCCCTCCCGTCCTCCGGCCCGCTGCGCGACGTCGTCCATCTCGTCGGCGACCTGCTCGTCGACGCCGGTCGTGGCGGCGGCCAGGTGCCAGGCCCGCCGGTCCGCGTGCTGCTCGCCTGCCAGCTCGGCGGCCAGCGCCCGGTGGGCGGCGAAGCGCCGGGCCAGGGCGGCGTCCTGGTAGGTGGCCGATCTGATCAGCGGGTGCCGGAAGGACAGGGTGTTCTCGGTGAGCCGGACGAGGGTGGCGCGTTCGGCCGGTTCCAGGTCCTCCAGTACGGCGCCCGAGCCGGCCGATGCCCGCAGGACGAGGCCGAGGTCGCCGCTGTCGTCGGCGGCCGCCACCAGCAGCATGGCGCGCGTGGCGTCGGGCAGGCGGCGGATCTGCTCCTGGAAGGCCTCCTGGATCCGGTTGGAGGGTGAGGACAGGCCCGTCGGGAGCGTCACCGGATTCAGCTGGCCGGCGCGCTGCTCCGGGGTCAGCGCTGCGGGCAGTTCCAGGAGGGCCAGCGGGTTGCCGCACGCCTGCTCGATGATCTGGTCCCTGGCGTACGGGGACAGGTCCGCGATGCGAGCGGTGAGCAGCGCGTCGACGGCGGCGGGGGCGAGGCCTTCCAGCCGCAGCCTCGGCAGGCCGGTGATCTGCGTTCCGCGGGCGCCGTCGCGGACCGCGAACAGCATCACCACGCCCTCGGCATGGAGCCTGCGGGCGGCGAACGTCAACGCGTCCAGGGATGCCTGGTCCAGCCACTGGGCGTCGTCGACCAGGCACAGCAGCGGTTCGTCGCCCGCGGCCTCCGACAGCGTCGTGAGCACCGCCAGGCCCACGGTGAACCGGTTGCGCACCGCCTCGCCGGTCAGGCCGAACGCCGACCTGAGCGCGGCCGCCTGGGGTTCGGGCAGCCGGTCGAGGTGGTCGGTGAGGGGCCGCAACAGCTGGTGCAGGCCGCCGAAGGCCAGCTCCATCTCCGACTCGATGCCGACGGTCCGCAGCACCCGCCCGGCACCTGCGGCCTCGGCGGCGTGCTCCAGCAGCGCCGTTTTGCCGATCCCGGCCTCACCATGGATCACCAGCGCGCCGCTCGCCCCCGCACGGGCGCTCGAAAGCATCCGGTCGATCTGGTCCTGCTCCCCCACACGCCCGTACAGCATGGGGTAACCGTACCTAACTTTTTCGATCTTCCGATCTTCGCGTTAAGTCGCACCGACCGATGTGACCGACCGCCGGACTCCCTAGCGTTGCACCTGTTCGATCCACTCGACTCCAGGAGCCGCCGCCGTGCCCGAGCAGGTCCACCTCACCCCGCTGCACCGCATCTCGGTCACCGACGCCGCCGCCTGGCATCGCGTCATCGCCGCCTCCATGACCCACGATCTGCCCGGTGTGCCGCCCCCCGCGCCCGGACAGATCCACGCCCAGCTCACCAAGCCCGGCCTCGACAGCCACCGGCTCACCTGGCTGGCCGGCGGACCGGACGGTGCCGTGGTCGGCGTCGGGGCCCTGCGCCTGTTCACCGCTCCCGGCAGGGACCACCTGGCCGAACTCCAGCTCCACGTCGATCCCGTGCACCGCCGCCGGGGAACCGGCTCACGCCTGCTGTCGGCGGTCGTGGCGGCCTGTCGTACCGAGAGCCGGCGCAGCCTGATCGTCGAGGCCGCGGCCGACGGCCCGGGCGAGGCCTTCTGTGAACGGTGGGGTTTCCGTCGCGCTCTGACGCTCGATCACCTGATGCTGCGCCTGGACCAGCTGGACGAGGCCTGGATCGGCGAGATCAGCGAGGCCTCGCACCCCGGCTACCGGCTGACCGGCTGGACCGGTACGGTCCCCGACGACCTCGCCGACGCCTTCGCCGCGGCCAAGACCGCGATGAACGACATGCCCGTCGGGGATCTGGACTACGGGACCCTGCGCTGGGACGCCGACCGCGTCCGCACCATGGCGAAGGTCGTGGCCGACCGCGGCGACACACTGCTCACGCTCGCCGCCGTCCACGACGACGGCACCATGGCCGGCTACACCGAGATCGTGCTCCCCCAGGGCACGCCACCGAAGGCCCTGCAGTACGACACCGCGGTCGTGCCCGCGCACCGCGGCCATGGCCTGGGCCTGTGGGTCAAGGCCGCCATGCTGTGCCGACTGCGCGCCGAGCACCCCGGAATCGCCGAGATCGAGACCGACAACGCCGAGGACAACGTGCACATGCTCGCGGTCAACCGGCGGCTCGGTTTCCGCCCCTACCGACGCACGCACGAATACCAGCTCGACCTGCCCACCGTCTGATCCGTTCGCAGAGACGAACGTCCGCCCGCGCACGCCGACCTCCTGAGCGCGGTGCGACCCCGAACCTTCGGTCCTGTCCAGGACGTCACACCTTGACCGTGCGGATTCTCCGGCCGAGCCCGGAATCCGCGGAAATTGGGAGTACGAAATGCGTGTGTTGTTGTCGGCCTATGATTCGCGCGGGGGCGTCGAGCCGCTGGTGGGACTCGCGGTGCGGTTGCGGGAACTCGGTGCGGAAGTGCGGGTGTGCGCGCCGCCTGACGAGGAGTTCGCGAAGCGGCTGGCCGTGGTGGGCGTGGAGATGGTGCCGACGGGCCGGTCGGTGCGCGATCTGGTGACCGGGAAGACGCCGCCGTCGCCGGGGGGCGTGCCCCGGCGCGCGGCCGAGTTGGTCGCCGCGTTCCACGACAGGGCCATGGCGGCGGGCGAAGGGTGTGACGTGCTGGTGGCGACCGGCCTCGTGCCGGCCGTGGCGGGTGTGAGGTCGGCGGCCGAGAAGCTGGGCGTCCGCTACGTGTACGTGAGTTACCAGCCGGTCAGCCTGCCGTCGCCGCACCACCCGCCGATGCCGCGGCCGGGCCGGCCGCTCCCGCCGGACGTGACCGACAACCGGGTCTTGTGGGAGCAGGACGCCCGGGACGCGCTGGAGGTGTTCGGTGAGGCGGTCAACACCCACCGCGCGTCGATCGGCCTGGCGCCGTTGGACAACGTCCGCGACCATGTCTTCACCGACCGGCCGTGGCTGGCCACGGACCCGGTCCTGGCCCCGTGGCAGCGGCCGGCGGACCTCGACGTCGTGCAGACCGGTGCGTGGGTCATTCCCGACGAACGCCCGCTCCCCGCCGATCTGGTGGCGTTCCTGGACGCCGGCGAAGCGCCGGTGTACGTGGGCTTCGGCAGCATTCCCATGCGCGACCCGAAGGACGTCGCCCGGGTGACCATCGAGGCGATCCGCGCGCAGGGCCGGCGCGCGGTCGTCTCCCGGGGCTGGGCCGACCTGGACGTGATCGACGGCCGGGGCGACTGCTTCGCCGTCGGCGAGGTCAACCACCAGGCCCTGTTCCGCCGGGCGGCCGCCGTCGTGCACCACGGCGGCGCGGGCACCACGACGACGGCCACCTGGGCCGGCGTTCCCCAGGTCGTCGTCCCCCAGGGGGCGGACCAGCCCTACTTCGCCGGCCGGGTGGCCGCCCTGGGCATCGGCGCGGCCCACGACGGCCCGACCCCGAGCGTCGAATCCCTGTCGGCCGCACTCCGGACGGCCCTCACCCCCGAGACCCTCACACGAGCAGCCGCCGTGGCCGCCTCCTTCCGCACCGACGGGGCGACGGTCGCCGCACACCTCCTGCTGGACACCGCCGGCCGGTAGAGACCGCCGCCTCCAGAGCCTCTCCCCCGGCGCCTCCCGCGACGCCTCACCCGGCTCGCGAGCCGGCCGGCGCCCTCGCGCGAGCCCTCCCATCCCCTCATCACCCCTGCCGTGACGGCACCACTTTGGCATCACCATGCCCACAACCGACACCGAAGAAGGACGAAAAGAATGAGCACCGCTCAGCACTACCAGGCCGCGGAGCAGCTCCTCCGCCGACCCGCCCGCCCCGGCGAGCTCGTCGTCGGCGACAAGGTCAGGCCGCAGTGGATCGACGCGGGCGCCCGCTTCTGGTACTCGGTGAGCACGGGAGCCGGCAGGCGGTTCGTGCTGGCCGACCCGGCGGCGGGCACCCGCGAGCCGGCCTTCGACCACGCCCGGCTCGCCGCCGCGCTGGCCGCCGCCTCCGGGCAGCCGGCCGACCCCGAGGCGTTGCCGTTCATGGCCATCGAACTGACCGGGGACGCCGTGGAGTTCGCCGCGTTCGGTGAGTACTGGCGCTGCCGCCTGGACGGCTACTCCTGCGAGCGGGCCGCGTTCACACCGCCGGCCGGCCCGCTGGAGGTGCCGTCGCCCGACGGGAAGGTCGCGGTGTCCCGGCGGGGCCACGACCTGTGGGCGCGCTCGCTGTCCGACGGCCGCGAGTGGGCGCTGACCACCGACGGCGAGCCCGACCACCAGTACGGCACCGGCCCGGACTGCACGGGCAACGCCACCCTGCTGCGCAAGATCGGCCTGCCGCACCTGCCGCCCGCGGTGGCCTGGTCGCCCGACTCGACGAAGGTGCTGGCGCACCGGACCGACGAGCGCAGCGTCCGGCAGACCCACCTGGTGGAGGCCGGGCCCGCCGACGGCGGCGCACCCGTCCTGCACGCCCAGCGCTACGCCCACCCCGGCGACGAGCACGTGCCGCGGGCCGAGCTGGTCGTACTGGACGTCGTCGAGGGCACGGTGGTCCGCGCGCAGGCCGAGCCGCTGCTCATGCCGCAGATGTCGCCGATCACGACCACGTGGGCGTGGTGGGCCCCGGACGGATCGGCGGTGTTCTACCTCGACCGGCCCCGCGACCTGCGCACGCTCACCCTGCACCGGCTGGACGCGGCCACCGGCGAGGTCACCACCGTGCTGAGCGAGACCGGGGCCACCCGCGTCGAACCCAACCAGTGGATCTACGAGCCGCCGATCGTGCGGGTGCTGGCCGACGAGGTGCTCTGGTACTCGCAGCGCGACGGCTGGGGCCACCTGTACCGGTACGACCTGCGCACCGGCGCGCTGCTCGGGCAGGTCACCTCCGGGCCGTGGGCGGTGCGACAGATCCTGCACGTCGACGAGGCCGAGCGGGTGGTGTACCTGACCGCCTCCGGGCTGGTCGACGAGGACCCGTACCGGCGCACGGTGTGCCGGGTCGGTCTGGACGGCTCCGGCTTCGCCAAGGTCACCGACGACGAGCTGGACCACGTCGTCACCCTGCCCGACACCATGGAGTACTTCATCGACTCCGCGTCCACGGTCGACACCCCGCCGGTGTCCCGCGTCCGCGACTGGACCGGGCGGGTGCTGGTCGAGCTGGAGCACGCCGACATCAGCAAGCTCACCGCCACCGGCTGGACGCCGCCGGAACGGTTCCGCGTCAAGGCCGCCGACGGGGTGACGGACATCTACGGAGTGCTGTACCGGCCGCACGGGTTCGACCCCGCCCGGCGCTACCCGGTGGTGGACAACGTCTACCCCGGCCCGCAGGTCAACCGGGTCGCCCCGTGCTTCGACCCCGGAGGGATGGGGCTCGACGCGGAACCCATCGCGGCGCTGGGCTTCGTGGTGGTGGCGCTGGACGGGCGAGGCACCCCCGGGCGGAGCAAGTCCTTCCACGACGCCTCGTACGGCCGCCTGGCCGACGCGGGCTGCCTGGCCGACCACGTCGCGGCGCTGCAGCAGCTGGCCCGGACCCGGCCGTGGATGGACCTGGACCGGGTGGGCGCGTTCGGCCACTCCGGAGGCGGGTTCGCCGCAGCGCGGGCGATGCTGGACTTCCCCGAGGTCTTCAAGGCCGCAGTCGCCCTCTCCGGCTCGCACGACGCCCGCCACTTCAACGCGGGCTTCGTGGAGACCTACGACGGCGCGGACGACCCCGAGGCCTGGGCCCGCACTTCCAACGTGGACCTCGCGGACCGGCTGGCGGGCAAGCTGCTGCTCGTCCACGGCGAAATGGACGACCAAGTCCACCCGCACCACACGCTGCGGCTGGCCGACCGGCTCATCGCCGCCGACAAGGACTTCGAGCTGCTGATCGTGCCCGGGGCCGAGCACACGCTCCTCGACTGCCTGGCCTACGTCCGCAAGCGCTGCTGGGACTTCCTGGTGCGCGAGCTGATGGGCACGCAGCCGCCTGCCTACCGCCCCGCCCCCATCGCCATCGGCCCCGAGCTGCTCGGCGAACTGTTCTCCTGAGCGCCAGCACGGACGGGGAGCCAGGCCTTGAGATTCCGGGTTCCGCCCCGATTGGACTCTCCGTCAAGGTTCGAGGGAACGAGGGTTCAGGGGTTCAGGGTGACGTTGCCGAGCCGGCTGACCATAGCGGGGTCTCGGTGGTCGAAGAACAGGGACTCCCCGGTGTCCAGGGCGGCGATGGCCGTCATCTGGCCCGTGGTGAGTTCGAAGTCGAAGACGTCGATGTTCTCCGCCATCCGATCGGCGCGCACGGACTTGGGGATCACGACGACATCGCGCTGGATGAGCCACCGCAGCACGACCTGCGCGACGGACTTGCCGTGCGCGGTGGCGATCTCGGTGAGCACGGGGTGGGTGAACAGGTCGTTGCGGCCCTCGGCGAACGGGCCCCATGACTCGATCTGGACACCGCGCTCACGCATGAGTTCCTGGTCGGCGGTGCGCTGGTGGAAGGGATGGGTCTCGATCTGATTGACCGCCGGTGTCGTCTCGTTGTGGTCGATCAGGTCCACGAGCCGGTCGGCGTGGAAGTTCGAGACCCCGATGGCCCGCACGAGACCCTCGCGGTGAAGGCCCTCCATGGCTCGCCAGGAGCCGTAGACGTCGCCGTAGGGCTGGTGGATCAGGTAGAGGTCGAGGTGGTCCAGGCCGAGCTTGCGCAGCGAGGTGTCGAAGGCCCGCCTGGCCTTGTCCTGGCCTGCGTCGGAGATCCACAGTTTGGTCGTGAGGAACAGGTCGCGGCGCGGAACACCGCTGTTCTTGATCGCCCTGCCGACGGCCGCCTCGTTGCCGTAGGCGGCCGCGGTGTCCAGCGAGCGGTATCCTGCGGCGAGCGCGTCGCTGACGGCCTGCCCGGTCCGCTCGGGCGGAATCTGGTAGACGCCGAAGCCGAGGATCGGCATCTCCACGCCATTGTTGAGCGTAACGGTCTGCACGTCTCTCCTTACGCGGTGCGTTCACGGGCACGTTAGCCGGTGGCGGGCACTGCGGCGGGGCACGCTGCGACGGTGTCCAGGAACGCGCCGGCCCCAGCCGCAGCGGCGAGAACGGACATGACCGGCGGACGGCAACTGCTGGACTGGCTCTCCGGGTCCCGTGTCCGGGCCGGGGTGCGGCCCGGACACGAGGAACGCCGTGGCCGCTCCTGGCAGTTCGCCTGGCGGTCGCACCACGCCTGGGCTCAGGCCGTGGGCTTGTGCCACTGCCTGAGCCTGGTGCGGAGAAACCACCGACTAGTGCTTCAGGGCATCCTTCATCTTCTGGCCGGCCTGGGCCGCATCACCCTTGACCTGTTCGGCCTTTCCCTTGACGACAAGGCTTTCGTTGCCCACGGCCTTCCCGGTTGCTTCTTTGGCCTTGCCCTTGGCCGTCTCTGTAGTGTGCTTGATCTTCTTTCCCGCGCTCATGCCGTCCTCCTCCGCGGATCACTGATTCATCCCGCGTGTGCCCAGGTTTTCGTCATTCATTCTGATTTTTGACCCACCTGGCGCGGAGCCTGAACCCCGAGGGGGGTGAACGTCGAACGGCATGAGCGGAGGGGCGCAGCCGGGATCGCGCCGTGCAGCCAATTCCCGTGCCCGTCGACCGGGGCCGTACCGTCAGCCGTGGCGCGCCGCACTCACTCCTCGTCCTCTTCGTAGCGCCCCTCGTCGTCCCCGGACTCGCCCTCGTCGGGCTCCTCCTCCTCGTACTCGTCCTCGTACTCGTCGTCGTCGTACTCCTCGTCCTCGGGTTCCCCCTCCTCGTACTCCTCCTCGTCCTCCGGTTCCGCCTCGTCGGCCTGGTCCTCGGCTTCCTCCTCGTCGTACTCATCCGTTTCCTGGTCGTTCTCGGCGGCCTGTTCCTCTTCCATGGCTTCGTCGTGGGTGCGGACGACCTCACCGTCGCGGATCTCGCCGCGCCATCCTTCGGCCTCGTCGTTGGTGAGGGAGACGTGCCTCTGGAAGTTCTTGAAGTCCAGGCGCAAACGTCTGCCCTGGGCGCGCCATATGTTCCCGGTCTTCTCGAACAGGCCCGAGGGGTAGTACTCGACGACCAGGACGATGCGCGTCAGGTTCGGAGTGATCTCGTGGAAGCTCACGGCCCCGCGGGTGCTGCCCTTCGCCCCCGTCGAGGTCCACACGATCCGCTCGTCCGGGATCTGCTCCTGGACCGTCGCCTTGAAGCTTCGCTTCGAGGGCCCGACCTTCACCTTCCAATCGGTGGTCACCTCGTCGCCCTTCGAGACGTCTTGCACGCCCTTGGCGAAGCCACTGAAGTCCTCGTACTGGGTCCAGTGGTCGTACGCGGTCCGTAGGGGCACGCCTACGTCGAGCGTCTCGACGATGTTCATGACCTTCTTGCCGGCTTTACGGCCGGCCTTGCCACCGCCGAAGGCACCTTTGGCCTTGTCGACGACGTCGTCCTTGATGCTCTTCGCCTTCTCGCCGAGGAACGCCTTCACCGGTGAGTCGCCCTGCAGAACGCGGGCGCCCACGTTGGGAAGCACCCCCCCGTTCTCCGCGACCTCCCCCAGCTGGTCCGTGACATCGGCGACCTTGTCACCGGCCTTCTCGACCAGGTGCTCCAACTGGGCGCCCAGGTAGTGGACGACCTCTTCCTTCAGCCGGTCGACACCCGATACCTCGGGGGGACTCTCCTGCGTCCTGGCCATGACCTACCTCCGCCGGGTGGACCGTGTGGAGGGTTTGGCGGCGGTTTTCTTCGCCGCTGCCTTCTTCGCGGGCGCAGCCGCTTTCTTGCCCGGGGCCGCAGCCGCCTTCTTGCCCGGAGCCCTGGCAGCGGCAGTCTTCGACGGAGTAGAGCGGGTGGACGACCGCTTGGCGGGCGTTGCCGTCTTCGCGGTGGCCTTCTTTGCGGCCGGAGCGGTCTTCTTCGCCGGGCCGGCAGCCTTCTTCGCGGGCTTGCGCGCAGCCGAGGACTTCGACTCGTCCTTGGGTGCCGCCCGCGAGGAGCGCGGGCTCGGCCGCTCATCGGCCTCAGCGGCAGCTCGCCGGCGCCGGGGTGCGCGCTCGCGGCGCGGTGTTTCCTCGGCCTCGGCTTCGCCGTTCCCTGCGCCGTCATCCTCCGCTTCCTCCGGCTCCTCCTCCGGCTCTTCCTCTTCCTCGTCGTACGGCTCTTCGTCCTCGGATTCCTCCTCCTCGTACGGCTCTTCCTCCTCCGGCTCCTCCTTCGCCTCCTTGGGCTTGCCCACGCTCAGGGCTCGCTCCCGGAGAGAGTCCGCGAACTCCCCGATCTGGCGGTCCGCCGCAGCGGCCACCGCACGTTTGCCGGCCTCGAGAAGTTCTCCGCGGACCTGCTCGTTCAACTCGGCCACCTGCGGCATCTCGTTGAGTCTCCGCAGCCCCTCGGTGGCGAGCTGGCGCGGATCCAGTCCGAACCGCCGGCCCGCGAGGTACGTCGCGGCGGCGAATGCGAGCCGCCCCTTCTTCGCGCGGCCCAGCACGTACCCGCCGGCGACCGCAGCCGCCAGAGCCACTTTGGTGGTGTCCTTCATGGGTCTTCCTTTCCGGCGCCCGTCGTGACTACGTGGACCGGCACGACGCGGAGGCATGCTCTGCACGCAGCACCGCCCGCGAAATCACTGGCGCTCCCGCGGCAGCCGGCACCGAGCGCACGACACGGGAGCGCCCTTCGACGCCGGCCGCGACCGCCCTCGGCAGAGCCGAGAGGGAGGCTTCGACTGTCGCGCGCGGCACATTCCCGTTGTCGGTACCCGGCATGCAGCGGCCCGCCTACGACCGAGAGCCCCGGCCCGATGTCCGTACCAGCACTCCATACCACCAGTCTGGTCAGACACGCGGCCGTGCGCCACGTGGGCACCGACCCACCTGAAGGTGATGCCGGCTTCCACGCACCACCGTTCCCTAGCGACTCGCGACCTCAACGGACATACAGCCGCCCCGAGTTCTGGACACGAGCGGCTGCCCGCCGACCGAGGTCGCCTCCTGCCGATCCCGAGGAAGAAGGCCGTATATCATGAAATAAGCCGTGCATGCATGCAAACCGGCGCGTTACCTCCGATCCCGGCGAGGAAACATGGCCCCAGAGAAGAGAGAGGACGGCGTCGAGCCCCGAAGGCCCGCCCATGCAGATCCGCCCTCTGCTCGCGCCGGCACCACTGGAACCCGCCGGGCGGCGGGCGAGGAGGGCGTGGCGAGACGACGTCCTCGACGACGTGTCTCGGCTCCGCAGGCCATGCGCTACGCCGCCGAGCAGCTCGCGGAACTCCTGGGACGCGCACCCGAGTCGGTCTCGGCCCTCAAGCCCGCCGACGAGGGATGGCAGGCCGATGTGGAGGTGGTGGAACTGGAACGCATCCCCGAGACGACCAGCGTGATGGCCAGCTACCGGGTGTCGCTCGACGAGGAGGGCCAACTGGTGGCGTACGAGCGGATCCGCCGCTACACCCGCGGACAGTTTGACCGCCCCACCTGAGACCCCGGCGCCACGACGAAGCGGAACCAACCGCTCTCGTACCGCGAGGGCGGGCCGGCGAAGGGAGGCACCGTGACTGTGGTGCCGCAAAGCACAGCCGGCGTTTCCCGCAGCGGGAACACCGGGAACCTCTACGACATCCTCGAACTGATCCTGGACCGCGGTCTGGTCATCGACGTCTTCATCCGGGTGTCCCTGATCGGCATCGAGATCCTCAAGATCGACATCCGTATCGTCGTGGCCAGCGTGGACACCTACCTCCGGTTCGCCGAGGCATGCAACCGTCTGGACCTGGAATCCGGACGCAAGGCGCCGGCACAGCTCACCGACATCGTCGGAGAAGCGACCGAGGGCGGAGCACGGGGCAAGAGCAAGGGGGCGCTCACCGGCGCCGTCGAAGCCGTCACCGACTCCCTCCACCTGGGACGCGACAAGGACGACAAGGACGACGAGGACGAGAAGGAGCCCGAGCCGAAACGGGCACGGCCCACCCGCCGACCCACCAGGCGACGGGAGGAATGACATGGCCGTCTACGTCTACTCCATCACCGCTGCCACGCACCCCCGTGATCTCGACGGCCTGGCCGGGGTGGGGGAAACCCCGGCGGAGCTACGTACCGTGTGCTCCGGACCACTGTGTGCGGTCGTCGGCGACGCCCCAGAGGACCTGCGGCCCAAACGACGCGACCTCATGGCGCACCAAGCCGTCCAGGAGCGTCTCATGAGCGGCGGCACCGTCCTCCCGCTGCGCTTCGGCTTCACCGCGCCCGACGACGACGCCGTACGCACCGTTCTCGAGGAGCGCCGGGAGGAGTACACGCAGCGCCTGACGGCACTGGCGGGATGCTCGGAGTACCACCTCAAGGCGGCCATCGACGAGGACGTCCTGCTGCGCCAGATCCTCCAGGAGTCGCCGGAGGCCCGGCACCTCAACGACGCCATCAAAGCCGGCGACACCACCCCGGACCTACCGCTGGCACTCGGCGAACTCGCCGCCCAGGAAGTCCTGGCCCGCCATCAGGCCCTGGCCACGGGAATCATCGAGGCGCTGCACCCCCACAGCCGGCAAGAGCGGGCTTCCGAGCCGACCGGGAAGGACTTCCTGAACATCTCCTTCCTCGTGGACGACGAACACCGGGAGCGGTTTCTCGCCGCGGAGAAGGGCCTCAGCCACGAGCTCGGCCAGGAGTTCGACTTCCGGCTGTACGGCCCGCTTCCCGCTTACAGCTTCGTCTAGAGGAGGCACCCCGTGGGCCTGCTCACCCAGATCATCACCCTCCCGCTCGCGCCCCTGCGCGGCACCGTGTGGGTTCTGGAACGCGTGGTGGAGGCCGCGGAGGACGAGTACTACGACCCCGCACCCGTCGAACAGGAACTCGCCGCGCTCGAGAGAGAGCTCCTGGCGGGACACATCGACGAGGAGGCCTTCGACCGCCGCGAGGACGAACTCCTCGACCGCCTCGACGAGATCAGAGCCCACCGGCAACGCAACGACATCTGACCCCACACCGCACGCACCCGTCAGCGAAACGAGGTCGAGCCGTGACAGAGCCCCTTGCCAACCGCCTCGGCTCCCTCCCCTCCAGGTCCGCGCCGCCCTACGGCCAGTCCTCCGCCAATCTCGCCGACATCCTGGAACGCGTCCTCGACAAGGGCATCGTCATCGCCGGCGACATCCAGATCAACCTCCTCGACATCGAACTTCTCACCATCAAGCTGCGCCTGCTGATCGCGTCGGTGGACAAGGCGAAGGAGATGGGCATCGACTGGTGGGAGCACGACCCCTCCCTGTCCTCCCGAGCGAGCAGCGGCCCCTCCTTGGAGGAGGAGAACCGACTCCTGCGCGAGCAGATCGAGGAGAACCGGCGACTGCGCGAGCAGATCAGCGCCTTGCGCGCCGATCCCGCTGCGCTGCCGCCGACCGAGACCCTCGACGACGAGCCCGCGGCCCCCCGCCGTCCACCCCGCCCGAAGCGATCGGAGCCCGGGACCCGAGCCGCCACGCGGGGTGAAGCATGACCTCCGGGTCGCTCGCCTACACCTACGCCGTGGCACGGCACGCGGCCGGCCTGCAGCAGACCGTGGACGGTCTCTCCGGAGTCGTCGGCGCGTCGGTTCACCTCGTGGGCTCCAGCCGCGGCGAGGACGTCGTGGCCGCCGTGAGCCCCGTACCGAGGGAGGACTTCGACGAGGCCGCGCTCCCCGGTCACCTCGAGGACCTCCGATGGCTCGAGAGACTCGCCCGTTCCCACCACGGTGTGGTCGAGGCCGTCGCCGCGTGCACCACCGTCCTTCCCCTGCGCCTGGCAACGGTGTACCTCGACAACGATCGGGTACGGACCATGCTCGATGACCGGCTGGGTGCGTTCCGCGACCAGCTGTCCCACCTCTCCGAGCACGTGGAATGGGGCGTCAAGCTGTACGTCGATGCCCCGGCCGCCCCGCAGACCCCGCCCTCGCAAACGCCGGACCTCAGCCCCGGACGTGCGTACCTGCACCGGCGCCGGGCCGAACAGGAGTCGCAGCACGACGCCTTCCGCTCCGCCGGGCGAGCCGCCGAGCGGATCGAGGCAGCAGCCCGTGCCCATGCCGCGGACCGCGTCCGGCACCGCGTCCAGGAAGGCGAGCTGGCGGTCGAATCAGGCGTGAACGTCCTGAACGACGCCTATCTCCTCCCGCTGGACCACGCCGACGCCTTCCGGGCCGACGTACTGCACTCGACGGACTCCCTGCCCGGCGTGCGCGTCGTCGTCACCGGCCCATGGGCCCCCTACTCCTTCGCCGCCCCCGGCCCGGCGGAAGAGAGCACGCCATGAACGCGCCCGCCGACAGGCCGTCCAGCTCGCACGCGGCCGTGCCGCCGCGCCAGGCCGCCCTCATCGACCTGCTGGACCGGCTACTCAGCGGAGGCGTGGTCCTCACCGGCGACCTCGTCCTGTCCATCGCGGACATCGACCTCGTGCGGGTCTCCCTGCGCGCACTCATCGTCTCCGTCGGCGGACAGACCCCCTCCCCCTTCACGATCAGCACCCCGCCGCAGCGGGAACAGCCATGACCGGCGACGCCCGTCGGCCACCCAGCCGATACGACGAAGTCGCTGAAGCAGCCGCCCGTGCCTTCCGTCTTCTGCCCGAGACGTCCTACGGTCCGCCCCCAACCCCCGGCACGGCACCGGGGCGGGCGCACAGGATCTCCACCAATCCGGAAACGGTCGAACGGGACCTGATGAAGCTGGTCCTCACCGTCGTCGAACTACTGCGCCAGCTCATGGAACGCCAGGCCGTCCACCGCGTCGAGGCCGGAGATCTCAGCGAGGAGCAGGAAGAGACGCTCGGAGCGACACTGATGGCTCTCCACGACCGCATGAGCGAGCTCTGTGCCCGTTACGGCCTGACCATGCAGGATCTCAACCTGGATCTCGGCCCCCTGGGGAGCCTGCTGCCGCCCTCCGACTAGAAGGCGGATCCAAGCCACGACAGGCCCGGCCCGCACGCCCCATGAGACGTGCCGGCCGCCCGGGTTCGAGAGGGGGTCGGCAGGGCGGGTGGCCGCACAGCCCTCGGCCGAGTGGTCACGGGGCCCGCGTGTCGGCCGCCGGCGGCTCGCCGTCCTTGTCGTCGTCATCGGCCTTGGCCCGGACGTCCGCCGGGGTGGGCGCGGTGATGTTCCGCTGCTCTGCGGACTGCTCCCGCGTCTCGTCGTCGACCTGCGGGGTGTCGTTCTCCTCCGGAGTGCTCACGGCAGTCGTCCTCTCATCCGGTTCGGAGGCCGGGACCGCGCTCGCGCACGGGTTCCCGGCCGGAGGGGCCGGCACATCGGGGCGCCGGTCCTGCGCCGCGTACCCGCCCGGGCAGTCCGGGCAAGCACCTGGCCTGGCGGCGATGTCCGTGCCGGGTGAACAGGTCCGCGGTGTCGGTCGGGCCGAGCGATCGCCTGCCCCGGGGCGAGGCCCCGCCAGGACCAGGTTCTTACCGGTGCCCCCGGCCGGCAACCGCTCGCGCTCAGGGCGGGCAGCCGCAGCGAGAACACCTGCTTCAGGACGTGTCCAGGGCGGTGGGCGGGCCGATTCCCGGGCACACGCTCCACCACAGGCCGCAAGCCGGGACGGAGCCGTCGGGTAAGGGAGCCGTGACAATGAATATCGTCGAACGGGCGCTGCGGGCAGCCGACCGTGCCCAGCAGCACCGCACACCGCCAGGGGTGGTGGTCGGCGTGGTCAAGAAGTACGGCGACGACCGCGGCGGCCTGCTCGCCGCGCTGATCACCTACTACGGGTTCGTCGCACTGATCCCGCTGCTGCTCCTGCTCTCCACCGTGCTGGGGTTCGTCCTGCACGGCCACCCCGGCGCGCAGAAGGCCGTGGTCGACTCCGCGCTCGCCGACTTCCCGATCATCGGCGATCAACTGCGCCAGAACGTCCACTCCGTGCAGGGCAGCGGGCTCGCGCTGGCCGTCGGCGTGCTCGGCCTGCTGTACGGGGCGCTGGGCATCGCCCAGGTCCTCCAGCACGCCATGGCCGAGGTCTGGAACATCCCCGGCAGACAGCGCCCGGGCTACTGGCCGCGCCTGGCCCGCAGCCTGCTGCTCTTCACCACCCTGACCGTCGGTCTGCTGGTGGCCACCGCCGCGGCCACCCTGATCGGCACCACCCTGGCCGGACTGCCCGCTCGGATCGGCGCGCTGGTGCTGTCCGCCCTGGTCAACACCGCCCTGTGCCTGGGCTGCTTCCGCGTGCTCACGCCGGCCCAGGTCCCCACCCGGGCGCTGGTGCCCGGCTGCGCGGTCGCCGGACCGCTGTTCACCGTCCTGCAGGCGTTCGGCGCTGTCCTGGTCACCCACGAGCTGCGCCACGCCAGCGCGGTGTACGGGTTCTTCGCGACCGTGATCGGTTTGCTGTTCTGGCTGTACCTGGCCGCACAGATCACCCTGTTCGCAGCGGAGACCAATGTGGTGCTGCACCGCCGGCTGTGGCCGCGCAGCCTGCTGCAGCCGCCGCTGACCGGGGCCGACGAGGAGGTCCTGGAAGCGGTCGCCCGGCAGGAGGAGCGCCGGCCCGAGCAGCATGTCGACGTCGTCTTCACCGGCGAGCCCGAGGACACCTCCCGAACGGCCCGCCACGATCCCCCCGGCACGGACGACGACGCGCCGCCGAACCGGTGATCTGCCCGCCACCGACTGCTCGGCCATGCCCTCCGCGCGGACTCCCGGCGCGGCAGCCGACGGCCCCGGCCGGCGGCGCGGGAACCCGCGAAGCCGTGACCCGCCGGTGGACCCCAGGGGGTCACGGCACGAGTGGGGCCTGGGTCACGCACAGGTTCTGCTCACAGAGCGGCGCCGGCGCTCGGCCGTCCCCCGCCGTCCCCGGGTGCGAGGACCGCCGCGCTCACCGCGCGGTGCCACCCGTTCAGCATGCTGGCCTGGTCGGCGGCCCGCTCGACCAGGCGGTCCAGCTCCGCCTGGTCGAGGCGCGAGTCGGTGTCGGCGATGGCGCGCAGCGCGCGCCACAGCGCGGCCTTGCCCTCGACGCCGGTGCGCAGCGTTTCCAGTTCAATCAGGTCGCTGAGCGGCGAGCGGCGCACGAGGGTTCCGTTGGGCTTGAGGCGGCCGAGGCGTTCACCGGCGAGGCCGAGCCATGTCCGGTAGTGCCGTACGGGCACCCCGAGTCGGTTCATGATCCGGACGAGGTCGTCGCGGTCCTCTTCGATGTCACGCGCCAGGCGGCGCAGGTCGGTCGCGCGAGGGCTGTCGCGGTGGGTGCGGGCCATGCGGTCGGCGAGCGCGGCACCGCCGAACGCGCCGGTCAAGTGGTCGTTCAGGTAGATGTGGAGCGGCTCGGCCAAGGGTTGGGGAGACATCGCGGATCCTCCCGGTGAGGAGACCGGCTCGGAGTGGCCGGGCAAGGGAACCCCGGCGGTCCCCGTCCTGGTAGGAGCGGGGTTGTCCAGGCGATTCCATCGTGCCCCGGGCCGCGACACCCCGCTCCTCGGCTGCCGGCCCCGGGCGGCCCAAGGTCCGGACTCGTACTCGCGGCCACCGGTATCCCAGCCGGCCCGGGCGGCCGACCCGGCGTCGGCCTGCAGTCGGGCCAGGTAGGGCGGCGTCCCGCCCGCGGATGCCTGGGCGATCACCTCCGCGGTGACCGGGCCGACCCCGCGCAGCCGCCGTGCCGATACCGCGTCCACCGGACCGGCGGGCAGTTCGCGGGCCGCGTCGGCCGCCGTGTGGAAGGCCCGGATCCGATACGGGGACGCCCCGCGCCGTTCGAGGAGGAACGCGGTCCGCCGCAGCGCTTCGACCGGATCCGTGCCACCGGTTTCGTCCGAGGCTCCGCCGGGCCGCCAGCAGAGTTCCTCTCCGGTTCTGCGGAGAACGGTGATCCTGGTGCGGAGACCGCTGATGCCGGCGTCAGTCCTCGGTCGGGCCCAGGTCGGGCGTGCCGCGCAGTTCGACCGTGCGCGTGGTGGAGCCGTGCAGTTCGAGCACGGTGATCTCGTTCCGGCCGGCCTTCAGGACCGGTGCGGGGACGTGGAGCGTGCTCTGCGGGCCCCGGGACCAGTACCGGCCGAGTGCGAAGCCGTTGATCCAGACGTGGCCCTTGGTCCAGCCGTCCAGGGAGACGAAGCCGTCGGCCGGCCGGTCGATGTCCAGGTGTCCGCGGTGGAAGGCGGGGCCGACCGGGGGCGCGGCGGGCTCGAACGCGACGAAGGACAGTCCGCCCAGCTCGTCGAGCGGCAGCGGCCGGCTGTCCCAGCCCTCCGGGGCCCGCCCGTTGACGGTGACCTCGCCGAGCAGCCCCTTGCGGTCGTGCACGCCCTGCCCGTAGTTGACCCGGCCCTGGTTCTCCACCAGGACGGCCAGCTGCGCGCCGCGCCGGGGGACGTGGAAGGACAGGGTGTGCTCGTGGTTCTCGCGTTCCAGGACGCCGACCGGCTGGCCGTCGACGAAGACCTGGGCGCGGTCCCGTACCCCGGCGATGCGCAGGGTGGCCGGTCCGGCCGCCGGGAGCGGCGTCTCGTACAGGACGAAGCCGAAGGACTGGCCGAGCTGTTCCATGGTCTGCGGCCGGTCGGCGTGCACCGCGCTGCCGAGCCGCTCGCGCTGGTCCAGGAGGCCGGCGGAGGCGGTGAGTTCGGCGACGGCCGGGGCGAGCTTGGGGGCCGGGTCCGGTACCGGCTCCTCGGGGACCGGCCCGTACCTGGCGATGACCTCGCGGAAGGCGGCGTACTTGGGGGTGGGGTCACCGGCCTCGTCCAGCGGTGCGTCGTAGTCGTAGGAGGTGACGGTGGGGCGGTAGGTGCCCTTGTCGTTGGCGCCGTTGGTGAAGCCGAAGTTGGTGCCGCCGTGGAACATGTAGATGTTGACGGAGGCCCCGGCCGCGAGCAGCCGGTCGAGGTCCGCCGCCGCATCGGCGGCGCTGCGGGTGACATGGGTGCCGCCCCAGCGGTCGAACCAGCCGATCCAGAACTCGCTGCACATCAGCGGACCGGAGGGCTGCCGCGTGCGCAGTTCGGCGAGCCCGGCGTCCACCCTGCTGCCGAGGTTGACGGTGCGCAGGACCCCGTCGAGGCCGCCGCGCGCCAGGTCGGTGGGCTGGTCGCAGGTGAACAGCGGCACGTCGACGCCGTGCCGGTGCAAGAGCGCCGCCAGGTCCTCCAGGTAGCCGGAGTCGTCGCCGTACGCGCCGTACTCGTTCTCCAGCTGGACGGCGAGGATCGGGCCGCCGCGGGTGGAGAGGTGGCGGAGGACGGGCGGCAGGAGGGCGGCGAGGTAGTCGTCGACGGCCTTCAGGTAGCGCGGGTCGCGGCTGCGCAGTTCGATGTTCTCGTCGGCGAGCAGCCAGGCGGGCAGGCCCCCGCCCTCCCACTCGGCGCAGATGTACGGGCCGGGGCGGAGCAGGACGTGCAGGCCCTCGGCGGCCGCGAGGTCGAGGAAGCGGGGCAGGTCGAGACCTGCGTCCAGCCGGAACTCACCCGGGTGGGGCGCGTGGAGGTTCCACGGGACGTAGGTCTCGACCGTGTTGAGCCCCATCAGCCGTGCCTTGCGGAGCCGATCGGCCCACTGCTCCGGGTGGACGCGGAAGTAGTGCAGTCCGCCGGAGATGATGCGCAGCGGTCGGTCGTCGAGACGGAAGCCGTCTTCGGCGATCTCCATTCGTGGCATGGCTGTGGTGCTCCTTGCTGGAGAGGCGGTGGTCGGGTCAGCTCAGCGGGCGGCAGAGCAGGGCGTCGGGGACGCCGCCCTGCCTCCAGGCCCAGGTGTAGGCGACGCCGGCGACGTACTCGTTGTCGGCGCACTGGCCCTTGTAGTAGCCGGGTGCCCAGTCGTTGGCGGTGGCGCCGCCGGAGGTGGGCCGGTTGTCGCCCTTGTCGAACCAGTTGTCATGGCCGGTGGTCGGCAGCGGCGTGGCGGAGGGCGCGCACAGCAGGGCGGCCATCGCGTTGCCGTTGACGCCGTAGCCGACGGCGAAGGTGTTGTCGGGGCACTGGAGCTTGTTGTAGCCCCCGGCCCAGTCACCGTGGGTGACGTAGCGTTCGTCGGTGACGGTGACCCAGGCGCCGGTTCCCCCAGCGGGTTGGCCGGCGTCGGTGCACAGGCCGCGGCTGTCGCTGCGGCCGAGGCCGATCAGGCGCTCGGTGTCGGGGCAGTTGCCCTTGCGGTTGCCGTTGGACCAGTCGGGCTGGGCGAGCATACGGCGTGAGACGTTCTGGTCGCCGAAGTCGAGGTCGAGCATGTTCCAGTGGTTGACCTGGGCGACCTGGCCGGTCTTGCCGGGGGCGGTGACCAGCTTGTTCCAGTCGGCGGCGCGCCAGTCGCCCGGGTCCTCCAGGCCCAGCCGCCTGCCGGTGGAGTCGTAGGAGTTCAGGGCCCAGCTGTCCTGCGGTCTGCCGTCGGCTCCGGTCCAGCCGACCAGCGGCCAGACCGCGAAGTCGGTGTCGTGGGCCACCATGATGTCGGTGAAGTTTTTCCACCAGGCCGGCTCCAGCGGGTCGCTCTCGTCGCGTCCGGCCGCGCCGAACTCGCTGATCCACACGGGCGCGGTGAAGTGCTGGCCGGCTTCCGTGACGAACAGCGCCTCGTCGTTGACGAGTTGCTTGAGCTGGTCGAGCGGGAACCTCTCGTACGGCCAGTCGTTGGTGTGGCCGGCACCGCTGGCCGCACCGGTGTAATTCGGGCCCGTGTAGCCGTAGAAGTGGGCCGAGTAGACCAGCTTGTCCGAGGCGATCAGCGTGTTGGACAGGTTGCGGACCGGGGTCAGCATCGGCCGGCCGTGGGGGAACAGCGCTCCGGGGTCGGCCGGGATGCCGTACCAGTTGATGCCCTCCATGACGATGAGCATGTCGGGGTCGGCTTGGAGGATCTTGTTCCCGGCGTCCTCGAAGGCGGCGTACTCGTCGTGGTCGTTGCCCCAGCCCCAGTTCGGGTCGTTCCAGGTGTCGCGGCGGACCTCGTTGCGCAGGTCGGCGCCGACGACCCGCTTGTTGCCCTGGTAGCGCTTGACGAGGAACAGCCAGTCGTCCTGCCACTGCTGGGTCGACTGACCGCTGTTCCAGCGCTCGTTGCCGTCCAGGCCGCAGCAGAAGCGGTAGCTGGTGGTGTGGTTGTTCAGGATGACGGCGAAGCCGTCGGCGGTGAGCGCCGCGACCACCGCGTCGAACACCTGCAGCGGGGTCTTGCCCTTGAGCTGCGGGTTGGCCGCGACGGCGGAGTCGGGCACGACGGTGGTGTCGTGGATCAGGGCGTTCGCGTACGGAAGGCGGATGCTGTTGAGGCCCAGCGCGTGGAAGTCAGCGAGGAGCTTCGCCATCGGCGCCCGGTCCAGGCCGAGCGGGATGTTGTGCGACACCTGCCGCGCCTGGTTGTCGGCCGGGTCGTTGACGTCCCCGCTGCCCTCCCAGGTGCCCTGGGCACCGGCCCAGTTGCCGGCCTTCAGCTTGAAGCGGTCGCCGTTCGCGTCCACGATGTACCGGCCCCGGGTGCTGAGCGGGCCGGTCCAGGACGCGGCGAGCTGAGCGCCCGTCATCGGGGTGGGTGCGGCGACCGTGGCGGCGGTGGCCGCAAGGGGCGCCGCGACGGTGCCGGGGCTCCCCCCGGTCAGGAGCCCGGCCGTGGCGAGCACGACGGGAACGAGGCGGGTGACGAATCCTCGGGCCGTGAGCGCCGGGCTGTCGGATCTCATGGGTGGTCCCTCCATTGGGGTGGGGTGAAGGGTGCGGGTCGAGCGGGGTGGGGAGGGCCGGTCTGTGGTGGCTCTCCGGCGTCCGGGTGCGGCCTGGGCGGGTGCGGTCGGGGCGGGGTGCGGTCTGGGCGGGGACGGCCTCGGCAGGGATGGTCTGGGCAGGATGGTCCGGGCGGGTGCGGTCAGCCCTTGAGGCCGCTGGTGGCGATGCCTTCGACGATGTGGCGCTGGGCGACGAGGAACATGGCCACCAGCGGTGCGATGGTCACGACGGCACCGGCGAACAGGCCGGGCAGGTTGATGGTCTGCGAAGTGAGGAACGTCGACAGCGCGATCTGAGCGGTCCAGGCGGACGGGTCCTGGCCGATGACCAGGGGCCACAGGAAGGAGTTCCAGCTGTCGATGAAGGCCAGCGCGCCGAGGGAGGCGAGCATGGCGCCCGAGGACGGGAGCGCGATCCTGCGGTAGATGCCGAGCCAGCCGAGCCCGTCCAGCCGTCCGGCCTCCTCGATCTCGGCGGGGAACTGCAGGTAGAAGTTGCGGAACAGCAGTACCGCGAACGGGTTGAACAGCCCGGGTGCGATGACGCCCCACAGGGTGTTGACCCCGCCCATCGAGCCGACCACGACGAAGGTCGGCACGAAGGTCACCGAGCCGGGGATCATCAGCGTGGCCACCACCAGGGCCAGCAGCACGCCGCGGCCGGGCACCGGGATCCGCGCGAGGGCGTATCCGGCGGCGGAGGCGAGGAGCGTGGAGACCGGGGCGGTGATCGAGGCGATCAGCAGGGAGTTCCCGAGCGCCTGGCCCATGTGGAGGGTGGGGTCGTCGAAGAGCGCGGTGAAGTTCTCCCAGTGCATGGTGGTGGGCCACCACGTCCAGTGCGGGGAGGTGAGGCCCCGGGAGTCCATGAGCGCGTTGCGCAGCATCAGGTAGAACGGGGCCAGGAAGACCAGCGTCAGCAGGCCCACCAGCGCGGCGCGCACGACCTGGCGCAGACTGCTGCCGAGTGGCGTCGTCACGGCAGGCTCACTCTCCCTTCCCGAATCCGGTGACGCGCCCCTGGATCAGGGTCACGCCGACGATCAGCGCGGTGAGGACGAACGCCCCGGCCGATCCGAGGCCGTAGTTCTGAGCACTCATCGCGGTGTTGTAGAGGTAGACCAGCGGAGTCTGTACGGGGGCGGTGCCCGTCCCGGAGAGGCCGCTGTTGAACAGGTTGTAGAACTCGTCGAAGGCCTGGAAGGCGGCGATGAACTGCAGCATCAGCACGGCGACGGAGGTGTTGCGCAGCATCGGCAGGGTGATCCGGCGCAGCCGCCGCCATCCGGTCGCACCGTCCAGCGCGGCGGCCTCGTTGATCTCCTGCGGGATCGCCTGCAGGCCGGCCAGGAAGAGCACCATGTAGAAGCCGACCTGGAGCCACAGCCGGACGGTCACCAGGACGATCCAGTACAGCGGGGGCGAGGTGGTCTGCAGCCACGGGACCGCGGACATCCCGAACCAGCCGCCGATCGTGTTGGCGATGCCCGCCGGCAGTCCGTTGAACAGGCACATCTTCCACAGCAGCGAGGCCGCGACGTAGGAGACGGCGGCGGGGATCAGGAACGCGGTCCGCACCAGGGCCCGGCCGCGCCGGACGCGGTGGACCAGCAGGGCGAGGCCGAGCGAGGCGGCGAAGGTGACCGGGACGATGGCGACGGTGAACAGCAGGATCTGCACCAGCGAGGTCCGGAACCCGGCGTCGGAGAGCAGTTCCCGGTAGTTGTCCAGGCCGACCCAGTGGCCGAGGGCGATGGTGCCGCGGGCGTCGCTGAGGCTGAGCAGGAAGCTCCAGCCGATCGCGACGTACTTGAAGATCCCGAGGCCGAGCAGCATCGGTGCGGTGAGCAGGGCGAACGCTCCCCAGGCCCGGCGGTCGGCGCCGCGCCGGCGGGTCGGGGCGGGGCTCCGTGGCCGGGCTGGCGGGCGTCCGGCACGCTCGGAGCGCACGGTGGTGTCCGAGGGACTGTTCATCACGGACGCTGCTTGTCCACGGCGGTCTGGGCCTGCCCGGCCGCGTCCGCCAGGAGCTGCGCGGGGTCGCCCTGCCCGGCGGCGATCTTGGTGGCAGCGGCGTTCAGCGGCGTGCTGACCGCGGTCTCCCAGGTGTTCGGGGTGGACCGGCCGTACTTGGCGGCGAGCTCGACGGTCTCCTTGGCGGTCCCGCGGGTGAGCTTGTCGGCGCCCGCGGTCACCGACTTCCGGGGCGGGATGTGGAAGCCGTAGCTCTCCGACCAGTCCTTCTGCAGCTCGGTCTGCTCGACCCAGAGCCACTGGACGAACTTCTTGGCCGCGTCCACGTTCTTGCCCTTGGCGTTGACGCAGCTGGTCCAGCCGCCCACCCGCACCGCCGGGGTGCCACCCGGCTTGAAGGCGGGCCAGGGCAGCACCCCGAAGTCGTCGCCGAGCGCCGTGCTGATCGCGGGCATCGCCCACAGGCCGCACCACTGCATGGGGACGACGTCCTGGGTGAACGCGGACGGGTCCCACCAGTCGGTGGTGAAGCCGAGCAGCAGGGACTGGTCGTCGTGCAGGCGCTTGAGTCCGGCGACCGCCTCGACCGCCTGCGGGGAGGCGTACGCCACCCTGCCGTCGGTCACCAGGTCGCCGCCGTTGGAGAACACGGCGAGGACGGCGCTGTCGCCGATGCCGTCGTTGCCGAGGAACAGGCCCTTGGTGTTCTTGGTGGTGAGGGCCTTGGCGGCGGCGACCAGCGCGTCGAAGCTGTCCGGCGGGGTGATCCCGGCCTTGGCCAGGGCGCTCTTGCGGTAGTAGAGCATCATCACGTCGTCGATCATCTTGATGCCGTGAAGCTTGCCGTCGATCGTCACGTAGTCGAGGTCGCCCGGGTTGAAGTCGGCCTTGGCGCTTCCGTACAGGTCGTCCAGTGCGGCGATCTGGCCGCGCCGGGCCATCGCGGCACTGAGCTCGCCGATCTCGAAGACGTCGGGGGCGGCGTCGGTCAGCAGGGTCGCGTTGAGCTTGCTGGTGTAGTCGCCGGGCACCCAGGTGACCTTGACCGCGATGCCCGGGTGGGCCTTGGTGAAGGCGGCGGCGTAGCGGGTGAGGGCCTGCTGGGTGCCGGCCTCGCCGTAGGCGTGGGACCAGACGTTCAAGGTGGTCTTCGCGCCGGAGTCCCCGCCGGTCGGGCTGGTGCTGCAGCCGACCGCTACGCCGGCGGTGAACAGCAGCGAGCCGCCCAGGAATCCCCTTCGGCTAAGCTCTGCTCTGTGTGCGCTCATGTCGCATCCTCGTGGGTGGGGGTGGGAGATGGGTGTGTTCGGGTCTGGCCGGTGTCCGGTATCAGTGCTTGCAGGCAGTCGAGGACACTGGTCAGGCCGGTCTGTGGTGGTGGCGTCGGTGTCGGTGTCGGCGTCGCGGGGGTTGCGGGAAGCCGGCCCGGAAAAGCGGCTCCGGGCAGTCGTTACGGGAACAGCGCCTGGATGCCCACGATGGCGGCGCCGCGGGCCCACTCCTCCCAGGGCAGCGGGCGCAGGGTCAGCGGGCATTTCGCCGCCGCCTTGAAGCAGTGGCTGGTGTAGGCGTCCTTGATGTGGACTCCGAAGAGGTCGTAGGTGTCGAGCCCCTCCCCGCTGACGACGACGCGCTCCGGGCCCACCAGGTTCACCAGGGTGGCGATGCCGACACCGATCGCGCGGCCTGCCCGGGCGAACGCCGCACCTGCGGCGGGGTCTCCGCTGCGGGCGAGGTCCACGACGCCGTCGAAGTCGAGGTCGGGGCGGCCCGTGTCGCGCCGGACGGCGTCCCGGATCGCGTCGCTCGACGCGATGGCCTCGACGCAGCCGACCGCCCCGCAGTGACAGCGCGGGCCCGACGGATCGACGCAGATGTGCCCGATCTCGCCGGCCACACCGTAGGCCCCGGTCACCAGCCGGCCGTTGACGACCAGTCCGGAGCCGATGCCGGCGCCGATGGTGACCAGCGCGAAGTAGTCGGTCCCGATACCCTCCCCGAACCAGTACTCGGCGACGGTCAGGGCCTTGACGTCGTTCTCCACCGTCACGCTCAGCCCGGTCGACCGGGCCACCGTCTCGGCGAGCGGGATGTCGCGCCAGTCGGGCAGGACCGAGTACCGCACCCGGCCCCGGGGGCGGTCCACGTCCCCGGAGACCGCGATTCCGAGATGCCGGGTACGGCCACGGAACGCGGGGTCGCCGTCGAGGAGCTCGGCGACCATCTCGGTGAGCAGCGCGCACACGGCCTCCGGCCGGCGGTCGCCCAGCCGGTGGCCGGCGGTCGCCCGGACCTGGGCCCGCAGGTCGCAGACCGAACCGTAGAGCATGTCGGCGCTGATCTTCACGCCGAGGAAGAACTCGCGGTCCGGGGTGACCGCCAGCGGGTTGACCGGGCGCCCGGCCCCCGGAGCGGTCCGTTCCGGGGGCAGTTCGTGGAGGTAGCCGTCCTCGATCAGAGGCCTGGCCGCCTTGGTGACGGCTGTCGAGGACAGACCCGTCCGGCGGGCCAGCTCGACCCTGCTGAGCGGGCTCTCGGCCAACAGCATGGCGAGGATCGTGGTTTCGGCTGGTGCGGTGACCAACGGCTGCGACTGGTTCGGAAACACGGGTGCAACGTACCGGCAAATAAATAACTTCGTCCAGTATTGATTTTGGCCTGCCCCGCTCCTACGCTCGCCCCACCTCCGTGCCTGTCCGAGATTCCTCAACTCCGAGGCCGGCGCCCGCTCCTGGCCTCCTTCCTGCCCGTGCTCCGCTCCGCACCCCTGGGACCGTCCGTGCTCGCCACACACCCGCCCGTATCCTTCGACGCCGCCCGCGGTCTCGCCGTCATCCGCACCCCGAACAGCTCGTACGCGCTCCGCATCGGCGCCGACGGCAGCCCCCGCCACCTCCACTGGGGGGCGGTGATCGACACCGACGCCCTGGACGGCCTGCCCGCAGCCGCCTCACCCGCCGAGAGCAGCTTCGAGGCGGACCCGGCGCCGGACGAACTGGCCCCGCAGACCGGTGCACGGTTCGGCCCGGCCGGCCTCCAGGTGCGGTTCGCCGACGGCACCCGCGGCGCCCAGTGGTCCTTCGCCGGGCACACCGTCCGGGACGGGGAACTGCGCCTGCTCCTGGCCGACCGCCGCTACCCGCTGGCCGCCGCACTGTGCTACCGCGTCCGCCCCGGCAGTGACGTCGTCGAGCGCTGGGTGGAGCTCACCCACACCGGGGCCGACGGCTCCGGCCCGATCGCCGTCGACCGGCTGGACTCGGCCGCCTGGACGGTGCCGGCCCTGCCCGACTACCGGCTCAGCCACCTGGTGGGCGGCTGGAACAGTGAGTTCCAGCTGCACCGTGACCGGCTCCCCGTCGCCGAGACCGTGCTCACCAGCCGCCGCGGCCTCACCAGCCACCACGCCGGCCCCTGGCTCGCCCTCGACGACGGCACCGCCGACGAGGACCGCGGCGAGGTCTGGAGCACCGCCCTGGCCTGGAGCGGAAGCTGGCGCGTCACCGTGCACCGCGACCCGGTCGGCCGGACCACCTGGACCGGAGGCTTCGGCCACGAGGGGCTCACCTGGACCCTGCAGCCCGGCGAGAGCCTGCACACCCCCGTCTTCGCCGGCCTCTACTCCGCCGGCGGCTTCGGCGCCGCCAGCCGCGCCTGGCACACGCACGTCCGCGACCACGTCCTGCCCGCCCCCGACCGCGACCGGCCCGTCGTCTACAACTCGTGGGAGGCCACCGGCTTCGACGTCGGCCAGCCCGGCCAGCTGCGCCTGGCCCGGCTGGCCGCACGAGTAGGCGCCGAGCTCTTCGTCCTCGACGACGGATGGTTCGGCGGCCGCACCAGCGACCGGAGCGGCCTCGGCGACTGGACGCCCCGGCCCGAGGCGTTCCCCGACGGGCTGCGCCCGCTGGCCGACGAGGTGCACCGCCTGGGCATGGCCTTCGGGCTGTGGGTGGAGCCGGAGATGGTCAACCGCGACAGCGACCTCTACCGGGCCCACCCCGACTGGGTCGTCCACGCGCCCACCCGGGACGCCACCGAGCTGCGCAACCAGCTCATGCTGAACCTCGCCCGCCCCGAGGTCGAGGCCTGGGCCCACCGGACCCTGGACCGGCTGGTGCGCGACCACGACGTCGACTGGCTCAAGTGGGACGCCAACCGGGTCGTCACCGAAGCCGGATGGCCCGGCCACCCGGACCCCGACCGGCTGTGGATCGACCACACCCGCGCCGTGTACCGGATCATGGACCGCCTCCGCGCCGACCGCCCCGGTCTGCGCATCGAGGCCTGCGCGGGCGGCGGCGGCCGGGTCGACCTCGGCGTCCTCGCCCACACCGACCAGGCCTGGACCTCCGACAACACCGACCCCGTCGACCGGATCGGCATCCAGCACGGCTTCAGCCAGCTCTTCCCCGCCCAGGCGATGGCCGCGTGGGTGACCGACAGCCCCAACGTCGCCACCGGGCGCACCACCCCCCTGCGGTTCCGCTTCCACGTCGCCATGGCCGGCTCACTCGGCCTCGGCGGCGACCTGACCGGTTGGACCGACGCGGAGCTCGACGAGGCCGCCGACCTCGTGACCGTCTACAAGGAGATCCGCCCCCTGGTCCAGCACGGCCGCCAGCACCGCCTGACCGGCCCCGGCGGAGTGACGGCCGTGCACTACGCCGCAACGGACGGCACCGAACACACCGTCCTCGCCTGGCGCCCGCAGACCCGCTTCGGGCACCCGGCCGCCCCGCTGCGTCTGCCCGCCCTCGACACCGGCGCCGACTACCTCGACCTCGACACCGGGCTGATCCACCGCGGCGCGCTGCTGGTGGACCGCGGCATCGACCTGCGCCTGCCCGCCGGCGACCACGCCAGCCGCCTGATCCGGCTGCGCCGCACTGGCTGAACCCCGCCCTCCCTCACTACCTTCTCCGACCGGACCTCCCCCCAGCCCCTTCTCCGACCCCCTCCCCGGAAGGACTCGAGCACCTTGGCCACCCCCCGCGTCCTGGTCGTCGGCATCGACGGCGTGCGCCTCGACCTGCTGGCGCTGCTGGACACCCCCCACCTCGACGACCTCGCGAACGCCGGCTTCCTCGCGCCCGTCCACATCGACGACGACACGCCGACCATGTCGGGCCCCTGCTGGACCACGATCGTCACCGGTGTCGGCGTGGCCAAGCACGGCGTCTGGGGCAACAACTTCTCCGGGCACCGCCTCGACGTCTTCCCCGACTTCACCACCCGGCTGGCCGCCGAGCGCGGGCTGCGGACCTTCGCCGTCGGCGGCTGGGAACCCCTGTTCCTGGCCCGACAGGGCGGTCCGGTCTTCGCCGCGCCGAGCAGGCTCGCCTACATCGCCCCGCGTGAGGACACCCCGGAGGCCTGGGAGGAGTGCGACGAGAGCGTGACCGCCGAGGCCGTCAGGATTCTCGGCTCCGGCGAGGACCTCGCCGCGTCCTTCGTCTACCTCGGCGCCGTCGACGAGACCGCCCACTTCCTCGGCTGCGGCACCGAGTACCGGCGCGCCATCGAGGCCGCCGACCGGCGGCTCGGAGAGCTCCTCGCCGCCGTACGGGGCCGTCCCGACGCCGACTCCGAGGAGTGGACCGTCATCGCGGTGACCGATCACGGCCACCGCGAGGAAGGCGGCCACGGCGGCCGGAGCGAGCAGGAGCGCACCGCCTGGATAGCCGCCTGCGGGCCCGGCATCACCCCGCTCAGCCGGCCGGAAGGCCTCCGCCACGCCGATGTCGCCGCCCACGCCTACGCCGCCCTCGGCATCCCGGCCGACCCCCACTGGACCCTGGACGGAACCGCTCTCGCCGCCCGCTGACCCGACCGAGGCGGGCCGAACCCGGCGGCCTCCCGACCTCGCCCGGATCCTCGGAGCGGCTGCTGCGTGAACAGCCTCCCCCGACGCCGATCACACCTGACGTCTCATCAGCCCTGGCCGGCAAGGGTCAGCATCGGCCCGAGTCCACCCGCACAGATGCGCGCATACCCGAGAGCTCGCGCAGACAGGCGTGCAGCGGACAGGGACCGGGGGGTCCGCTCAGACGACCAGGGCAGACACCGAGGCTCGGGTGGTGGCGGAGAGGAGAGCTTCGCGAGGTACTCCCGCTGCGGCGGCCAGGGCACGGCCCACCGGATAGGCGTGCGCGGCTGCCGGAAGGCGGCCGGGGCGACCGCTGAGTACCACGTCGATGGAGCCCAGGACGCTACGCCCTTCCCTCGTGCGGTCCAGTCGTCGCAGTACTTGGCGGGCGACTGCTTCCGCGCTGTCGTACAGGATGGTTCCGGCGGGCAGGCGCTGCAGAATCTCCGGAGCCACCAAGGGGTAGTGCGTGCATCCCAGCACCACGGCGTCGCAGTTCCGGGGGGTTCGCTCGGCTGCGTCGGCGATCGCCTCCGCTGCGGCGGCCACGTCACCGTGGTCGATCGCTTCGGCCAGGCCGGGGCACGCGACCCGTGCGACTGGCACGCCGTTCGCGAAGTCTGCGATCAGCCGTTCCTGGTAGTCACTCGCGGTGGTCCGAACGGTCGCCCATACGGCGAGGTTCCGACCGGTCGCCGCGGCCGGCTTCACGGCGGGGACGGTCCCGATCACGGGAATGCGGGGCTCGAACCTCTCGCGCAGGGCGTCGATCGCGGTGACGGTGGCGGTATTGCAGGGCACCACGATGGCCTCCGCGCCGCGCTCCGTGGCCAGATCCGCGGCGGTGAGCAGACGGTCCGTGACGAAGGAGGCGGATTTGGGTCCCCAGGGGGCGCCCTCGGGATCCAGAAGCAGGAGCAGATCGAGGTCCGGGGCAAGATGCCGAAGCCAGCCGGCCGTATGGAGAAGGCCGAATCCCGAATCGATCAACGCCACCGTCATGGGGGCCAACGTACCAGTCGGGTCTCGCCGCACAGGTGGCGGCCAGGACCGTCAGGTCGGCAGCGTGATCGACTGCGCGTGGTGGAACGCGTTCTGGTCGTCCCAGGCCTTCTTGGCCTTCTGCAGGCGCGCGTGGTTCTGCTCGTCATCAGAAGGCCGACGCTTCTGCCCGGCTCAGGGGCATGCACCATGAGGTGGCGGCAGCGGAGCCACCCGCCCCCACAGGTCGTCCGGAACAAGATCAGCAGGCGCCCCGACACCTCGCCGACCAAGATCGCCAAGCGCACGGCCTCCGGCTTGGCTCATTCTGAAGCGATCCGACTAAGTGTTATCGCCACCGAGGCCACCGGTCTCCTCTGGTGTCGGCGCACGAGGCGCCGACCGGCGGGACAGCAGGTGCGGTGTCAACAACCGCGGTGCCGCTCCCAGCCGCCGGGCGAAACCAGGGAAGTCCGTCTCCGCTCATGCAATCCATACGTCGCAAGCAGGGAATGGCGGTTGTCGTGACCGTCGGGGTGATAGCAGCCGCGCTGAGCGCATGCGGTCCGGAGGCCGACGAGACGGCCGCAGGCAGGGCCGGTGTCGTGGCAGCAACGGCGACGGGCGCCGGCAACTCGCCGTCCGCAGCCGTCTCCTCGGCGGCGGTCGCGTCGCCTTCGGCACCCGAGCAGGCCGGCGCCACGGCCTCGGCCACCCCGTCCCCGGCTGCGAGCACGGCGACCGCCGGCGCGTCGACCGTGCCGGCCACCAAGGCTCCTTCGAGCCCCACCGCGGCGAAGGCCCCGGGCAAGCCGCCGGCCGGCGCCGCACCGAGCCCCGTCACCAAGGCGCCGACCGCCGGCACAGCGCGACCCGACACCACGGCGCCGCCCAGGACCGTACCGAGCCCCGACACCTCGGCGTCGGACTACTCGGCCGGCAGCGCCGAGGCGCTCTCGCTGCGGCTGATCAACGAGGAACGCGCCCGCAACGGCGTCCCGGCCCTGGTCGTCAAGGCCGACCTGACGGACTTCGCGGTGAAGTGGGCCCAGCACATGCGCGAGACCGGTTTCGCCCACTCGGCGAACGCCTCGGGTGCCGGTCCCAGCCTCACCGGCAGCCGGACGCTGACCGGGGAGTGCATCGTGATGTGGAGCGGCGCCTCCCTGACCGGGCAACAGGCCGCCGAGCAGTTCCAGAAGATGTGGACCGAGTCGCCCGGGCACCACGCGGCACAGATCAACCCCAAGTACAAGGAGATCGGCGTCGGCCTCTTCCACGACTCCACCGGCTGGTGGGGCGTGCACGAATTCGCTGGCTGAAGCCGCCGGGACGGGCCGGCCGGGGTGAGGGCGACGTCCACGGTGCACGATGAACCTGACAGGTCAGCACGGCCACCGAGAACCCGGGGCGGCTGGTACCGGCGGCCCGCCTGGCCAGGGGGGTCAGTCGGCCGGGTAGGTGCGGCCGATCTTGCCCTTCGGGTCGGCCCAGAAGTAGCCGGAGTGGCCGTGGTCGCCCGAGAGGTAGACCCGGATGGACGGGGACCCGTCGAACATGTCGGGGCCGATGATCAGGTAACGGCTTGTCGGGTCAGGGACGTTGAGGAGGTCACCGGCCGCCTTCAGGAGGTCGGGCAGGACGTTCCAGTCGTACGGGGCGAGGTCGACCGGCTTGTCCTTGCCCATGGTGCCGCCGGTACGGCGGGTGATCTTGCCGTCCCGGTAGAAGACCGACCGGGGACAGGGGCCGGCCGGTGCGCTGACCACGGCCGAGCGCGAGGAACTGGCGCGACTGCGCCGCCAGGTCCGCGAGCTGGAGCAGACCGTGGAGGTCCTGGGAAAAGCGACCGTCTTCTTCGCGAATCGCAGGACCCGGTAGCCGCGCGCTACGCGTTCATCGACGTGGAGAAGGCCGGCGAGACGAACCCGGGCGGGTACAGCGTGGCCTTCCTCTGCCGCACGCTGGGGCATCTCCCGGTCCGCCTACTACGCTCACGTGGCCGCACGGCCCGCCCGCCGACGGCGCGACCGGGCCGAGGAGGCGCTGGTGTGGGAGATCCGGGTGCTGCACGCGGGGTCGCGCGGCGCCTACGGCGCTCCCCGGATCCATGCGGCCCTCGTCCGGGCCGGGCGCGTGGTCAATCGCACGCGGGTTGAGCGGCTGATGCGCGTGAACGGCGGGATCACCCGGCGCCGACGGTGAGGCTACCCCGCCAGGCGACGCGGGCGGTGTTCGCCGCGGATCTCATCGGCCGGGACTTCACCGCGCCGAGGCCCGGGATAACGCCGCAGCGGAGAGTTGGTTCGCCCTGCTCAAGGCCGAGATCGGCACGAGCGTGTGGACCACCCGGGCCGAGGCTGGCGCCGACGTCTTCCGTTTCATCGAAGTCGAGTACACCCGCATCAGGCTCCGCAGGCATCCCGAGCTCGGGTACGTCACCCCGCTCGAAACCAGGGCCAGACTGCAGCACGACTTCACCCCCACAGCGTAGAAACCCGCTGTCCAAGATCAGGGGGTAACTTCACAGGACCCGCTCGTACCGGTCGCGGACAGCTTCGGCGATGGCCACCGCCAGCGACGCCTGGGTATGGGGCTCGGGGGTGCGCATCCGCCCCACTACCTGCGGCCCTTCCACCGCTCGCCTCCCGCTCACTCGTCGTCCTGGCCGCCGGGCGCGGCGTCCTCCGTCCTGGCGCGGCTGCGGCGACGGGCCGCCCCGCCCTGTCCGGGGCGAAGACTATCTCCCCGACCGACATCGCAAAATCTATGTCCGCCGGAGTAGACATTGCCGCACACCGTGGTTAGTGTTTCTCTCGTAGACGAGGTCGAGCGGTACCCGCCAGACACGAACTGGCGGGCAGCAGGAAAGAAGTTCGCAGGTCGGCGCGGTTGCAGGGCCCTGAAGCCACGGATGATGCAGTAAGGCGACAGGACCGGTGGCCGGGCCGGGCGGCCCGCAGGTATCAGGGGCCGCCGCCCAGCAGTACCGCAGTTCAAAAGACGCGCCGGGCAGGTGGGCGTGAAGAAGGTGACGCAAAGACGGCGCGGTAGCGGAGTTCCGGAGCCACAGCAGGTGCAGGACGGCGACGGGACTAGCGACCGGGCCGGGCGGCCCGCAGGTATCAGGGGCCACCACCGAGCGGTACCGCAGTTCGGTAAGTGCATTACCAGCAGGTGAAGTTGAGTTGCGCAGTACCGGCAGTCGCAGTACGCGGTATCCCAGTGAAGGCGCCCAAGACTGAGGGCGCGCGTGCTGGGAGTCCGGCAGTGGGGTTCCAAGCCGAGCGGTTGAGCAGGACGGGCGACGGGGCTGGCTGCCGGAACCGGCGGACCACCAGGACCGCCACAGCAGCACCGGGTAGTTGGCACTACCACGCAGTTCGCAGTACCAGCAGCACCGCAGTTCCGAGCAGTTCGCAGTACCCGGCAGTTGGAAGTACCCGCAGTTCGCAGTAATCGGTCAGTACAGAAGATGAACGGAGGGGACAGAGCGCCATCAGGATCGCCCGGCCCGTGAGGCATCACCCGGGCGGATTCCGAAGACCCCAAGGCAAGGACGGTGGTTTCCGGTCACGCATACGCGATCCCCGCACGCCCCCTCCCCCGGGGGCGAGGCGGACATGAGGAAGTCGGCCACAGGCCGGCAGATGGTGTAAAACCCTTCGGGGCCCCGGGAGCCGCAACGGCCCCGGGGCCCCTCAGCGCGTCCCCGGACACAACAACAAGAAGAGGTGCAGTGACCACGGCAACCATCCGACCCCACACCCCCGACGCCGTCAGCTCGTTCGACGATGACGACTACCCCGCCTACACCATGGGCCGCGCCGCCGAGATGACCGGCACCACCCCCGGCTTCCTGCGCTCGCTCGGCGAGCAGGGCCTCATCACCCCCCTGCGCTCCGATGGCGGCCACCGCCGCTACTCCCGCTATCAGCTTCGGATCGCGATGCGCGCCCGCGACCTCGTCGACCAGGGCACCGCCATCGACGCCGCCTGCCGCATCATCATCCTCGAAGACCAACTCGAGGAAGCCCTGCGCATCAACGAGCAGCTCCGCCGCTCCCAACACGGCCAGGAACCCGCCGCCGACACCTGACCCAGCCATCCAGGCCGACGAAACCGGCCCGCGGTGAGCAGCAGGTGCTCACCGCAGGCCGCCCGGGACACGAGCCCCTCGGTTCCGGTTCGCCGGCCGACCGTTCTCCACCGGCCCGGCCGCCCGACACCCTGCTTCACGGCGCGGACCACGCAGACCGCTTCCGCGCAGGGGGATTCCAGGTGCGCCTGAGGCCGCACCGGCCCGGCGCATCCGCTGGTAGGGGCGAAGCGCGCTGGGGGCGGATACCGCGATGGCCGGCGCGTCGGCGCCGACGCGCCGGGCCTAGAAGCTGAGCAGGCCGATGGCGTGGCCGTCGTGGTCCACCACCGGCCACACGGCCAGGCCGCGGGAACGCATGGCGGCGGCCGCAGTGGCGGCGGGCATGTCGGCGGTGGCGAACGGGGCCCGGTCGAGGACGATGTCGCGCACCGGGGTGCGCTCGGTGGACGGGGAGCGGGTCTGGAACGGCGCCAGGTGCAGGCGGGTCAGCAGCCCCGCGCAGCGGCCGTCGTCGTCGCGGACCAGGAGGTGGTCGGCACCGGAGCTCTGCAGGATGTCCATCGCCATGTCGACCATGACGTCGTCGCTGATCTGCAGCTCCGGGCAATTCATGAGGTCGCCGACCGTGGCGGTGGTCGCGGGGCGTTCGAGGGTGATGGTCATGGGCAGACTCCTTCGCGTATCCACCGCCGGGACCGGCGGTAGTCAGGGCACTGGCGGTGGAACGGCCGGCTGGTGCGCCGGATCGGGCCGAGACTGCTCTGCGCTTGGTGCGCGGTGGGGCCCGGGACTGCGGCGGCAGTCCGGTCCCCCACGTACGCGCTAGGCGGCGAGGGCGACGCGGCGGGGTGCCCGGCGCCGGCGGCCGGAGGAGCCCTGGTTGTCGCGGCCCGTGGCGGTTGCGCGGGCGTCGGCTCCCGCGTAGGCGGGGCGGCTGCGGCGGCCGCGGCTCGTGGACGCGCTGCGGCGGGGGCGTTCGACGACGGGGGCCGCGATCACGGTGGGGATGCCGGTGGGCACGCGGGCGCCGGTGATGCGGGCCAGTTCCTCGTCGCCGGCGCTGACCCGGGTGGTGACGGGGGTGATGGCGGCCGTGGTCATCATGCGGGCCATCTCGCGGCGCTGGTTGGGCAGCACCAGCGTGACGACGGTGCCGGACTCCCCCGCGCGGGCGGTGCGCCCGCCGCGGTGCAGGTAGTCCTTGTGGTCGCCCGGCGGGTCCAGGTTGACGACCAGGTCGAGCCCGTCGACGTGGATGCCGCGTGCGGCGACGTTGGTCGCGATCAGCGCGGTGACCTGGCCGTTGCGGAACTGCTCCAGGGTGCGGGTGCGCTGCGGCTGGGACTTGCCGCCGTGCAGGGCCGCGGCCTTCACCCCGTTCGCGAGGAGGTCCTCCACCAGGCGGTCCGCGCCGTGCTTGGTGTCGATGAACATGATCACCCCGCCGTCACGGGAGGCGATGTGGGCGATCGTGGCGTTCTTGTCGAAGTTCTGCACGTGCAGCACGTGGTGCTCCATGGTGCTGACCGCGCCCGCCGACGGGTCGACCGAGTGCGTGACCGGATCCTTCAGGAAGCGCCGCACCAGGCGGTCGACGTTGCGGTCCAGGGTCGCGGAGAACAGCATCGTCTGGCAGCCCTCGGCGACCTGGGCGAGGAGTTCGGTGACCTGCGGCAGGAAGCCCATGTCGGCCATCTGGTCGGCCTCGTCGAGCACCGTGATGCCGACCCCGTCCAGCTGGCAGTCGCCCCGCTGGATCAGGTCCTTGAGACGGCCGGGGGTGGCCACCACGACCTCCGCACCCCGGTTCAGCGCCTGCGCCTGGCGGCCGATCGACACCCCGCCCACCACCGTCGCCATCCGCAGCCGAACCGCGTGGGCGAACGGGGTGAGGGCATCGGTGACCTGCTGTGCGAGCTCACGGGTGGGAACCAGCACCAGGGCCAGCGGCCGGCGCGGCTCGGCCTTCTGCCCGGCGGTCCTGGCCAGCACGGCGAGACCGAACGCGATGGTCTTGCCGGAGCCGGTACGGCCACGTCCGAGGACGTCACGGCCGGCCAGCGAGTTCGGCAGCGTCGCGGCCTGGATCGGGAACGGCGCGGTGACGCCCTGCCGGGTCAGCACCGACAGCAGCGCCTTCGGCATGTCCAGCTCGTCGAACGCCTCGACGGCCGGCAGAGCCGGGGTGGTGCTCACCGGCATCGCGAACTCGCCCTGAACGGACGAGCCCTGACGGGAGATCCGGCTCCCGGCGGGCCGATCACCGTAGAAGGGGCTGCCGCCGGAGCGGGAGGACGCCGAGGAGCGGGAGTTGGCGTTCTGGTACGAGGAGCGACTGGAGCGGTTCATGTGAAACCTTCCTGGGACGGCGCGTCGCAAGGAGGCTCCGCAGCGCGAGGCGCCGGCAGGAAGCCGCAAGGAACGGGCCGAAGCGTGAAGAGCGGGGCGTGGACGGTGAAACCGTGCGGCACGTCACCTCAGGTCGACGCTCACCGCGGAGGGCGGGAGCGAAGATCCTCGAACCGTGGGATGTCACGGCAGGGCGCCGATCCGGACGCGGCGCTGGGCGTCTCGCGTGGGGATGGCCGCCGGTGGCGGAGCCAGGGGGCCTGAACGGCCGGGGAATGCGTGGTGGAGCAATGCCGAGGGGCCCGCACCGGGCATCATGTACGCGGTGCGGGCCCCTCGCTACCAGGCGGGTGCCGTGGCAGAAACTACAGCGGACGAATGTTCTCGGCCTGCGGGCCCTTCTGGCCCTGCGTGACGTCGAACTCGACCTTCTGGCCCTCGAGCAGCTCGCGGAAGCCGTTGGCGTTGATGTTCGAGTAGTGGGCGAACACGTCAGGACCGCCACCCTCCTGCTCGATGAAGCCGAAGCCCTTTTCCGCGTTGAACCACTTCACAGTGCCATTAGCCATAAAGAAATCTCCTTCAAGGGGCTGTCCGAAACCCGCACAGCGCGCGTTTCGAGTCGCCGCGATGAGCACCCACCCGGGGAAGCCGGGAAACAAAAAGGCGCCTGCGAAACATCAGCAGGCGCACACAAAGTTCATGGGAACCACTACTGCAACTAAAACGACTCTAGCAGGCCCCAGCCTGCCACGGGCGGATATTTCACTCCCGGTTCCGCGAGGCCCCTTCCCCGGGGCCGCCGATCGCGAGGCACCGGGACCATCAACACACATGGAGAGCAGCCTCGTTGAACATGCCTCCCGCCCTGTCGGCGCCGCCGACGCCAGGGAGGGAAGGGCGGCCGACGCGGGCGCGGAGCGCCTGCCCTGACCGCGAACAGCGAGGCGCCACGCCCGCCGGCGCCATCCGGGGGCCCGTTGGACAGCGCACGCGGCATTCCTGTCGAACCCCGAAATGGAATGCGCCGGAAGGACCCGCCCCCGCAATTTCCGGTGCATACTGCAGGGAATGACGAAATCTGCAGCAGTCCGCCGCGTCCTGCCCACCAGCCCCTTCAAGGCCCGGATCGAAGCACCGCGCAAGCACTTCGCCGTCGGCGACCGCGTCACTCATGACCAGTACGGCCTCGGCCGGGCCATCGGCGTGGAAGGCGACAGCGACATCGCGGTACTCGTCGACTTCGGATCGCGGCGGGAACGCATCACCCAGCCCTACGCCGCCATGTTCAAACTCTGACCCAGGAATCACGCGTTCTCGGCCGAGCGCGCCGCGCCACGCATGGCGCGGAGACACCGCCGCGCGCAGCAGCAGCTCGGCGCCGCGCTCCTCTTGTCCGCCCCCGCGCAGGCCGGGGTGATCGTCCCGCAGGTCCACCAGGCCGGCATCATCATGGACGACGCAGCCGGCTTCCGCCCGGACCCACCGTCACTGCTTCGGTCTGTGTCCCGACCGCAGGCGAACGGGGGCGCCACCGCTCGGTGGCGCCCCCGTTCTGCCCGCCGCGCGAAGGCCGGACGCCCGGCGTCGCCCGGCCTATATCCACACGCATGCTCGGGCGCCTCATCGTGGACCTCCTCACCGCATCGACGAACAGACCGTCATCGGGGCGGGCATCGGGGCGGCCGCGCTGACCGTGCCCAGCCTGGCCGGCTCACTGCGAGCTGTCCTCGACGACTCTCTCGGCGGAGTGTCCGGGTCAGCTCCGGTCGGGGAGGCGGGGCGTGGGGCGGCCGTTGACGTTCGGGTCTGCGACCGGTGCGCCGGTCGTCGAAGCCGTCGAAGTCGCTGTGGGCGCCGCGGAGTGCTGGAGGGACCGTAGGATGGCCAGCCCCTGGCTGGCGATGCCGGCCGCGATCTGGTTCACCCCATCGGTGCCGTTCAGGACGGTCAGATCGGCGCCCGCCATACCCCGGGCCGCCGCGTCGGCGAGTGCTGGGAGGGCCTCCACGATCCGGTTGGCCGCGATCAGCTCCTGGTTGCCGTCCCGCAGTGACGCCGCGCGGGCGGCGTTGGCGTCCGCCTGGGCCTGGGCCAGGGTCCGTTCGGTGTAGGCGCCGGCGTCGGCCTCGAACTTCACCCGGTCGCGGTCCGCCTCGGCCAGCGTCCGCTTCCGGTAGGCCTCGGCGTCGGCGGGGCGCCGTACCTCCGCCTCCAGCCGCTGCGCCGTGAGCGCCGCATTGCGCTGCGCGAGGGCGGTCTGTTCCTCGGTGACCTCCTGGGTGGCCCGTGCCTCGGCGAGCGGCCCGGCCTGGGCGGCGCGCGCCCTGGACTGCTCGGTCTCCGCGAGGAAGCCGGCCCGCTTGATCGCGGTGTCCCGCTCGTACTCGGCCTTGAGCGCGGCGGCCTGCTGCTCCCGTTCGCTCGCCTCCTGGTCGGCCTTGGCCTGGGCGATCCGGGCCTGACTGGCCACCGCCGCCGCGTGCGGGGCGGCGAGGTTGTTGATGTAGCCGGTGGCGTCCTCGATCTCCTGGATCTGCAGGGCGTCCACCACGATGCCGAGCTTCTCCATCTCGCCGTGACTGCCCGCCATGACTTCCTGGGCGACCCGGCTGCGTTCCCTGATGATCTGCTCCACGGTCAGCCCACCGATGATGGAGCGCAGGTGGCCTGCGAATATCCGTCCGACCAGTTCCTGCATCTGGTTCTGCTCGGACAGGAAGCGCCGGGCCGCGTTGGCGATCGACACGGCGTCGTCGCCGACCTTGAAGACACAGACCGCGCGGACGGTGAGCCGGATGCCCTGCTGGGTGACGCAGTCCTCGGCGATCTCCGCCTCCTGCAGGGCCAGGGACAGCATGCGGGCCTTCTGCTTGACGGGAACGACAAAGCTCCCGTGGCCCGTGACGATCCGGAACTGGGTGTCCTGCGACTGCCGCTTGGAACCGGAGATGAGCATGGCCTCGTTGGGCGCGGGCACGTGCCAGAACAACATGACGAACCACCTGACCTGCAACAGCTCGACGAGGGCCGCGGGGCCGCCGGACTCAGGGCGGCAACGGCTCGACGAGCACCGACCGGGCGGAGATCGTGTCGGTCACGACCACCCGGGTGTTGACCGCGATCGGCCCGGCGGACCAAGCCGCGAACACCTCCGACCCGCCGCGCAGGCCGACCAGCACCTCGCCCGGCCCGTCCGTCGGGATCGGCACCGTCACCCTCCCGACGGCTCCGACCGGGCTCTGCCCGGACTCATCGGCCGCGTACATGACACCCCGTGCCGTGCGACACGACGGCGCAGTGGGCGGCCGAAACACGAACGGCCACGGGCGGCACCCCTCCTGGAGGCACCGGGCCCCCGGTCGAGTCCTTCGGAAAAATGCCTGCGAGCAGCGCGCGCGGCGCGACCGCCCCGACCCCTCCCACGGTACTCCGGCCGCAGCAGGGAGGCGTTTCTCGGGCACCCGGCCCGGATCTCCGACCCGGGAGCCCGGCCCGGAGCCGACCGGGCTCGACTCGGAGGCTGGGCCACCCACCGCCCGGATCGGCGGATTTCCGGGCCACCCGAATGACGTCGACACCGTCGTCAAGGCGGCGGGCGAGCGCTACACAACGCTGCCCCCGTCGTTCGGTGCGTGACCTCCGGCCGCGCCAGGCCCTGCTGCTGACGCCGGCGGCCCCGGCGCGCCGATGGCGTGTGCCTGCGGTCCAGTCGAGTGGGCCTGTCGTACGGTCGAGGTCGCAGACCGGTGTCCACGCTGATCCGGTCCCGGCCCCAGCCCAACTGCCCTCCCCCGGGTGGCTGGGCTTCACTGTGACCGCCGCGGAACCGGGCCTGCCCGGCACTGCCCGCCGGGTGGACCGGGGCGGCCGCACTGCCTCTCGACGGCTCGGCTCGCGCGGGTCGCGGCGGGGGGCGCACACCGGACACATGGCCCGCGCCGACGGCACCGCGAGAACCGATTCCGGCGACGACGCGCCGGAGCTGTGCGACGAGTGCGGGCTGCTGGCCCCAGCGCGGGAACTGGTGGTGCTGCGGGTGCCGGACTCCTCCGCGGTGGACACCGATCCGCGCTTCGACGGCGAGCGGCTGCTGCGCGCGTACTGTGAGCCGGACCTGGTGCGGCTCACCGCCGGTTACCGGCGCCGTCCGTTCGTGGTTGAGGAGCTGTGAGCGGGGCAGATCACCCGGGCGGTGCGTCTGCTCGGCCCGCTGGACGAGAAAGAGATGTACGACCGTGTGGTCGTGATGACCGGCCTCGACGAGGAACAGATGATGCGGGCGGTCGCCTGGCAGGACGGCCACGGCCATTCGTCCGGCGCCGGCCCGGGGTGAGCGGCCCCAGGGCGTGCGCGGTTGCGCGGTCGTGGTGGTCGACCGGTGGCAGTCGGGCCGGGGCTGGTGCCCGCAGGACCGGGCACATTGAGCTGACCTGCGACGCCGTCCGCGCCGACCAGTGTGCAGCTGCGTGGGCGTCCGCTGCTCCGGTCAGACGCCGGAGACCTTGGCGATCTGCCCGACCGCGGCGGTAATGGCCGTGACTCCTCCCCCGGATGAATCCGGGGGGCTTCTCGCTAAGCCGGGTTGGCCTCGCGACGGACCAGCCCGGCCCGTAGAACGTTGATGGCTCCCACCGTGTCGGCGTGCGCGCGGTGGTCGCAGGCGACGCAGTGGAAGGTGTCCTGAGTGGGCCGGTTCTCCGCCGAGATCGCCTCGACGACCTTGTGGTCGAAGGTACCCATCCGGCGGCTCCGGAACGCCGGATAGAGATGGTGCTCCAGCCGAGAGTCGAGGTGGCGCAGTGAGCCGGCACTGAGGTCCCTGTGGCCGGCCTTCCACTCGGTGACGGACCGCCACTCTGTCTGAGGCCCGGTCGAGCGGCCGCCCGTCGGCCGGCCCGGCCGCCGGTCCCGGCCGGGCCCGCTGCTAGCATCCGCGGAGCTCGAACAGTTGATCAAGGCGGACAGGGGCGGGGCAGGATGCAGCACGGCGGAGCCGAGGAGCAGGCGCAGGTGCCGGCACGGCGCCGGAGGATCGTCGTCGGCATCGCCGCCGGGGCGTGCCTGCTGGGGCTGGCGGGCACCGGTGGACTGATCCTCACGTACGGACACGACAGCGCGCCGAGCGGTGCCCCGGCCGGCCTCTCGTCACCTACGCCACCGGCCCCGGCCCCGTCCGTACCGGCGAGCCCCTCGCCGTCGGAGTCCGTTCTGCCGCAGGAGCCGTCGCCCACCGCGTCCGCCGTCGAGGACGCGTCGCCGACCGGGGCTCCCTCGAGCCCGGCGCCGCCCGTTCCCACCCCTCCCGCGGCCGGGCGGGCGACGGCCGCGCAGGGCCGAGCCTCCGCCGCGCCCACCAACTCGCCCGCCGCGGCCAAGCCTTCGCCTCGTGCGTCGGCGAAGGCCAGCCCGGATCTGCCGAACGGCTCGACCATTCCGCCCAGGCCCGAGCCGACGCTGCCGCCACGGCCGGCCGGCTGCCCGCCCGGATACCTCCCGCCGACCTGGGACGGATCCTGCCACCCCCTCGGTCCGGTGATCACGATGCCCCCGATGACCGTCCCGCCGCAGCCGAACGTGCTGCCCAGCACCGTGCCCCGCTGACACCGGCCGCCGTCACCGTCACCGACCGCTGCGACCAGAGCCGGTTGACGGGCCCGTCTGCATCTTCAGTGTGGTGCGCTCTCGTCCGTAGCCCTTCAGTGCGGCTTCCACCGCCGCCGGCAGGCCGTTCAGGAGTGAGGGCCCGTCATGGACGACGTGCCGCACTGCACACGTGCTCCGGCCGCTACGGGGCTTCGGGCCCACCCGTCCGGTGCCCGGCGGGCCCGATGCCCAGCCTGGCGCCGGCCTTGGTCAGCGAGCGCAGGGCCACGAGGAGGAACGCGATGTCGTCCAACAGGACCGGGTCGGGCAGAAGGTCCACGGGACTGACCAGGTAGACGATGGACGCCCAGAACAGCACCTTGTTCGACATCGGGATGCCGGAGGCCACCAGCAGCTTCCTGGCCCGGACCAGCTTGACCACCAGGACGGCCGCAACCGCCAGGCTGGCCGCGACGACTCCCGCGGTCACCCACCAGAACACGCTGCCGTCCACGTGACCACCTCCCGCTCGAACCGGTGCTTGCCCGGGAGCCTGCCCCGTTCTCGGGAGACCGTGCACACCTCCGGACAGACTCAAGCTTCGCATCCGTGGCCAGGGAACCGCGGGTCCGTGCCCGGCCCCACGGCGGCAGGGGCACGCCGCCGGGCCCGGCTGCGGGCCGAAGTCGCCCGACCGCGTCCCGATCTCGGCGATCTCGGCGATCTCGCCGGTGAGCCGCTCCGCGACGCCGGGGAGCAGCTCTACTGTCTTGGCAACGTTCAGGACGCCCTTGCTGAGAGGCGACCGCGGCAACCGGTGGCTGTGCGCGCCGTGCATGACGGCCGTGTCGTCGGCCATCACCTCCCGACACCACCGCAGCCGGCGACGCCGTCACCCGCGCCACCCGGCGCGGGCGGCTCCACCCCTGGGGCAGAGCCCTGCCGATCGTTCGAGTCGTTGATACGACCGTGAGGCGGAGGGGTGATCCGGGCGCTGGGCACCGGACGCCCGGGCCGGGCGCCGCTTCGCGTCACCGCTGGAACGGGCTCGGCTCCCAGGCCTGTCCGCCGATCGGGTAGACGTACAGCGGCCTCCCCTTCACTGCGCTGGTGCGGAACGGCGTACCGTGGCCGAGGCCGATGGGGAGTACCCCCTTCCGGTTGCCGCCGGACCACTCCGGTTCCAGGTACCAGCTCACGTTGTGGGAGGCCGTCTCGGCGGTGACCTCGATGACCTCCGGGTCGCCCTCGCTCACCTTGACCGGCAGGCCGGTACTGCGCTCGGTCACGACCGGACGCGGGCGGGCCGCGTCCAGATCGAGGTCGTAGGGAGTGGACGTCGACGCCTCCGCCGCAGCCCTCCCCCATGGAGTAGGCGTTCCAGGCGAGGGGGGCCGCGATCCGGGCGATCCGGACATTGAGGCCCGACAGCACCACGGCGTCCCTGCCGGCGCCCTGCACCGTGATCTCGATCGGTGGCGACGGCCCCGATGGTGGCCGGCACCGCGGTGGCGACTGGTAGACCCGCCCGCCCGAACCGCCCTGCCGCCCGTACCGCCCTGCCGCCCTGCCGCCCTGCCGCCCTGCCGCCCGTGACGGTCAGTCGCGACCGGCGGCGAAGGGCCCCTCGTCGACGAAGCGGCGCAGGAGGCGGGCGAAGTCCCGGGCGTCGGCCTCCGGCCAGGCCTCCAGCGCGTGCTCGATGCCCATGGCCAGCTGCCGCCTGGTCGCCGCGATGACGGTGCGTCCGTCGTCGGTGAGGGCGAGCAGGGTGGCGCGGCCGTCGGCCGGGTCGGGCCGGCGCTCGACGAGACCGGCCCGTTCGAGGCGGTCGGCGCGGCGGGTAACGGTGGTGCGGTCGAGTCCGACCTCGCGCCCCAGGTCGGCGGCGCTGCACGAGCCGGTGCGGGCCAGGCCGCTGAGGACCGGATAGGTGAGGTCGTCGACCGCCTCCCCCAGCCCCTCGGTCAGCCGGGTGTAGAGGCGTGCGCGGGTGCTCCGTCGCAGGAGCAGTGCGAGGGCGTCGGCGATGTCGTGTCCTGTCGAGTGCTTCACCCCTCCAGATTAGCGTGCGCCGAGCACGCTTATCCGCTACAGTCATAAGCGTGCTCAAGGCACGCAACTCCGCTCCACTCAGGGCGGGACACTCCCGCACGAAGCCGAAGGAATCATCATGAACCGGACCGCCATCCACACCGACATCCGCACCGCCCTGACCGACCTGCTCCTCACCCCCGGTCTCGACCTGGACGAGGCCGCCGACCGCCACTTCGCCCCCGACTACCGCCAGCGCACCGACGGCAGCTGGGCGAACCGCACGGAGTTCCTCGCCCACATCGCCCACCTGCGCACGGTCGTGGCCGGCGGCTCGGTCGAGGTCCACGACGAACTCACCTCCGGCGACCGGTACGCCGACCGCCACACGATGGAGGTCGTCAAGACCGACGGGTCCACCGTCCGCATGGAGGTCTACGTCTTCGCCGAGTTCGCCCCCGACGGTCGCTTCCGCCGCATCGAGGAGACCACCCTTCTGCTCGAAGGCGCCGACAGCGACCGAAACCTCGGCAGCGCCCGCTGAAGCCCCCACCACCCGGCCCGCCCCCACACCCCAGGAGACCTCCCGTGAAGCAGTTGCTGTTCCCCGAGAACCCCCAGTTCTGGTACGAGACTCTGCGCTCGATGAGCCACATCGCCTACGGCGGCGCCGACTTCGGCGAGGTGGTCTCCACCGGCGAGCGCATCAAGGAAGGCGACTACGACAGCTGGCACGACGAATGGCTCGCCACCGCCGACCGGGTGGCCGGCCACGCCCAGCAGGCCCTGGACGGCGGCCACACCATCAGCGCCCGGGACGGCTTCCTGCGGGCCTCCAACTACTACCGCTCCGCCGAGTTCTTCCTCCACGGCCGTCCCTGCGACCCCCGCCACGACCACGCCTACGACCGCAGCGTGGCCTGCTTCCGGGCGGCGGCAGCCCTGTACACCCCCCGCATCGAACCGGTCTCCATCCCCTACGAGGGCACCACCCTGCCCGGCTACCTCTACCGCGCCGACGGCACCGGAACACCCCGCCCCACTCTGATCATGCACAGCGGCTTCGACGGCACCGCCGAGGAACTGCACTTCAGCGGCGCGCTGGCGGCCCTCGAACGCGGCTACACCGTGCTCACCTTCGACGGACCCGGGCAACCGGGACCGCGCCACCACCAGGGCCTCGCCTTCCGCGCCGACTGGGAGAACGTCATCACCCCCGCCGTGGACTTCGCCGAACGCCTCCCGGAGGTCGACAACAGCCGCATCGCGCTGCTGGGTTCCAGCATGGGCGGCCTGCTCGCCCCGAGGGCGGCGGCATTCGAACACCGGCTGGCCGCCCTGATCGCCGTCGACGGCGTCTATGACCTCGGCGCGATATCCACCCGGCACATCCCCGGCGACCGCGCGGAAGCCGAGCAGCGCCTGCGCGCCGGCTCCGACCCCGAGCTCGACGCCCGCTTCCAGCAGATCACCGCCCAGGACGCGACCGCACGGTGGGCGATCAACCACGGCATGTACGTGATGGGCGTCGACACCCCCCGGGCCTTCAGCGCCGCCTACCTCGACTACACCCTCCAGGGCGGCATCGCCGAACAGATCCAATGCCCCACCCTCGTGTGCGACGCCGCCGAGGACGAGTTCTTCAACGGACAGCCCCAGCAGCTCTACGACCACCTCACCTGCCCCAGGACCCTGATGACATTCACCCCCGAGGAGGGAGCCGGCGCCCACTGCCACCCCGGCGCCATGCGCCACACCCTCGCCCGCATCCTCGACTGGCTCGACGACACCCTCACCACCACCCCGTGACCGGTGCGCGGCGCAGCCCGGGACGGTGACCGGGCGGGCAGCGGTGCAAGGAAGTCGACGAGCGGCAGGCACTGGGCGGTGATCACCATGCGGTGATGACCGGTGCGTCAGGTTGGTGCTGCCGCCAGGCCTCGTTGAGGCGCGTCAGCCGGTCGGCGGCGGCGATGCCGCGCAGGAACGCGACCCGGCCGCCGCTGAGCTCGAGCGCCACGGCGCCCACGACCCGGCCCTCGACCACGGCGAGGACGGCCGGGGAGCCGTTGACCAGCGCGACGTGGAAGGCGGGGGCGCCGCCGGCCAGCCGCCGCTTCGCCGGAGTGGGCTTGAAGCCGGCCCGCACGAGGGCGGCGACGCGCTCGGGCGTGCGGTACCGCAGCAGCCGCTTCGCCAGTCCGGCGCCGTCCGAGACCATGGTCACGTCGGCGGTGAGCATCGCCACCAGCCGCTCGGTGCGCCCCGACGTGGCGGCGGCGAGGAACTCCTCGACGACCCGTCGCGCGGCCGCGCGGTCCACCTCGTCGCCGCCGCGGCGTTCGGCGGCGACCCGGCGCCGGGCGCGGTGGACGTGCTGCTGGCTCGCGGACTCGGTGATGCCGAGGATCCCGGCGATCTCGGCATGGGGGTAGGAGAAGGCCTCGCGCAGGACGTAGGCGGCCCGCTCGACCGGCGAGAGGCGCTCCATGAGGGTCAGGACGGCCAGGGACAACGACTCGCGCTGCTCGAAGGTCTCGGCGGGGCCGAGCATCGGGTCGCCCTCGAGGAGGGGCTCGGGCTGCCAGTCCCCGGCGGCGCGCTCATGGCGGGCCTGCGCCGAGCGGAGCCGGTCGAGGCAGAGGTTGGTGACGACCTTGGCCAGCCATGCCTCCGGCACCTCGACGCGTTCCCGGTCCGCGGCCTGCCAGCGCAGGAACGCGTCCTGCACGGCGTCCTCGGCGTCGGCCGCCGAGCCGAGCAGGCGGTATGCCAGCGAGGCCAGCCGGTTCCGGCCGGCCTCGAAGCGATCGATGGCTGCACTGTCCATGCGGAACAACCTATGCGGTGACGCTCGCACCGACCCGGTCGGGCGCGGTGGCCAGGCGGCGCCTGCGAGTCGGCATGCCGAAGGTCGGGTGGGCGATGCTCCAGGCGGACCCCTTGAGCACACCCGACTTGAGCCGCGCGGCGGTCCGGCCGCCCAGGTACCAGGACTTCGACCGGACGTCCCCGTCCACCATCTGGAAGATGGCGTCCCGCCGCCCCAGGCTGATGTGGTTGCCGTAGTACTTCAGCCCGGTGGTCGGGGCCTCACTGCCCGTCAGGCGTGCGGTGATCGCGGCGGTCGCCTGGATGTTGGTGAAGCCGGCCGAGGCACAGGACATCGGCAGCGGCCGACCGTTCTCGCCGATCGCGTACGCGCAGTCACCGGCGGCGTAGACGTCCGGGTGCGAGACCGAGCGCATGGTGCGGTCGACGACGATCTGGCCGGTCGGGGCAACCTCCAGGCCGCTGGCGGCCGCGATGGGGTGCACGGCGAACCCGGCCGCCCACACGGTCACGTCGGCCGGGACGGACCTACCGTCGGCGGTGATCGCCCGGGCCGGCTCGACGGCCTGGACAGTGGTGTGCTCGTGCACGACAACGCCCAGCCGGTCGAAGGCCCGGTGCAGGTGACGGCGGGCCTTCGGGGAGAGCCAGGCGCCCAGCTCGCCGCGGGCGACGAGCGCGACCGAGAAGTCGGGCCGCGACTCGGCGAGCTCGGTGGCGGTCTCGATGCCGGTCAGCCCCTCGCCGACGACCAGCACGGTGCCGCCCGAGCCCAGTTGGGCCAGGCGCTCACGCAGCCGCAGCGCCGAGGACAGGCCGGTCACGTCGAAGGCGTACTCGGCCACGCCGGGGACGCCGTGGTCGGCCACGGAGCTCCCGAGCGCGTAGAGCAGCGTGTCGTACGCGAGCTCGCCCTCGCTGTCCTCGCCGGCCACGGCGACGGTCCTGCGCTCGGGGTCGACGCCGGTGACACGCGCCAGGCGCAGCCGCACCCCGGTGCCCGCGAACACGTCGGCGAGCTTGCGGAACGCGAGGTCCTCGCCGACCGCGAGCTGGTGGAGCCGCATCCGCTCGACGAACTCGGGCGCGGCGTTGACGACGGTGATCTCGGTGTCGGCGGGGGAGAGCCGGCGGGCCAGGTTCCCGGCGGCGAAGGCCCCGGCGTATCCGGCGCCGAGGACGACGATGCGGTGCTTCATGGCGTTGCTCCTGTCTCGTTCGCGTGCCCTTTGAACGAGACGGCGCCCCGATTGCTGACAGAAGCCGGATGTGACGCGGGTCACCCGGCCAGGACGAGCGGCTGGGCCCGCGCCTGTCGCGCTCCACCGGCTCACTTGGACGGCAGCCCGGCCGCGAAGGCAAGCCCGCGGTCGATCCACTCCGCGAGGGTGCCGTCCTCGGCCAAGAAGCTGGGGGCCACGGTGATCCAGCCGGTCATCGGACGGCCGGTGAAACGAACAGCCGGGCGCCAGGCCGGGTGACCACGGAGACCATGTCGAGCAGCCGCCCGGGTTCGTACGCGGCCGCCTGGAGGCTGATGCCTTGCGTCACTCGTGATCGTGCCGCCCGTCCATGGCGTACGCGGCCACCTGCTCCACCGGCTGCGGGATCACCCGCTCGGCCGCGTCTCGTCGACCGGCCTCTCACACCGGCGCGCAGGTCGGTGCAGGACGTCGCGGTGTCCGGCAGGGGTGCGCCTCCGGCTGCCGGGCGGGCACGGTCCTGCACAGTCCACCAGGCGTGGGTGCCCTGGGACAGACCCCGCGGCTGGGGCCATCGGCCGTGCTGGGCGGCCGGCGGCTCCAACCCGGTCCAGGACAACGGCCGCGCGCTCCCCGGCACGGCCGGGATCGCTGCCTTCAGCGGTTTCCGGCAGAACGTCACATACCGTGCCACGTGGGAATGTCGCGGGCTTTCTCGCGCCGGTCACCGTCGACGGGGTTCCCGCCACAGCCCTCGCACATGTCGCTCCCCGCCTCAGGCCATAACGCGCAAGAACTGGGTGGGATCGGACCCGGACTCCAGGAGGCAGAACCTCATGCAGAAGATCACTCGGCTCGCCGTGGCCCTCGCGACCGCGCTCACCGCGGCAGCCGCGGGCGCCCCGTCGACCGCAGCGGCATACGGCAGCGAAGGCGGCCACCCGCGCGGCGGACACCGCGCGGTGTTCGTCCAGACCGACAATCCGGCGGGCAATCAGGTCATCGCCTACCGGCGGGCGGACGACGGGCAGCTCACCCCGGCCGGCAGCTATGACACGAACGGCCTCGGCGGTGTCCTGGCCGGATCGGTCGTCGACCACCTCGCCTCCCAGGGCTCCCTGACCTATGACCCCCGCCACGCCCTCCTGTACGCGGTGAATGCGGGAAGCGACACCGTGTCCGTCTTCTCCGTGAACGGCGACCGGCTCGCGCTGCGCCAGGTGGTGGGCTCCGGCGGCCGCTTCCCCGTCAGCGTCGCCGTGCACGACGACGTTGTGTACGTGCTCAACGCCCTCGATGGCGGCTCGATCCAGGGCTACACCGTCCACAACGGACGCCTCCGGGAAGAGGCCGGCTGGAACCGCGACCTGGGGCTCGACCCGAACGCCACGCCCCAGTTCACCAACACACCAGGGCAGGTCGGCTTCACCGGCGAGGGCTCCCAGCTCGTGGTCACCACCAAGGCGAACGGCAGCAGCCTCCTGGTGTTCAACCTCGACCGCCTCGGCGCTCCCACCGACACCCCCGTGACAACCAGCCTGCCTGGGGCCGTGCCCTTCGCGTTCGTGCCCAACGGCCGGCACGGCCTGTTCCTGGCCGAGGCCGGCACGAACGCCGTCGCGACGTTCACGATCCACCGTGACGGCACCGCCACGCAGGAGGCGTTCGCAGCCACCGGCCAGGCGGCCACCTGCTGGATCGTCGGTGTGCGCGATCTGCTCTACGCCTCCAACGCGGGCAGTTCCACCCTCACCGGCTTGCGCACCGCAGACCGCGGCCGCCGACTGACCGTGCTGGGCAACACGCCCACCGACCCCGGCACCGTGGACGCCGCGGTCTCCACGAACGGGCGCTACCTCTACGCCCAGACCGGCCTCAACGGCATCGTCGACGAGTTCGCGATCAACGACGACGGCTCCCTCACCCGGATCGGCTCCCAGACCGTCCCCGGCGGCGCCGGTGGCGAAGGCATCGTCGCCTTCTGACAGCCCACCGCCCACGGCAGTCGGCGCGGGCCCCCGGTACGCGGCCCGGGCCGACTGCTGCCCGCAGTAGTTCGCCTTGGCCGGCAATCACCGGTCACGGACAGCCACGGCAGGCCTCGCGAACAGCACAGCACAGGCACAGGTCCTCTCCCCGAAAGAGTGTTGTCCTGTCGCCCGGCAGACCCTGGGACTGCCTCCGTCCGCCGAGGCGTCAGTGCCCGGTCGTCCTGGTTCCGCCCACGCTCAGGGCCCCACCGCCGACCTGCTGGCGGCAGTGCACAAGTCGCTCGGTGTCACGCCGAACATGACCACGGTCACCTGTCCTGCCCCCGCCTTTTGCGCCGCCGTCCTGTGCAAGGTCAGCGGTGCGCCAGCGGCCGGGGCAGGGCTGGCCGGTCCGCCCGCCCGCCCGCCGCTGATCGTCGGCTGCAGCGGCAACCGAATAGCGGCAGGGCAACGCCGTCGACCCGACGACTCAGCGCACCGAAGGCCGGCCGCCCTGTCGGCCTGGCGTCGGGAGTGCGTTTCCGGTCGCGCGGCCGGTACGGGTTCAGCGGCCGGTACGGGGTCATTTGTGGGGCGCAGAGCGACATGGCGGGCGTCCTTCGGGCAGGTGGCCGGTGTGGAGCCGGGCCGCCTAAGGTGGAGACAGGGCCCGTTGCTGTCACCGCCCGCAGCCGCCGATTGCGACGGCCCCGGGGCTTGCGTTCGAAGCGGCGGTACTGGCTGTGGCAGGTGCCGGCCTCCTCAGGCCCACGATCCACGCGGACCAGGCCGACGCACGCGGGCCCCCACAAGAAGGAGGTCACGCCATGGCCACCCCGGTCACCCGGGCCGAGATCGAGGCCGACATCAAGGAGACCCTGGGCCTCATCCCTCACTTCTTCACTAGCATCCCCACCGAGCTCCTCGGCCCCGAATGGGAGATCTTCAAGCGCATCGAACTCGGTGAGACGCTGATCCCGAACAAGTACAAGGAACTGATCGGCGTCGGACTGCACGCCGAGACCAAGTGCCGCTACTGCTCCCTCTTCCACGCCGAGGCAGCAAAGCTGTTCGGCGCGACCGACGAGGAGATCCAGGAGGCCGTCCACTACGCCAAGGCCAGCCTGGGCTGGAGCGCCTACATCAATGGGATGCAGGAGGACTACGACCAGTTCAAGGCCGAACTCGACCAGGTCACTGCCTACGTCCGGTCCAAGGCCGTGTGATGGAACTGGAGAGACTGCGGGCGACGGTGCTGCGCGGCACATTCCACACCTACGAGCTCGCCGCCCTGACCGCGGCCGCCCGCTACGTGGTCGAGACCGCGCCAGCCGACATACCCGCCGAGTCGCTCGAACAGCTGGAGCACCTGCTCGCCGACTACGACGAGCAGGTCCGCCACCTCACCGCCCCAGCCGACCGCACTGCGGGCGGGCTGCGGCCCTGACGGCTCCGCCTCACCCTGGCGCTGGCCTGCCCACCGAGGACGCCCCTGGCCGACCTGGCGCGGTCTGCGCGGACCCATCGCACGCGACGCCACCGCGAGGGCGCAGCGGGAGAGGTCGCCTTCACGTAACCTCCGTCGGACGGATCACATCGGCCACACCAGAGCTGCCGATCGTCGAGGGCTGCTCGCACGCCCACGGAGCCCCCTACCAGAGCCGGTCGGCCGGTTCCTGGGGTGTAGCCGGATGCTTCAGCCTCCAGGAGTCCAAGGGCGTCTCCGGCGGCGCAGGCGGCGTCCTGACCATCATGGACCGGGAGGTCACGAGCGGGCCCTCGCCCTCGGCCACCACCGCGCCAGGCTCGCCGCCGAGGTCACCCCGAGCCGAAGCCGTTCGCCACCACCGGGGCCGCCTACAAGTACCCGATGCCCGCCCTGTCCGCCGTCATCGCCCGCCAGCAGCTGCGGCCACTGTTCTGGCGGCGCTGTTCACCACTGATCTCCAGTCACCGCTGCGCCTGGGTGCGCTCCTGCTCGCGGTTGCCACGAGCCGATTCCCGTACCGCTCGTGCCGCTCGTGCCGCCAGGCCCGCCCGCTGTCCGTCAACGCTGCTCCCCCACCCGGAGTTCGGTCGCGATCTGGCGCCGCCCGGAGATCAGCGCCTCGGCCACCACGCCCGCGGTGACCAGGGCCACCAGTCCGAGCACCTGGCGCAGGACCGGCGCCACCGCGGGGTCCAGCCCCGGCGGCACCTCGGCACCGACCAGGACGGAGAGGTCGAACGCCGGCCCGAGCAGCGCCGTCGCGGCCAGGGCCACCAGTCCGCCGCCGACCGCCGCGACGATGGCCTGCGGGACGGCCTCGGCCAGGATCAGGGCGAGGCCCTGCCGCGGGCGCAGGCCCATGGTGCGCAGCCGGGCCAGCAGGGCGACGCGTTCCGGCGCGGTCCGCACCAGCGTCAACAGGATGGCGAGCAGGGAGAACCCGCCGGCGCCGATCACGGAGGCCCAGAACAGGCGGCCGGCCGAGCGCTGGAGCGGGTCGTCGGCGAACTCGGCGGCCAGCGTCCTGCTGGTGCGCACCTGGTAGCCGCTCAGCAGGGCGTCGTCGTCCGCGCCGTCGGCACCGGCCGCCGCTGCCGCCGACGGCGCGGACGGCGCGGACGGCTGCGGCGACACGACCCCGGCCGCGTCGGGCGGCAGGACCGTCCCGGGGTGCTCGCCGAACGTGACCCGCCATCCCACCGGCGGCGCCAGCTCGCGCACCAGCCCCTGCAGCTGCCGCTCGTCGATGTCGCCGACCGCGAACCAGAGGTTGGGCCGGCCCAGCTCGGGCCGCGGGGCGACGGCGGGGCCGGAGGGCAGCACGACGAACTTGCGGTCGTCGCCGACGAGTGCGGGCGTGGCGCCGATCCGGCCGGCGACCGCGGCGTTGAGCTCCCAGCCGTTGGGCAGTCGCAGGCGGTAGCTGCCGGAGGTGAGCTGGTCGCCCAGCGCTGTGCTGAAGAGGGCGGGCACCGACGCGTCGCCCCCGCCGCCCCCGCCGGCGCCGCCGGCGAGCAGCCCCGGGTCGAACCCGCCACGGCCGACGCTCCGGGAGAGCTCGGCATAGGCCGCGGGGCCGACGACCAGGGCGCTCACCCGGGTCGGCGCGACGCCGCTGCCGAGGAGGAACGCCTCGCTCTCCCACCAGACGCTGGTGGCGAGCCGGACGCCGGGCATCGCGCCGGCCGCCTCGGTGAACCGGGTCGGCAGCGTGGTGCCGGTCGGGGCAGCGACGGCCGCGTCCCCGCCGACGACGGCCCGGGCGGCGCGCAGCCGGGCGCCGTCGACGGCGTCCAGGACGGTGGCCCCGAAGCCGGCCGTGGTGACGACGAGGGTGAGTGCGACCATCGGCAGCAGCGAGGGGCCGGTCCGGCCGCTACTGCCGCGAGCGGCGCGGGCCAGGCCGAGGAAGCCGACCAGGCCGGGGCGCCGCCCGGCCGCGCGGGCGAGTGCCCCGACCAGGGCCGGCTGGAGCCGGGCGAGCACGAGGCCGCCGGTGACGGCGAGCAGCAGCGGGGCCGCGACGAGCAGCAGGTCCGGCTCCTGGCCCGCCGGTGCGACGCCGCGCCGGCGGACCTCAAGCACGGCCGCGGCGGTGACGGCCAGCACCAGGAGTTCGCCGACCAGCCGGCGTCCGGTGTTCCGCCGGCGCGGCCGGGACCAGAACAGGGCCGCGCGGGCGGGGAAGCCCAGCAGCGCGACCAGGGTGGCGGCGAGGGCGGCCAGGACGGCCTCGGTCCAGCGCGGCGTCGGCACCAGCACGAGGGCGAGTGCGGTCGCGGCCGCGGCCGCGGGCAGCACGGTCACCGCGCCCTCGCCGAGCAGGCGCCGCAGGACGCCGCCGCGTGAGCCGCCGCGGGCCTGGAGGAGCCGCAGCTCGGCGGTGCGCCGGTCGGTGGTGAGTCCGGCGGCCAGGAAGAGCACCACGGCGCCGACCGCGGCCAGGCCGGCCGGGCCGATCGCGGCGAGCGGCGCGGCGGCGTTCTGCCGGGCGATGGCCTGGTTGAACGCGATGGGCAGCTGGGAGCGGAGGCTGAGGTCGTCCCGGCCGGTGTAGGCGGCCAGCGCGACGGCGCCGGGGCCGGCCACGAAGCCGGTGAGCTCCCGGCCGGTCGCGGGCAGGTCGCGGGCGTGCAGCGCCCCGGTGTCGACGGGCAGCCGCCAGAAGTCGGTGGTGTGGACGCCCCACTGGGCGAGCCGCTCCAGCGCGCCGGCGGCGACGAGGCCATCGGCCTTGAGGGCGACGTGGGGGTTCCCCTCCACGCAGGCGCGGTCGAGGCAGCCGAGGTCGTACCAGTACGGGTCGTGCGGGTCCTTGACGGTGTAGAGGCCGACCACCTCGGCCAGTTCCGGGCCCGGGCCCTCGCCGCCCCGCAGGACGTCGCCGAGCCGGATGCCGATGGTGTCGGCCGCAGCCTTGCTGAGCGCGATCGGCACCGGGCCGTCCTGGCCGCCGGGGCCCGTCGGCCAGCTGCCGGCCACCAGGGTGACCCGGTCGGTGATGCCCTGCAGGTACATCAGGCCGACCCTCGGCTTCAGGCCGTCGGGGCTGGCGTAGCCGGGGTTGGCGATCTCGCGGAACTTGTCGCCGCGCGCCCCGTAGACCGGGCCCGACCCGGCGTACCGGAACGTCTTGCCGTGCCGCGAACCGAGCTTCCGGGCGACCTCGTCGAGGTCGGCGGCGTCGAACCGGTCGTTGGAGGTGGCGACGAGGGTGTTCCAGGCGGGTCCGCGGTCCCTCAGGAACCGGTGCAGCGCGTCGTCCGTCCCCCGGTCGAGGGCGCGCGGGAACGCGGCGGCCAGGAAGACGGTGCCGAACGCGAGGGCCGCCATGAGCAGGGCGGCGAGCGGCGCCGACCGCAGCCGGGTGCGGACCCACGGCGCGGGCCGGAGCCCGGCGGTCGGCCGGGCCCCGCCGGAGCGGGGGGTGCGGGTGTCGGCCGGGGTGGTCACATCTCCTCCACGTGCCGTAGCCGGGCGGCCACGTCTCGACGACGGCGTCCGATCAGGAAGACCGACAACAGGGGTACGGCGGCGATCGCGGCCGCCAGCAGCAGGGACCAGCCGAGCGGCAGGACGACCAGCGCCTCGGGCGTCGGCCGGCGGGCCGCCGGGGTGTGCACCACGAGCGGCACGATCAGCCGGATGATCAGGGAGCCCGGGCCGAGGCCGACCAGACTGCCGAGCAGGACCAGCACGGCCTGCTCGGCCGCGGCGGTGCGGACCAGCCGCCTCCGCGGGGTGCCGAGGGCGAGCAGCGCGGTGAAGTCGGCGGCACGCTCCCGGGCGGAGGCCGCCGCGGCGGCGGCGAAGCCGATCGCGGCCAGGACGGCACCGGCCAGCGGCAGTCGCCCGCGCAGACGGCGCACGACGAAGCCGAGCATCCCGTTCCTCCCCCTGATGACGCCCCGGTCCCCGTACGCCTGCGAGGCCACCCCATCAGGGGCCGGCCAGGGATGAACACCCGTCACGGGCCGAGGTGGTGATCACCGGCGCTTGATCACCGGATAGCGGACGATGCTGTCAGATCCGTACTCAGAACGGAAGGGACTTGCGCGAATCATGTAACTGGTGAGCAAATTCTCCGCATTGAACGTTCTCGCTGACGTGACACACCGTCTGTAAGTCATGAACACAGCACAAATGGCAATCCCTGACCACAGCACCACCGAGCCGAAGAACCGAAGTACTGCACGCGGTGTGGTGTACCAGTTACTTCGTGGCCAGGACGAGGTGCCGGCCCAGGCGCTGCACGACGACGGGTGGCAGGGGAAGCCGCTTAACTGATCGTTTCAGAATGAGTTGAACTGCACTCTTGCGCCTGGCGATCTTGGTCGGCAGGCTGTCCGGGTGCCTGTTGATCTTGTGCCGGATGAC
>NZ_JBVINN010000043.1:0-74755 GCF_055579305.1 Kitasatospora sp. NPDC032757 | reverse complement strand
TGGCACGCTGTTGAGTTCTCAAGGAACGGACACTTCCTTCGGACCGCCTTCCAGCGGGCCCTCCGGGCGCTTCGTTCTTTCGTGTTTCAAGCTTATCAGATGTTTTCCGCTCCGTTTTCCGGAGTTTCATTCATCAGATTTACTCTGGCCTTTCGGCGCTCCCAAACCCTAGCAGAGTTTTTCGGGCCGTTTTCCCGCTCCGTTCTCGAATTTCGTTCGAGAACTCCTGCAGGGGCCGTCCCGTGGGGCAACCCGGAGAACATTACGCACCGGGCTGCCCCACGTCAAACCGACCAGCGGGAGGATCAGACCTCGACGACGACCGGCAGGATCATCGGACGGCGGCGGTAGTTGTCAGCCACCCACTTGCCGATGGTCCGGCGGACCAGCTGCTGGACCTGGCGGATCTCCAGGACGCCGTCGCCGGCCGAGCGGTCCAGCGCCTCCTGCAGCTTGGCGGTCACCGGGACGAACGCGTTGTCGTCGATGCCGGAGCCGCGGGCCTGGATGGTCGGGCCGCCCACGATCTTGCCGTTGGTGGAGTCGACCACCACGAAGACCGAGATGAAGCCCTCCTCGCCGAGGATCCTGCGGTCCTTGAGCGACGCCTCGGTGATGTCGCCGACCGACGAGCCGTCGACGTAGACGTAGCCGGCCTGCACCTTGCCGACGATCCGGGCGATGCCGTTCTCGAGGTCGACGCAGACGCCGTCCTCGGCGATGACCGTGCGGTTCTTCGGCACACCGGTCGCGATGCCCAGGTCGGCGGCGGCCCGCAGGTGGCGCCATTCACCGTGGACCGGCATCAGGTTGCGGGGCTTGCAGATGTTGAAGAAGTACAGCAGCTCTCCGGCCGAGGCGTGGCCGGAGACGTGCACCTTGGCATTGCCCTTGTGCACGACCTTGGCGCCCCAGCGGGTCAGGCCGTTGATCACCCGGTAGACGGCGTTCTCGTTGCCCGGGATGAGCGACGACGCCAGGACGACGGTGTCGCCCTCGACGATGCGGATCTGGTGGTCGCGGTTGGCCATCCGGGACAGCGCGGCCATCGGCTCGCCCTGCGAACCGGTGCAGATCAGCACGACCTCCTTGTCCGGCAGGTCGTCCAGCTGCTTGACGTCGACGATCAGGTTGCCCGGGACCTTGAGGTACCCGAGGTCGCGCGCGATGCCCATGTTGCGGACCATCGAGCGGCCGACGAAGGCGACCTTCCTCTTGTACTCGTGCGCGGCGTCCAGCACCTGCTGGATGCGGTGCACGTGGCTGGCGAAGGAGGCGACGATGATGCGCTTGTCGGCGTTCGCGAAGACGTTTCTCAGCGCGGCCGAGATGTCCCGCTCGTGCGGGATGAAGCCGGGGACCTCGGCGTTGGTGGAGTCCACCAGCAGCAGGTCCATGCCCTCCTCGGCCAGCTTGGCGAAGGTCGGCAGGTCGGTCAGGCGGCCGTCGAGCGGCAGCTGGTCCATCTTGAAGTCACCGGTGGCGACGACCATGCCGGCGGGCGTGCGCACGGCGACGGCCAGCGCGTCCGGGATGGAGTGGTTGACCGCGATGAACTGGCAGTCGAAGGGGCCGATCCGCTCGCGGTCGCCCTCCGCGACCTCCAGCACGTACGGCCGGATGCGGTGCTCGGCCAGCTTGGCCTCGATCAGTGCGAGGGTGAGCTTCGAGCCGATCAGCGGGATGTCCGGGTTCTCCCGGAGCAGGTACGGGACGGCGCCGATGTGGTCCTCGTGCCCGTGGGTCAGGACGATGCCGTCGATCTTGTCGAGGCGGTCCCGGATGTAGCTGAAGTCCGGCAGGATCAGGTCGACGCCGGGCTGCTCGTCCTCGGGGAAGAGGACGCCGCAGTCGACGATCAGCATGCGGTCCCCGTACTCGAAGACCGTCATGTTGCGGCCGATCTCGCCGAGGCCGCCGAGCGGAGTGATGCGGAGGGCGCCCTCCTTCAGTGCGGGGGGCGCGCCGAGTTCGGGATGCGGGTGGCTCAAAAGACTCTCCTCACGACGCACGCCATATGCCCGGGGTCCTCCCCCAAGAGACATATGGCGTGCGTACTCAGTGCCGGTTTCCTACTGGGTCGGTGCTCTCGCGCCTTCGTCCGGTTCAGCGGCAGACCTCGGGAGGTCCGGCGAGCCGGGGCGCGCACGTCTGTGTCTGTTACAGGTGTACCCCGCCTGCGGCGAGATCCTTCTTCAATTGCGCGATCTCCTCGGGAGTCGCGCCGACGAGCGGCAGCCGGAGCGGGCCGGCCGGCAGGCCCTGGAGCTCCAGGGCGGCCTTGCTGAGGATGACACCCTGCGTGCGGAACATACCGCTGAAGACCGGGAGCAGGCTCTGGTGGATCGCCGTGGCCTTGGCCACATCGCCGCCCTGGAAGGCGTCGATCATGCTGCGCAGTTCGCCGGCGACCACGTGCCCGACCACGCTGACCACGCCGACGGCTCCGACGGACAGCAGCGGCAGGTTGAGGATGTCGTCCCCGGAGTACCAGGCCAGGCCGGAGCGGGCGATCGCCCAGGCGGCGGCGCCGAGGTCGCCCTTGGCGTCCTTGTTGGCGACGATCCGCGGGTGCTCGCCGAGCCGGACCAGCGTCTCGTGGCTCAGCGCGACGCCGCTGCGGCCGGGGATGTCGTAGAGCATGACCGGCAGGCCGGTGGCGTCGGCGATGTGCGTGGTGTGCCGGTACAGGCCCTCCTGCGGGGGCTTGCTGTAGTACGGCGTGACGACCAGCAGACCGTGCGCTCCGGCGGCCTCGGCCTGGCGGGCCAGCTCGGCGCTGTGGTGCGTGTCGTTGGTGCCGACACCGGCCACCACGTGGGCGCGGTCCCCCACCGCCTCCACCACGGCGCGAACGAGCTCCGCCTTCTCGGCGTCGCTGGTGGTCGGGGATTCGCCGGTGGTTCCGTTGACGACGAGGCCGTCGTTGCCGGAGTCGACGAGGTGTGCGGCGAGGCGCTGGGCGCCCTCGAGGTCGAGCCCGCCGTCAGCGGTGAACGGCGTCACCATCGCGGTCAGGACCCGGCCGAAAGGCGTCTGGGGGGTGGAGGTCGGAGCCATGCGTCCAAAGCTACTCGTAGGCGGTGGGGCGGTACCCAGGCCGGTCCAGGGTTCGGACAGGTGTAGCACGCGGGTGCGGCACGCGGGGCGGCGCAAAGATGGGATTCCGGTGCTGCATGCTCGGGGGTTCAAGCAGCACCGGAATCCGTGTCACGAGCGTAGGGAGCGGCTAGAAAAGCCGCAATCCAGACATCTCAGGCAAGCCGCCCATATGCCTATCACCCCAGGTCAGGGGGCGACTCGGCCGTGCTTCTCGAAGGCCGCATGGGTGAGCGGCATGAGCCGGGCCCACTGCTCCTCCATCTGCTCGGCGACCATCTCGATCTCGCGCTGCGGGAAGGACGGCACGGCGGCGTTCTCCTTCTTGGTCCGCAGCGACAGGAAGTGCATCAGCGAGCGCGCGTTGCAGGTCGCGTACATCGAGGAGAAGAGGCCGACCGGCAGCACGGCCCGGGCCACCTCGCGGGCGACACCGGCCGCCAGCATCTCCTGGTAGCGGCCGTACGCCTCGCGGTAGGCCGCCTCCATCGCCTCGGTGACGGTCTTGTGCTGCTCCGGGGTGCCGTCGAGGAACTCGTAGCGGCCCGGGCGGCCCTCCTGGACCAGCTTGCGGTCCTCGCCGGGCACGTAGAAGACCGGCTCCAGCTGACGGTAGCGGCCGGATTCCTCGTTGTACGACCAGCCGCTGCGGTGCCGGTGGAACTCGCGGAACACGAAGATCGGCGCGCTGATGAAGAAGGTCATCGAGTTGTGCTCGAACGGCGTACCGTGCCGGTCCCGCATCAGGAAGTTGATCAGGCCCTTGGACTTCTCCGGGTCCTGCTGGAGCGCCTCCAGGGACTGCTCCCCCGCCGTCGAGACCCGGGCCGCCCAGATGACGTCCGAGTCGGCGGCGGCGCTGCGGACCAGCTCGACGGTGACGTCGCTGCGGAACTGGGGGGCCGTGGTGTCGTCGGTCACGCGTTACTCCTCGCGGTTTCGGTGGTGCTGGTGGTGCCGGTGGTGCTGTGCAGCCGGATCGCGTGCTGCATGGTCTTGCGGGCGCGCGGGGTGTCGCCGGCGTCGGCGTACGCCACCGCGAGGCGGAAGAAGACCCGCCAGTCGCCCGGGGACTCCTCCGCCTCCGCCCGGCGGCGGGCGAACACCTCGTCGGCCGAGGCCCGGTCGATCCGGCCGCCGGCGGTGCGCCTGAGCTCGTCCACGGGCAGACCGCCCTCGGCCTCGAGCTCGCGGGCGAGCCGCTCGCCGGCCCGGCCGAAGCGGATGGTCTGGCGCAGGAACCAGACGCCGATCAGCGGGATGACGAAGGCGCAGACGCCCATGCCGATGCCGAGCGGCTTGCCGGTGGCGATCAGCTGGACGCCCTCGCCGATGCAGACCAGGGCGACCAGCAGCAGCACGCCGGAGAGGACGAAGAAGCCGGTACGGGACGTCATGACGGGCTCACAGGTCCAGGAAGTGTTCGAGGCCCAGGGTGAGCCCGGGGGCCTCGACGACCTTGCGGACGCCGAGCAGGATGCCCGGCATGAAGCTGCTGTGGTGCAGCGAGTCGTGCCGGATGGTGAGGGTCTCGCCGGTGTCGCCGAACATCACCTGCTGGTGGGCGAGCAGGCCGCGCAGCCGGACGGCGTGCACCGGCACCCCGTCCACGTCGGCGCCGCGGGCGCCCGGCAGGCTGTGGGTGGTCGGGTCCTGCTGCGGCGGCCGGCCGGCCTCGGCACGGGCGGCGGCGATCAGCTGGGCGGTGCGGGTGGCGGTGCCGCTGGGCGCGTCCGCCTTGCGGTCGTGGTGCAGCTCGACCACCTCGACCGACTCGAAGTACTTGGCGGCGGTCTGGGCGAACTTCATGCCGAGCACGGCGCCGATGGAGAAGTTCGGCGCGATCAGCAGGCCCAGCCCGGGTGCCTCGTCCAGCCAGCCGCGGACGGTGGCCAGCCGCTCGTCCGTCCAGCCGGTGGTGCCGGTGACCACGTGGATGCCGTGGTGCAGGCAGTGGTCGAGGTTGGGCATCACCGAGTCGGGGTGGGTCAGCTCGACGACGACCTGCACCCCGGCGTCGGTGAGCTCCTCCAGCTTCGATTCGCGGCCGAGCGTGGCGACCAGCTCCAGGTCCGGGGCGGCCTCGACGGCCTTCACGGCCTCGGAGCCGATCCGGCCCTTGGCGCCGATCACGGCGACACGCAGCGTCATGGCGGAAAGTCCCTTCAGGCCAGCAGGTCGGCGAGCCTGGCGGCCCGCTTGTCGTTGATCGGGCCGATCAGCGCGAGCGACGGCCGGTACGCGCCCAGCACGTCACGGGCCACCGCGTGGACGTCGTCGAGGGTCACGGCCGCTATCTTCGCCAGCATCTCGTCCACCGAGAGGTGGTGGCCGTAGCTGAGCTCGGCCTTGCCGATGCGGTTCATCAGCGAGCCGGTGTCCTCCATGCCGAGCACGGTGGAGCCGGAGATCTGGCCGATGGCCCGCCGCAGCTCCTCCTCGGTGATGCCGTCGGCGACCACCTTGGCGAGCTCGTCGCGGCAGATCCGCAGCACCTCCTCGACCCGCTTGGGCTGGCAGCCCGCGTAGATGCCGAACAGGCCGCTGTCCGCGTACGACGAGGAGTACGAGTACACCGAGTAGGCCAGGCCGCGCTTCTCCCGGACCTCCTGGAACAGCCGGGAGCTCATCCCGCCGCCGAGGGCCGCGTTGAGCACGCCCATCGCCCAGCGGCGCTCGTCGTGCCGGGGCACGCCGGGCACGCCCAACACCAGGTGGGCCTGCTCGGTGGAGCGGTTGAGCACCTCGACCCGGCCGGCCGTGCGCAGCGCCTTGACGCCGCGGCGGGCCACCGCCGGGGCCGCCTGCGACTTGGCGAGCAGCGGCGCGAAGGCCTGCTCGACCTGCTTGACGACCTTGCGGTGGTCCAGGTTGCCGGCTGCCGCGACCACCAGGTGCTCGGGCTTGTAGCGCCGGTGGAAGAAGCCGGCGATCTGGTCCCGGGTGAGGGCCTGGACGGTCTCCTGGGTGCCGAGGATCGGGCGGCCGAGCGGACCGCTGCCGAAGATCACCTTGGCGAAGAGGTCGTGCACCACGTCGCCCGGGTCGTCCTCGGCCATCGCCATCTCCTCGAGGATGACGCCGCGTTCGGCCTCGACGTCCTCGGGGCGGATCAGCGAGCCGGTGAGCATGTCGCAGACCACGTCGATGGCCAGCGGCAGGTCGGTGTCCAGCACGCGGGCGTAGTAGCAGGTGTTCTCCTTCGCGGTGAAGGCGTTCATCTCGCCGCCGACCGCGTCCAGGGCCGCCGAGATGTCCAGCGCGCTGCGCCGCTCGGTGCCCTTGAAGAGCAGGTGCTCCAGATAGTGGGTCGCCCCGTTGAGCTGCGGGGTCTCGTCGCGCGAGCCGACGCCGACCCAGATGCCGAAGGTGGCGGAGCGCACCGTCGGCAGGGTCTCGGTGACGACCCGCAGGCCGCCGGGGAGCACGGTGCGGCGCACCGTGCCGGCGCCGTCCGCGCCCTTGAGCAGGGTCCGGGTGGAGCCGGGGCGCTGCGTCGCCGCCGAGGCCTGGGCCACGGGGGTACCTCCGTAGAAAGCATGGGGGAACAACGGGATGCGGCCCGCACGCCGACGGGGGCGTGCGGGCCGCGACCGCGTTTACTGAAGGGGGAGGCTAGCGGCGCTTCACTCGGAAGCGGCCTCGCCACCCTCCTCGCCCTCGACGACCGGGATCAGGGAGAGCTTGCCGCGCGGGTCGATCTCGGCGATCTCGACCTGGACCTTGGCGCCGACAGCGAGGACGTCCTCGACGTTCTCGACGCGCTTGCCACCGGCCAGCTTGCGGATCTGCGAGATGTGCAGCAGGCCGTCCTTGCCCGGCATGAGCGAGACGAACGCGCCGAACGTCGTGGTCTTCACCACGGTGCCCAGGTAGCGCTCGCCGACCTCCGGCATGGTCGGGTTGGCGATCTGGTTGATCGTCGTACGGGCAGCCTCCGCCGAGGGACCGTCGACCGCACCGATGTAGATGGTGCCGTCGTCCTCGATGGTGATGTCCGCGCCGGTGTCCTCCTGGATCTGGTTGATCATCTTGCCCTTGGGGCCGATGACCTCACCGATCTTGTCCACCGGGATCTTGATGGTGATGATGCGCGGCGCGTTCGGCGACATCTCGTCGGGCGCGTCGATGGCCTCGTTCATCACGTCGAGGATGTGCAGACGGGCGTCCTTGGCCTGCTTCAGCGCGGCGGCCAGCACCGACGCCGGGATGCCGTTGAGCTTGGTGTCCAGCTGCAGCGCGGTGATGAAGTTGCGGGTACCGGCGACCTTGAAGTCCATGTCGCCGTACGCGTCCTCGGCACCCAGGATGTCGGTCAGCGCGACGTAGTGGGTCTCACCGTCGATCTCCTGCGAGATCAGGCCCATGGCGATACCGGCGACGGCGGCCTTCAGCGGCACACCGGCGTTCAGCAGCGACATGGTGGAGGCGCAGACCGAGCCCATCGAGGTGGAGCCGTTGGAGCTCAGCGCCTCGGAGACCTGGCGGATCGCGTAGGGGAACTCCTCGCGGGTCGGCAGCACGGGCAGGATCGCCCGCTCCGCCAGCGCGCCGTGGCCGATCTCGCGGCGCTTGGGCGAGCCCACGCGGCCGGTCTCGCCGACCGAGTACGGCGGGAAGTTGTAGTTGTGCATGTAGCGGCGACGCGTCTCCGGGGAGAGCGTGTCGAGCTGCTGCTCCATGCGCAGCATGTTCAGCGTGGTGACACCCAGGATCTGGGTCTCGCCGCGCTCGAACAGGGCCGAGCCGTGGACGCGCGGGATGGCCTCGACCTCGGCGGCCAGGGTGCGGATGTCGGTGACACCGCGGCCGTCGATGCGGACCTTGTCCTTGATGACGCGCTCGCGCACGACCTTCTTGGTCAGCGCGTTGTACGCGGCGCTGATCTCCTTCTCGCGACCCTCGAACTCCGGGAGGAGCTTCTCGGCGGCGATCGCCTTGACGCGGTCCAGCTCGTTGTTGCGCTCCTGCTTGCCCGGGATGGTGAGAGCCTGGGCCAGCTCGTCCTTGACCGCGGCGGTCAGGGCGGCGAGCACGTCGTCCTGGTAGTCCAGGAAGACCGGGAACTCGCCGGTCGGCTTGGCGGCCTGGGCGGCCAGCTGCGCCTGGGCGGCGCAGAGCACCTTGATGAACGGCTTGGCGGCGTCCAGACCGGCGGCGACGACGTCCTCGGTCGGGGCCTCGGCGCCGTCGGCGACCAGCTTGATGGTCTTGGTGGTGGCCTCGGCCTCGACCATCATGATCGCGACATCGCCGTCCGGCAGCACGCGGCCGGCGACGACCATGTCGAAGACGGCGTCCTCGAGCTCGCTGTGGGTCGGGAAGGCCACCCACTGGCCCTTGATCAGCGCGACGCGGACGCCGCCGATCGGGCCGGAGAACGGCAGGCCCGCCAGCTGGGTGGAGGCGGAGGCGGCGTTGATGGCCACCACGTCGTACAGGTGGTCCGGGTTGAGCGCCATCACGGTGACGACGACCTGGACCTCGTTGCGCAGGCCCTTGACGAAGGACGGACGCAGCGGGCGGTCGATCAGGCGGCAGGTGAGGATGGCGTCCTCGGAGGGCCGGCCCTCGCGACGGAAGAACGAGCCGGGGATGCGGCCCGCGGCGTACATCCGCTCCTCGACGTCCACGGTCAGCGGGAAGAAGTCGAAGTGCTCCTTCGGCTGCTTGGACGCGCTGGTGGCCGACAGCACCATGGTGTCGTCGTCCAGGTAGGCCACGGCGGAGCCGGCGGCCTGACGGGCCAGACGGCCGGTCTCGAAGCGGATGGTACGGGTGCCGAAGGAACCGTTGTCGATAACGGCCTCGGCGTAGAACACGTTCTCTTCCACCTGGAAGATCTCCTCTTTCGTACGTCTCCGGGAGAGCGTCCCCGCGCATCGCCTGCCGGTGGCCCGGGGCCCTCTTTCACAGAGGAAGGCAGTCCGGGCCGGTCTTCGATCGAAGCCTCCGGTGGGCCCCGCTCGGTCTGCGGGGCTTCCGGCGGCCACTACCGAGGACCGGCGCCTCTCGGCTGCCAGGCCTGGACGGGCGGTCCGCGTCTGGACGCTCTCTCGGATGCGGGCGGCTTCCGTTTGAAGCCTTCGTCCCGCGGGGGGTTGGGGTCTTTCCGCCTGGGTGGCGCGGTGTGGCGCCATCACCCGGCATGCCCACAACCCTACGGTGCAATCCTCGGCCACCTGGGGAGGTGCGCGCGAGTTGTTATGCGCGGTTGTCGTGCCCGGGACGCCATGCGTCACCGGCCGCGGCATACGCGCGAGGGGCGGCTCCCCGGTGTGGGGAGCCGCCCCGAGCGGCGGTCTTAGCGGGCGCCACCGGCGGCACCGCGGCGGATGCCCAGGCGGTCGACGAGCGTACGGAAGCGCTCGATGTCCTTCTTGGCCAGGTACTGCAGCAGGCGGCGACGCTGGCCGACCAGGATCAGCAGGCCACGACGCGAGTGGTGGTCGTGCTTGTGGGCCTTCAGGTGCTCGGTCAGGTCCGAGATGCGTCGGGAGAGCATGGCCACCTGGACCTCGGGGGAGCCGGTGTCGCCCTCCTTCTGGCCGAACTCGGCGATGATCTGCTTCTTGACGTCAGAGGCGAGAGCCACTGCAACTCCTTCGGGGTGATACCGAGCGGTCCTGGTCTACGGCACAGGACTCTGTGAGAACTCGGTGTCGTCTGCGAGCGCGGCCGGCGGCCTGCGACCCGCGCGGGGCGGACACACTGGTGCACTCGAAAGGCAAGCGTACCAGTGCCGTCCGTCCGGCCTGCCGCCGGGCCGGTCAGCCGGTGATGCCGCCGCGGACCAGGCTGTAGATGTCGAGCACGCCGAGCGCCAGCGGGACGAGGGCGATCAGGGTGAGGCTGTCGACCAGGTCCAGGATGCGCCCCCAGAACGGGGAGACGCCGAGCCGCGGCACCACCAGGGCGATCGCGGTGAGGATCGCGGCGCCGAACGCGATCGAGGCGGCCAGCCAGATGGTGCGCAGGTCGACCTGGGTCGTGCTGGAGGCCTTCAGGATGAACAGCGGGGTGTGCAGCGAGAGGCCGACGATCAGCAGCGACAGGCCGAGCAGGCCCGCGATGGTGAGGCTGAAGACCTGCGCGGTGTAGCGGAACAGCCGGGCGCGCAGCATGGTGGCGATGCCGAGGGTCAGCGCGAGCAGCTCGGGGAAGAGCTCGTCGGTGAAGCCGAGCACGGCGCAGGCCCCGACGATCACCGCGGCGCAGCCGCCGACCAGGCCGACCAGCACCTCGTGGCCGCGGCGGGCCTGGTGGGCGATCCGCTCGTACTGGACGGCCTCGGCGCGGCCGGCCTCCTCGTCGTAGTCGCGGCTGCGGGTACGGGCCTGGCCGGGGGCGCTGAAGCCGACGGGCAGCCGGGCGAAGCGGGCCGAGAGACCGGGCAGGAAGCCGATCACGGCGGTGGCGGCGACGCCGGTGACGGCGGCGATGTGGCTGGCCGGGGTGCCGGGCAGCAGCACGGCGGCGAAGGTGGCGAGCGCGCCGGAGGCGGCCATGAAGGCGGCGGCGACGAACAGCGAGTCCTTCTCGGGCAGCAGGCCCACCAGCAGCACGGCGACGATCAGGGCGGCGACGCAGCCGGTGAGGAACTGGAGCCGGCCCGGGCCGTCCCACGCGTGGGCGGGGGCGATGATGCCGCTGCCGCCGATCATGGCGTGCGGCAGTGCGCCGAGGCCGAGCGCGAGGGCGGCCCAGGCGTCCTGGTAGACCCGGGCGCGGACGCCGGCCAGGGCCGTCAGCATCACGGCGGTGACGCCGGAGAGGATGCCGGGCAGGCCGTGCATGTCGTGGCGCAGGTCGGAGAACCAGAGCGCGAAGCCGAGCAGGGTGAGCAGCACGCCGGCGCCGATCAGGCCGAAGGCCCTCATCAGCTCGGGGCTCCAGAACCGGCGGTCGGCCTCGACGGCGCTGGCGATGGCGTCGGCCACGTCGTCGTAGACGGCCGGCGGCAGCGACTCGGCGAAGGGACGCAGGCTCAGCAGGTCGCCGTCGCGGACCTGCTGGGCGGCGAGCGGCAACCCGCTGTCGAGCACGGTGCCGTCGCGGCGGACGAGGTGGAAGCCGGTCGGGGCACCGTCCGGCTGGGTCTGGCCGGACAGGCGCAGCACCTCGGGGTAGACGTCCGCGAGCGGAACGTCCTCGGGCAGGGCGACGTCGATCCGGCTGTCCGGGGCGACGACGGTGACCCGGCAGAAACCGGTCGTGGCGGAGGTACTCATGCCCCTACCTCGCTGACACCGATCACTCGACGCACTGGGCGCTCCCCCTTGTAGACAGTGCCGCTCTGCCGGCGGCGGTCGGTCTGGCTGCTGCGCGGCGCCGGCCGGGCGGAACTGTCTCGATCCGGCCATGAGTTGGCGCGGCGTTACCCTACCCGCTCCGTTCGTGCCTGCCGATGCGCAGGGGTGAGGGGCGGGGCCGGTGCGGGTCGCGGAGGTGCCGCGGGCCCGGGCTGAGCAGCCGGACAGGCGCCCAGTAGGATCGGCCCCTGCGCAAGGCGACGGGGGCAGGGGCCGCGTTCCTCCCCGGGTCTGCCTGCGGTCGGCGGAGCGGGGGCGGCGTCACACGGGGCGCCCTCACCCGTACGTATCCAGTTGCGTGAGGGCTGATGCCGAAGTGATTGAGCGAGCCGTTCAAGGCCGTGGGGTGTGGTGCGCACATGAGTGACCGGAGCATGGGGGTCCCCCCGGCCGGAGGCCGGGGGAGAGTCATCGGAAGGTGCGTGTCCCGTCAGGCGACCGCCGGGCGCAGCGAGGTGGGCGCATGAGCGTGATCACGGTCAAGCGACCCGCGCGGGCCTATCCGCCGGCGGTGCCGGACGAGCCGGTCGAGTTGGTCACCCCGCCGGAGCTGCCGAGGTCGGGCGGCGAGGACTGGATGATGAGCCTCCTGCCGATGCTCGGCATGGGCGGCTCGGCGGTGTTCTTCTTCTCGCCCGGCGCGCAGGCCCCGATGAAGATCATGGGCGGTCTGATGATCGTCTCGACGGTCGGCATGGCGCTGGCCCAGATCGTGCGGGCGCGCAAGGGCGGTTCGACCGCCACCGCCGACGAGCGCCGCGACTACCTGAAGTACCTGCAGCAGATGCGCCGCCAGGTCCGCCGGACCGCCGAGCGCCAGCGCGGCGCGCAGCTGTTCCTGAACCCGGAGCCGGACCAGCTCTGGTCGATCGTCGCGGACGGCCGCCGGTTGTGGGAACGCCGCACCGGGGACGCCGACTTCGCGCAGATCCGGGTCGGCCGCGGGCCGGTGCAGCTGTCGACGCCGCTGGTGGCGCCGCAGACGGCGCCGATGGAGGAGCTGGAACCGCTCTCCGCGGCGGCGATGCACACCTTCCTCAAGGCTCACGGCACCCTGCAGGACCTGCCGTTGGCGGTCTCGCTGCGCGCCTTCTACCACATCACCGTGTGCGGGGACCCGGACACCGTGTACGGCAACGTGCGGGCGATGATCTCCCAGTTGACGACGCTGCACTCGCCGGACGACCTGCTGGTGACGGTGGCCGCGGCGCCGGGTGCGGCGGAGGAGTGGGAGTGGACCAAGTGGCTCCCGCACAACCAGCACCGCAAGGAGAGCGACGGCGCGGGTTCGCGCCGGCTGATCGCGACCGGCCTCGGTGAGCTGGAGTTCCTGCTCCAGGACGAACTGGCGGGCCGCCAGCGGTTCGTGCGGGACGCGGCGCCGTCCTCGGACCAGCCGCACATCATCGTCGTCATGGACGGCGCTTCGGTGCCGCACGACTCGCTGCTGGCCGGCGCGGAGGGCGTCCAGGGCGTGACCATCGTCGAGGTGGTCCCGGGCGACCTGGACGAGCCGACCGGCCACCTGATCGTGACGGTGACGCCGGACGAGCTGGTGCTCCGCTCGGCGTCGGGCGCGACCTACTCCGGCAAGCCGGACACCCTCTCGACCTGGCAGTCCGAGGCGCTGGCCCGGCAGTTGGCGCCGTACCGGATCTCGGCCGGAGGTGACGACGAGCCGCTGCTGTCCAACCTGGACTTCACCGACCTGATGAACTCGGGCGACCCGGGCTCCTTCGAGGTGTCGCGCAGCTGGCGCACGCGGGCGCAGCACGAGAAGCTGCGGGTGCCGATCGGGGTCGGGGCCGGGGGCGAGCACGTCTACCTGGACATCAAGGAGGCCGCGCTGGAGGGCATGGGCCCGCACGGCCTGTGCGTCGGCGCGACCGGCTCCGGCAAGTCGGAGCTGCTGCGCACCCTGGTGCTGGGCCTGGCGATGACGCACTCCTCGGAGACGCTGAACTTCGTCCTGGCGGACTTCAAGGGTGGCGCGACCTTCTCCGGCATGGCGGACATGCCGCACACCTCCGCGGTGATCACCAACCTGGAGGGCGAGCTCACCCTGGTCGACCGCATGCGCGACGCGATCGACGGTGAGATGGTGCGCCGCCAGGAGCTGCTGCGTTCGGCCGGCAACTACGCCAACGTGAACGAGTACGAGCGGGCCCGTGCGGCGGGTGCGGCGCTGGACCCGCTGCCGTCGCTGGTACTGATCATCGACGAGTTCTCCGAGCTGCTCACCGCGAAGCCGGACTTCATCGACATGTTCATCCAGATCGGCCGGATCGGCCGTTCGCTGGGTGTGCACCTGCTGCTGGCCTCGCAGCGCCTGGAGGAGGGCAAGCTGCGCGGTCTGGACACCTACCTCTCGTACCGGATCGGTCTGCGCACCTTCTCGGCGGCCGAGTCGCGGGCGGCGATCGGTGTGCCGGACGCGTACCACCTGCCGCCGGTGCCGGGTGTCGGGTACCTGAAGTTCGGCACCGACGTGATGGATCGGTTCAAGGCCGCGTACGTCTCGGGCCCGTACCGCGCGCCCGGGCAGCAGCGGTCGACCGGCGGCCGGCTGGTGACGGCGCAGCCCGTGCTGTTCTCGGCGGCCGAGGTGCCGGTGGTGGAGCCGCTGGTGCAGGAGGTCGAGCCGGAGGTCGAGGAGCAGGACGACGCGCTGGTCGACACCGTGCTGGACGTGTTCGTGCAGCGGATGGTGGGCCAGGGCCCGGCCGCGCACCAGGTGTGGCTGCCGCCGCTGGACGATCCGCCGAGCATGGACGAGCTGATGCTGCCGCTGCAGGCGACGGCGGAGCGCGGGCTGACCTCGCCCGGGTCCGCCGGCCTGGGCCGGCTGAAGGTGCCGGTCGGCATCGTGGACCGGCCCCGCGAGCAGAAGCGCGACGTGCTGGAGCACGACTACTCGGGTGCGGGCGGCCACGGTCTGGTGGTGGGTGGTCCGCTGTCGGGCAAGTCGACGATGATCCGCACCACGGTGGCCGCGTTCGCGCTCACCCACACCCCGCTGGAGGCGCAGTTCTACCTGCTGGACTTCGGCGGTGGCGGTTTCCAGTCGCTCCAGGACCTGCCGCACGTCGGCGGGGTGGCCGGGCGGCTGGACGCCGAGAAGGTGCGCCGGATGATCAGCGAGGTGCACGGGGTGCTGAACCGGCGCGAGGAGCTGTTCCGGCAGACCGGGATCGACTCGATCGCGACGTACCGGGCCCGCCGGGCGGCCGGCCAGCTGCCGGACGAGCAGTTCGGCGACGTCTTCTTGGTCGTCGACGGCTGGAACACCTTCAAGCAGGAGTTCGAGATGCTGGAGGGCGTGATCGGGGACATCGCCCAGCGCGGCCTCGGCTACGGCGTCCACCTGATCGTCACGGCGACCCGGTACGCGGAGGTCCGCCCGGCCCTCAAGGACCTGCTGCAGAACCGGACCGAGCTGAAGCTCGGTGACTCGATGGAGTCCGAGGTGGACCGCCGGGTGGCGCAGAACGTGCCGGCCAGTCCCGGGCGCGGCATCACCTCGGAGCGGATGCACTTCCTGACGGGCCTGCCCCGACTGGACGGCTCCCGCTCGGTGGACGACCTGCAGCAGGGCGTGGCCGGTCTGGTGGCGGCGGTCAACGCGGCCTGGACGGGCCCGCGCGCCCCGCAGGTCCGGATGCTGCCGACGGTGCTGGACGGGTTCGCGCTGCCGAAGGGCTTCGAGTACCCGGAGCGCGGCGTCGCGTTCGGCGTGGACGAGCTGGAGCTGGCGCCGGCGTTCGTCAACTTCGAGACCGACCCGCTGTTCATCGTCTTCGGTGACACCGAGTCCGGTAAGTCGGCGCTGCTGCGGCTGCTGGTCAAGCAGATCACCGAGCGGTACACCCCGGACCAGGCCGGCATCGTGGTCGGCGACTACCGCCGCGCGCTGCTCGGCGCGGTGCCGCAGGAGTACCTGGTGGAGTACGCGGCCGCGCAGCCGACCATGACCAGCATCGTGGAGATGCTGCGCGGGGCCTGTTCGCGCCGTCTGCCGGGCCCGGACGTGACCGCCGAGCAGCTGCGCAACCGCAGCTGGTACAGCGGCAAGGACATGTTCGTGATCGTGGACGACTACGAGCTGGTCGCGACGAGTTCGGGCAACCCGCTGGCGCCGCTGGCCGAGTTCCTGCCGTTCGCCCGCGACATCGGCCTGCGCGTGATCATCGCGCGCAGCGCGGGTGGCGCGGGGCGGTCGCTGTACGAGCCGGTGATGCAGCGGATGCGCGAGCTGGGCGGCCAGGGCGTAATCCTGTCCGGCAACAAGGACGAGGGTGCGCTGCTGGGGACGGTCAAGCCGCAGCCGCTGCCGCCGGGCCGCGGGGTGTTCGTCTCGCGCCGGGTGACCAGCGGGCAGATGGTCCAGACGGGCTGGCTGCCGTCGGCATAGTATGCGCGGCCGCCATCGGCGGTGGTCACGGAAAGTGATCGAAGGGGTCGGGTTCCCAGGAGCCCGGCCCCTTTCGCGTCCCGGGTGCCGAAACGTTACCTAGATCTTTCCGGCGTGCCGCTGCGGTTCCCGCACCCCGCCGGACGAAGGCCGGGCGACGGAAGGCCGCCTGGCGAGTCACCCTCCCGACCGGCAGCAGCCTTTGAATGAGAAGCGCAATGCTCAGTTCGCCTTGGATTCAAGCGTGATTCGAGCAAGGTAACAAGTCGGACATACGTGATAATGACCGCGCGTGATCACTGGATCGCATGTTTATGCCTTCCTTCGCAACGGATTCCGAAGCAATTCCGGCATTGACGTGCTCAATACGCCCAAGGTTCCATGGCGGCCCGGGAGCGTCAGGACCAAGACCCAGAGCAGCCAGCCAGCGGAGGCGATACCGCTCCCTCTCCAGGACCGCTCAGAGCCGATCGGAAGCCACATGACCGACACGCTTCGCCCGCCACACGCCGTAGCCCCCGCTGCGGCCGCCGACGGCGCCGCCTCTCCCCAGACGCTCAAGCGCTCGATCGGCGTCGTGGGCGGCACGCTGCTCACGCTGTCCTGCGTCACCCCGGCCTCCACGCTCTTCGTGATCGTCCCGGAACTGTTCTCCAGCATCGGCAGCGCCACCGCGCTGGCCATCGCCATCGGCTCGGTGCTCTGCATCGCCGTCGCCTTCTGTTACTCCGAGCTCGGCACCCTGATCCCCAGCGCCGGCGGCGAGTACGCGATGGTCGGCACCCTGGCCGGACGACTCGCCGGCTGGCTGGTCTTCGTGCTCTCGCTGATCGTGGTGATGATCGTCCCCTCGGTCATCGCCCTCGGCACGGCCGACTACCTCGCACCGGTGCTGCACGTCGACAAGCCGATCGCGGGCGCCGCGGTCATGCTCGCCGCCACCCTGGCCGGCCTGCTGGACCTGCGGGCCAACGCCTGGATCACCGGCATCTTCCTCGTGCTGGAGGTCATCGCCGCCGGTGTCGTCTCGGTGCTCGGCTTCGCCCACGCCAACGGCAACGCGCCCAGCATGCTGCACGGCGTGGTCGCCGGTGACGGCGGCGCCGCCACCACGGTGAGCATCGGCGCCATCATCGGCGCGCTCGGGATCGCGCTCTTCATCACCCAGGGCTTCTCCACCGCGGTCTACCTCTCCGAGGAGCTGGAGAACCCGCGCCGCAACGTGTCGCGGACGGTGCTCTGGACGCTGGCCATCTCGGCCGCCGTCATCCTGATCCCGGTCGCCGCCATCACCATGGGCGCCCCCGACCTGGAGACCCTGAGCTCCGGCGACATCTCCGGCATGGTCACCACCTGGAGCAACTCCGCCGTCGGCACCTTCATCAGCCTCTGCGTCGCGCTGGCCATCATCAACGCCGGCATCGTCATGGTCATCCAGAACTCGCGGGTGCTGTTCGCCTCCGCCCGCGACAAGGCCTGGCCGGAGCCGGTCAACAAGGCCTTCTCCACCCTGGGCCGGTTCGGCTCCCCGTGGGTCGCCACCCTGGCCGTGGGCCTGCCCGGCGCCGCGCTCTGCTTCGTCAAGGGCGAGCTGCTGAGCGAGATCACCGGCGTCGCCGTCACCGGGATGTACCTGCTGGTCGCGGTCGCCGCACTGCTCTCGCGCCGCAACCACCACAAGCACGCCGCCGCCTGGCGGATGCCGCTCTGGCCGGCCATCCCGGCCGTCCTGATCGTGGTGCTGGTCTACGTCATCACACAGCTGGACACGGTGCCACTGCTCTGGACCGGCGGCATCACCGCCGTCGCCACCCTCTACTGGCTGTTCTACCTGCGCCCCCGGCAGGCCACCCGCTGGGTGATCACCCTCCCCGAGGACCAGCAGGCCTGAGAACGGCCCGTCAGGACCCCCACCCCTCCCCCACACGGCAGTGCCCCGGGCTCCCCGGGGCACTGCCGTTCTCCGTGCGAGGCCCTACTTCGCGGCCTGCCACAGCGGGCTGCCGGCGATCGCCGTCAGCTGGTCGAGGGTGAGCAGCGGCTTGCCGGTCGGACCCTGGGCGACCAGGACGCGCAGGTTGCCCGGACGCAGGACGTCGGCCATCGGCGTGCCCTTGGAGTCGGCCGTCCCCGGGCCGTAGAGCTTGAGCCTGCTCCCGTCGGGCAGCGCGGTCGAGCCGTCGAACAGCTGCTCCGTCGACTGGTCCGGCACCAGCTTCTGCACCCGCAGGACCAGGGATCCGGTGGCCGCCCCCTGGGCCAGCTGGACGTCGGCGAAGACCTCGTTGCCGGTGATCTTGGTCACCGTCACCCCGGCGGGCAGCAGCTTGGCCAGGATCGCCTGACGGTCCTCCAGGGTCAGGCCGGTGTCCTGCGCCGCGTGGTCGACCCCGTCGTACTGGACCGCCGCGACGATCCGGTCCCAGGACTTGTCGGTGACCACGGCCTTCAGCTGGTCCAGGGTGAACGGCGGGTTCGGACGGCTGTCCGGCGCGCCCTTCTCCTGCGGCGCGTTCCACTCGCTCAGCATGATCTCCCGGCCGTCCGGGCCGGTCAGCGTCGCGTACCACTCCTTGGTGTCGGCGCGGTTGTCCGAGTACTCGTAGCCCTGACTGAGGACGAGCTGGGAGCCGTCCGGCAGGGTGGTGGCGGTGCAGGAGTCGACCCGGGCGAGCTTGAGGTCCGTCGGGCAGGTGTGCGGCTGCGACTGGCCCTTGCGGTGCTTCTGGATCCCGATCTGCACCAGCGACCTGCCGTGGCCGTCGTCGAAGACCAGGTCCGCCCCGGCGAGGGTGCCCGCGGCCGGGCCGTCCCCGGTGCCGCGCCCCTTGCCGTCGGACACCTGGCCCTTGGGCAGCAGTGCCTGAAGGGTGGCGAGCACCTCGTCGCCGCTGATCACGGCCTTGGAGGCGGAGGCCGACGGCGCCTGGGCGGTGGGCGCGGCGCCCGAGCCGCCCGCGGCGCCGCTGCCCGAGGCGGCCGCGGTGAGTGCCGTCCCGCTCCCGGTGCCGTCGGCACTGCCGGAGAGGTACACCGCGCCCGTCCCGACCAGGGCCAGGGCGGCCGCGCCGCTCACCACGGCGGCGGCCGAACGGCGGCGCCAGCGACGGCGCCCGCGGGCCAGGCCGGCGGTGACCAGTGGGGCCTGCTCGGCACGGAAGCCCTCCCCGGTACGGGTCATGGCGTAGAGAAGATCGTCTTCGAACTTGTCCTGTTCGGACATGCGTGATCACCGTTTCCTTCGGTCACGGGATGGGTCGATGGGCGGGGTGTTTGCACGCGGCGGGCAGGGAATCCGACGGGCGGCGGACCCGGTGCGCGGCAGGCCCGGTGCGCGGCGGACGCCCGGCGTCCGCGGGCCGCGGGCTCAGTGGGCCGCGAGCTCGGCGAGCGAGTCGCCGAGCAGGGTGCGCAGCCGGCCCAGGGCACGGTTGCTCCGGGTGCGGACCGCGCCCGAGGAGGCGCGCATCACCTCGGCCGTCTCCTCGACGCTGCGGTCCTCCCAGTAGCGCAGCACCAGCACGGCCCGGTCCTTGGCGGGCAGCCGGCCGAGCGCGTCGAGCAGGGTCAGCCGCAGTGTGCTGTCCGCCTCGCGGCCCTCGGGCTCGGGCAGCTCGCCGGTGGGCCGCTCGCCGCTGGAGCGGCGGCGCTGCTGGGCGAGGAAGGTGCGCACCATCACGGTGTGGGCGTACGCCCCGGGGTTGTCGATGCGGTGCCGTCCGCCGGTCCACGCACTGCGGCGCCACAGCACGTACATCCGGCTGAGGGCCTCCTGGACGAGGTCCTCGGCGTGGTGGGTGTCGCCGCTGGTGAGCAGGCAGGCGGAACGGTAGAGGTGCCCGGTTCGGCTCGACACGAGTTCCAGGAACTCCGCGTCCTTGCTCTCACGTATGGCACCGATCCGCCCCATCCCCCGCGCCCCCTGCTCTCGTCGTCGACATCTCTTGGATGCGGCGGGCAGGGCCGGATGTTACAGACGGGCCGGAAAGTCTCCGGTTCAGTTCGAGGGGCGGCGGCGGTGGTCGCGCAGCACGATGCCGCCGCCGACGAGGAGCGCGACGAGCAGGGCGCCGATGCCCAGCACGTAGGTCGCGGTGCGCCCGTCGCGGTCGGCCTGGGTCTCGCCGAGGCCGACCGGCTGCGGCACGATCGGGGCGGCGGCCAGCTCGACCGGCGGGTCCTCCCGGGCGGCCTCCGGCGCCACCTCGGGCGCCTTGGTGACGGCCTTGACCGGGTCGACCACGCCCCAGCCGACGTACTCGTTGGCCTTGCGGTCGGTGCGCTGCGCGGTCTGCTCGATCCAGGCGCGGACCTGCCGCGCCTTCCACTTCGGGTGGGCGCCGACCAGCAGCGCCGCCAGACCGGAGACGTAGGGCGCTGCGAAGCTGGTGCCGTTGTCCACGCACTGGCCGCCGTGGGGAACGGTGGAGAGCATGTCGACGCCGGGCGCGGCGACGTCGACGAAGTCGCCGTACTGGGAGAAGGGGGCGCGCTCGTTGTTGCGGTCGGAGGCGCCGACGGCGAGCACGGTGGGGAACGCCGCCGGGTAGGTGTCGCCCTCCTTGCCGTCGTTGCCGGTGGAGGCGACCACCACGACGTCCTTGGCCTCGGCGGCGTCGATCGCGGCCTTCAGCTCGGGGTAGCCGGCGAAGCCGGCGTCGCCGGCTCCGCGCACGTCCTGGGAGATGTTGATGACCTTGGCGCCCTGCTGGACCGCCTGGCTGATCGCGGCGGCCAGGGTGTGGACGTCCCCGCTGCCCTCCGCGTCGTTCTGGCGGATCGACAGGATGCGGGCGCTCGGGGCGAGCCCGACGAAACCGGTCACGTCGCTGCGGGCGGCGGCGGCGACGATGCCGGCCACCTTGGTGCCGTGGCCGACCGGGTCGACCTTGCCCCCGCCCTCGGGCTTCTGCCCGTCCTTCTCCTTCAGCAGCGAGCCGCCGTCGACGACCTTGTCGGCGAGCTGCGGGTTGGTGTCGTCCACCCCGGTGTCGATGACGGCGACGGTCACGCCCGCGCCGGTGGTCCGGCCGCCCTGCCAGAGCTCGTCGAGCACCATGCGCTGGAGCGACCACGGGACGGCCATCACGTTCTGGGCGGACTTGGAGCAGTCACCGGCGGCGGCGAGGCCGGGGCCGTCCGCGTGCGCCGGGGCGGCCAGCGGGCCGCCGAGCACCGCGAGCGCCGCCGCCGTCGCGGCCGCCTTCCGGTACCTGACTACGGACACCCTGCCACCCCTCATGTCTTCCACCCCGTGGTTGCGCGTCAGGGGCGGGTGCCCGGTACCGGGCACCCGCCCCTTCGGCGGAGTCACTCATGCCCCCGACGGGGGCTCAGGCTCCGTCAGGTCCAGAGCTTCTTGTTGCTGTTCTCGGTGTTGTTGTAGCTCTCCGCCGCCTGGTCCAGAGCGGTGGCGATCTTCGCCAGCGTCTCCTGCAGGTGGGCGGCGCGCTGGTCCCACTGCGTCTGGTGGGCGCGGTAGCCCTCCTGCGCAGCACCCTGCCAGCTCTGGGCGATCTTGTTGACGCCGCTCTTGAGCTCGTCGAGCTGGTTCTTGATCGTGTTGGCGGTGTTGCGAACCTGAGTACCGGCACCTCGCACGGTCTCGAAGTTCACCAGAATCTGGCCGTCGGACACAGTGTCTCCTTGTCGAGATGGCGACGTCGACCCTCAGCCGGGGACGTCGATGACTGACCTGGCAGAAAGCAGGGATCAGGCCTTGAACGCGGTCTGCTGGTCCGCGTCGGTCTGCGAGTACTGCTTGGTCGTGATCTCGATCGCGCCCTTGATGGCCCGCAGCGACTCGTTCAGCTTGGCCGCGTCCTGGTTGAACTCGGTCTGGAGGTTGCCGTAGGCCGCAGCCGCCTGGCCCTTCCAGCCGCCCTTGACCGAGTCGACCAGCGCGTTGAGGCTCTTGATCTCGCCGTCAATCTTGCCGATGACCTCGTCCATGTGCTTGGCGAAAGCCAGCATCTCCTGAGCGGTCGTCGTGAACTGACCCATGCTCTACCGTCCCCCATGAGACAGACATTGTGTCCGGGCAGCCGTTTCCGGCCACTCCGCGCATCACGGTGTGATGTCCTGCAGAACTGTAGTCGGCACACGCAGCCGACCCAACACCGGGCAACTGCTAGTTACGAGACCATGACACTGGGACCAATTCCTTTACCGGACAGGGACGGTCAGGCGTTCTGCTGCTGCGCCGCGCTCTTGGAGTTGAGCGCCGGACCGGCCGGCACCAGGTTCGACCACTGCTGCGGCACCGGTACGGGCTGAAGTCCCTGGTAGCCGAGCCGGGCCTGGTTCCCGCCGGTCTCCTCCTGCTGCGGCGGCGCGGCCGGGTCGGTGGGCTGGGCCGACGGGGCCTTGGTGGCGCTGGGGCTCGGCTGCCCGGGCGGCGCCGTCGCCGAACCGCCCTTGCCACCGGTGCTGTTGGCCGGCACCGCGTAGCGCAGACCGGTCTCGGTGATCAGGTAGTCGCTGCCGGAGCCGTCCACGCCGCTGTCCAGCGCCCGGTAGAACAGGCCCAGACCGGGCGTCACATGGGCCGAGACGGCCGCGCCGGTACCGGACTTCACCGGGTAGTCGGGGCCCGCCCAGACGCTGCGACGGGGGGTCTTGCCGTCCTCCGCCACGCCGTCGAAGGTGCTGCAGAGCACCATCTTCGCGTCCTTCTGCGCCTGCCAGTTGTTGGCGGGCGCACCGGTCCTGCTGGGCCAGTCCTTGCCGCCCTCCCCCATCAGCGGCGCGTCGCTCTTGAGCGCGGCGTGCTCCGCCGGCGTGATGTCGTCGATCCGGGGGTTCTTGTTCGCGTCCTGGTTGTACAGCGGCTGCAGCGCCGGGTTCTGACGGATCAACTCGGCCTGGAACTGGGTGATCAGGTACAGCTTGTCCTTGCCCACCACGTAGTACCGGTCGCCGGCCTTGACCAGCCGGCCGACCTTGCGGTCCTCCGCGTTCTGCAGCGCCACCGAGGAGTTGGGGGCCTTGGCGTCCGGGACCAGCCCGTCGATCTTCGGGAAGACGATGTCGCTGCCGTTCGACAGGGTGTCCAGCCACTCCTTCTTGACCGGCTGGGAGGTCGCGGTCGTCCCGAAGATGGCACCCATCAGCTGCGTCTTGGTGTCGTCCGGGTCGTTCGGCGCGATGGCGTGCTTGCGGCCCTTCGCGTCGATCAGGAACAGCTTCAGCTTGCTCTGGCCGGCCGCCGGCTGGCCCGCGCCGGGCTGCACGGTCACCTGCTGGTCGTCCTTCTGCTCCACCAGCAGCGACTGGTCGACGTCGAGCACCCGGTCCTTGGCCTCCAGCGCCTTGGCGTCGGCGCCGCCCGCCACGAACACCGCCTGGTTGACGGTCGCCTGCTTGTCGTCCGAGCCGGGGCGGTCACAGACCGACCACTTCATCGCCCTGCTGACGTTGTCCTTGGTCGGCAGCTTGTCCGGCGCGTACGGGATGCCGATCGTCGGGCCGTGGTTGGGGTACTTGTCGAGCACGTCGTCGGCGACCACCACCACCTTGGCGTCGGCCGCCAGCACCAGCCGCGCCGAGGCCATGTTGAGCACCTGGTGCAGCCGCTTGGTCTTGCCGTCAGGGTCCTTCAGCACCACGTAGCGGGTGGTGCTCTGCTTGCCCTGGATGATGTTCTTGCCGTCGTCCCAGCCCACCGGCGCGCTCGGCTTGAACACGCCCCAGAGCCCGAACCCGCCGACCACCAGCGCACCCACCACCACACTCGGCAGGATCGCCTTGACCGGACGCGGCGCGTCCTCGTCACTGCCCCCGCCGCCGGGCAGCAGAAATGCCCCGACTGTGCGCTTGCGGGCGAACGTGTAGGCGTTCAGCTCGTCCCGGCGTGATGCCATCCTCGTCGTCTCCCCTGTCCGACCGACCTGCCCCGTGAGTCCGCACCCGCCGGGCGAGAGCGACCTCGAACCCTCTACGATGCGGCAGCAGACGGTGAGTACGGTACGGGTACGGTTCGCGAACCGGCCAACCGGGCCGCGACAACTGATCAGAGAGGGCCACTCGGGGGATGCCAAGCCAGACCGCTCAAGGGCGCCGCAGCACGGCACAGGGCAGGGGGTCGCGCCGGTCCGGCCGGCGGGCACAGCACGACCCGGGCTCCGCCTCCGCGCCCCTGCCCACGCCCGCCGGCGGGCCCGGCTCCGCCGTCCCGGTGCGCGTCCACCCCCGGCCCGGGCTGCTCGGCGGCCGGCTGAGGCTCCAGCAACTCGTGCTGGTCGAGGTCGCGGTGGCCCTGGTGGCGGTCGGCTGGACCATCAGCAAGCCGATGGCCGGCGCCTTCGGCGCGGTCGCGCTGACGCTGGTCGTCCTCGCCGTGATCCCGCTGCGCGGCCGGACCATCCCCGAGCTGCTGCTGGTGCGCTCGACCCTGAAGGCCCGTCGCAAGCAGGCCCGGACCAACGTGCCGCCGGCCGGCACCGACCCGGCCCTCGCCCCCGCGCTGGAACTCGAACCCGCCCTGCGCACCTACACCCACGCCACCGAGACCGACTTCGGCGGCCGCCCGATGCGCCGCGAGACCGGCATGGTCGGCGACGGCACCTTCCTCAGCTCGGTCCTGCTCGTCCAGGCCAAGGACCAGCCGCTGCGCCCGGTCCGGACCGCGCTGCCGCTGCCGCTGGACGTGGTCTGCTCGGCGCTGCAGGTGGACGACATCACCCTGGAGTCGATCCAGGTCGTCCAGCACACCCAGCCCGCTCCCGCCCCGCACCTGCCCGAGCAGTCGCTGGCCTCCCGCGCCTACCGCGAGCTGCCGGACGGCACCGCCACCCCCGGCCTCCGGCTGACCTGGGTCGCGCTCAAGCTCGACCCGGAGCGCGCCGCCACCGCCGTCCTCGCCCGCGGCGGCGGCGAGGAGGGCGCCCGCAAGGCGCTCCAGCGGGTCACCGACCAGCTGGCCGGGCGGCTCAACAGCGCCGGCTTCAACGCCACCGTGCTGGACGAGCGGGAGCTGATCGCCGCACTCGCCATCTCCAGCTGCGCCAACCCGCTCGCCGTGGCCGGACGCCAGGGCACCGGAAGCGGCGGCGGCAGCGGGCGCCGCACCCAGGAGAGCAACCGGTTCTGGCGGATCGACGACCGCTGGCACAGCACCTACTGGGTCTCCCGGTGGCCGCAGCTCAGCCGCCCCGGCGGCTCCCCCGGGCGGATCGCCGCCCCCGACCTCGTCAACCTGGTCACCGGCTCGCCCGCGCTGGCCAGCACCTTCAGCCTGACCGCCGGTCACGGCACCGGCGGCTCGGTGACGATCAGCGGCCACGTCCGGGTGACCGGGCGCAGCGAGAGCGAGGTGGTCCAGGTCGGCCGCCAGGTGGAGGCCCGGGCCCAGAGCGCCGGCCTCGGCCTGACCCGGCTCGACCTGGAGCAGGCCCCCGGCATGCTCGCCACCCTGCCCCTGGGAGGTGTTTCCTGATGGCTTACCAGACCTATCCGGCCCCCGGCCCGCAGCCCGGCGCCGAGCAGCCCCGGGTCCGGCCGCGCATCCTGCCCGGCTTCGGGCTGCGCGGCCCGCGCCGGGAGAAGCACGTGCTGACCGTCGAGGACCTCGGCGCGCTCTCCTTCCCGGTCGGCGACGACGGCGTGCTGATCGGCGAGGACGTGCAGCAGCAGCCCGCCGTCCTCGGCCTGTTCCGGCCCAGCGCCTACGACCTCGTCCTGGTCGGCGGCGTCTGGACGGCCCAGATCATCGCGCTGCGGGCGGCCGCCACCGGCGCCCGGATCGCCGTCGAGACCGCCCGCGCACAGCTCTGGGGCCCGATGGCGCAGGCCGCGGGCGGCGGCCAGCCGTGCGTGACGATCCACCAGGTCGGCCGGCTCGGCCCGCAGGGCGCCTCGGTGAACTCGCCGGTGCTGGTCGTGCGCGACCTCGGCGTCCGCCCGCCGCGCAGCAGGCTCTCCGCCGCACCCTGGCAGACCACCCTGACCCTGCTGCCCTACCTGGGCCCGAACGCGGCCCGGGTGCTGAACGCGGCCGACCTGGTCGGTGTGCAGCGGGTCTCGCCGCAGGAGGCCGAGCTGATCGGCCGGGTGCTCTCGCTCGGCCCGCAGGACGTCGCCTCGCTGCCCACCCTCGGCGACGACATGACGCTCTGGACGACCCGGATGCGCCGCCAGTACGTCCGAGCCATCGCCGGGCAGGCCGAGCAGCAGGTCCTGGGCGGTCCGCGCCGGATCGACTGACCGCGGTGCGCGCCCCCGCCGGTGCCCCGGTGCTCCCCGGCCGTGCTTCCGGCCGCGCCCCCGCCGTTGTGCCGGTGCCGCCCCGCTGTCCGCCCGGATTCCCCCGGTTCCGGCCCGGTGCTCGCCCGCCGGTTGCCCGGCGAGATGAGACTCCGCCTTCAACGGGGGCTGGTGCACGGCCTAGTCTTTGATGCGGCAACGGCACCGCGAACAGCGGCGGCGAACACGAGGGAGCCCTAGGTGAGCAGCGATCGGGACGGCGTCTACGTCGGCGACAACGCGGCGGAGGACGACGACGACTGGTCCGACGCGCCCGACTACTCTCCCCCGTCCTGGTACGTGCAGACGGAGGCCGCCGCGGCTCCGGCCGCGCCGGTGACGCCCGGGCCTGCGGCCGGAGCGGCGGGCGGGCCACCGGGTGCGGTGGGCGCGCCGGCGGCGGGGGCCGCCGCGGCGGGGGCTGGTTCGGGGACGGCTTCGGGGGCTGCGGCCGCACCGGTGCCCACTCCTTCTCCCGCGCCCGTGCCCGCCCCTGCGCCCGTACCCGCGTCGGAGGCGGCGCCGGTGGCGACGCCTGCGCCGACCCCTGTGGGCGCGCCCGCGCCGGTGGCCTCGCCCGAGCCTGCACCGACCGTCCTGGCCGCGCCGCCCGTCGTTGCGGGGGTGGACGGTCCTGCGGTGCCGCCGCAGGCGGTCGCCGCTCCGGCCCCCGTCCCGGGCCCGGAGACGGCCGCGGCCCCCGCGCCCGCCACCCACGTCGAGGCGCAGCACGTCCCGTTCGCCGCGCCGTCGGCCGAGGCGGCCGCGCCGGTCCCCGGCCCCGCGCCGGAGCAGCCGCAGGCCGCCGCGCAGTCCTGGCCGCCGGCCGCCCCCACGACGCCCCAGCAGCCCGGGCCGTACGCGGACCCGCAGCAGCAGCCGCAGCCGTACGCGGACCCGCAGCAGCCCGTGCAGCAGCCGGTCCCGCAGGTGCAGCCGCAGCAGGCACACCCGTACGCCCAGCCCGTGCCGCCGCAGGACCCGCAGGCCGCCTGGGCCCAGGCCCAGCAGGCGCCGGGCCCGCAGGCGCCCGGTCCGCAGGCACCCGGTCCGCAGGCGCCGCCGGTCGACCCCCGGCAGGCCGGCTGGCCGCAGCCGAACACCTACCAGCAGTCCCCGCAGCAGGTGCAGGTGCCGCAGGCGCAGCAGCAGCCGCAGCAACCCCAGCAGGTCCAGCCGCAACCCCAGCAGGCCCAGCAGCCGGGTCCGGCCCAGCCGTGGCAGCAGGCGCAGCAGCAGCCCCAGCAGCAGGCTCCGGCGGCGTTCCAGCAGGCCGCAACCCCGCAGCAGACCGCGCACGGCGCCCCGCTCGGCTACACGGCCGCGGTCGAGCTCTCCTCGGACCGCCTGCTGCGCAGCCAGCCGAAGCAGCAGCGCCAGCAGCCGCGCTTCCAGTTCGGCGGCAAGGCCGCCGCGGCCGAGAAGGCCCGCAAGCTGGAGGTCATCCGCACCCCGGTGCTGAGCTGCTACCGGATCGCCGTGATCAGCCTCAAGGGCGGCGTCGGCAAGACCACGACCACCACCGCGCTCGGCGCGACCCTGGCCAGTGAGCGCCAGGACAAGGTGATCGCGATCGACGCCAACCCGGACGCGGGCACCCTCGGCCGCCGGGTCAAGCGCCAGACCGGCGCGACCATCCGCGACCTGGTGACGGCCATCCCGCACCTGCGCAGCTACATGGACATCCGCCAGTTCACCTCGCAGGACCTGCACTCGGGCCTGGAGATCCTGGCGAACGACGTCGACCCGGCCGTCTCGACGACGTTCAACGACTCGGACTACCGCCAGGTGATCGACGTGCTGGGCCGCCAGTACCCGATCATCCTGACCGACTCCGGCACCGGCCTGCTGTACAGCGCGATGCGCGGGGTGCTGGACCTCGCCGACCAGCTGATCATCGTCTCGACGCCGAGCGTGGACGGCGCCTCGTCGGCCTCCACCACGCTGGACTGGCTCTCCGCGCACGGCTACGCGGACCTGGTGCAGCGCAGCATCACGGTGGTCTCCGGGGTCCGCGAGACCAGCAAGATGATCAAGGTCGAGGACATCGTCGCGCACTTCCAGACCCGCTGCCGCGGCGTCGTCGTGGTGCCGTTCGACGAGAGCCTGGCGGCCGGTGCCGAGGTCAACCTCGACATGATGCGGCCCAAGGTCCGCGAGGCGTACTTCGATCTGGCCACCCTGGTCGGCGAGGACATCATCCGCGCCCAGCAGTCCGCCCAGCAGTCCGGCTGGCAGCAGCAGGCGCAGCAGCCCCCGCAGGCCGCCGCGCCGTACCCGGGCCAGCCCCAGCCGTACGCGGACCCGCAGCAGCAGGGCTACCCGCAGCAGGCACAGCCGCAGCCCTACCCGCAGCCGGGCCAGCCCGGTCAGGGCGGCTACCCGGCCAACCAGCCCGCGCCCGGCGCGCCGTGGTCCCCGCAGCCGGGGCAGACCCCGCCGCCCCCGCCGGGCTACGGCTACCCGCAGGCCCAGCCGCAGCCGGGCACCCAGCCGCCGCAGCAGGACTGGCAGCAGCAGGCCCAGCCGCCGGCCGGCTACGGCTACCCCCAGGGGCAGCCGCCCCAGGGCCAGCCGCAGCCCGGTGCGCAGCCGCCCGCCGGGTACGGCTACCCGCAGCCGCCCCAGCAGCAGTAGCAACGCGGAAGGGCCCGCCGGCCGTCTCGGGATCGAGACCGGCCGGCGGGCCCTTCGGTGTCCGCGGACGCGGGCGTCAGGCGGCGTCGGTGAGTTCGCGGGCCTGCTTGACGTCGTCGGCCATCCGGTCCAGCAGCGCGTCGATGGAGTCGAACTTCTCCATCCCGCGCAGGTACGCCAGGAAGTCGACGGCGACGTGCAGCCCGTAGAGGTCCAGGCCGACCCGGTCGATCGCGTAGGCCTCGACCGTGCGGGCGGTGCCGTCGAAGGTCGGGTTGGTCCCGACCGAGATCGCCGCCGGCATCCTCTCGCCGTCGGCCGTCAGCCAGCCCGCGTAGACGCCGTCGGCCGGGATCGCGCTGTGCGGCACGGTCTCCACGTTGGCGGTCGGGAAGCCCAGCTCGCGGCCGCGCTGCGCGCCGCGGACCACCACGCCCTCGACCCGGTGCGGGCGGCCCAGCACCTCGCCGGCGCCGGCCATGTCGCCGGCCGCGACCAGCCGCCGGGTCAGCGTCGACGAGAACGGCTCGCCGTCGCCGGCCGCCCCGCGCACCTCCAGGTCGAGCACCTCGACGCCGCAGTCGGCCGCCCGCCCCAGCTCGGTGAGGAGCCGGACGTCGCCGGCCGCCCGGTGCCCGAAGCGGAAGTTGGGGCCCTCGATGACCAGGCACGCGTGCAGCGCGTCCACCAGCACCTGCTGGAAGAAGGTCTCCGGGGACTCCTTCGAGAACTCGGCGGTGAACGGCAGCACCAGCACGGCGTCCACGCCGAGCGCCTCGATCAGCTCGGCGCGGCGCGGCTGCGGGGCCAGCAGCGGCGGGTGGCTGCCCGGGCGGACCACCTCGCTCGGGTGCGGGTCGAAGGTGACGACGACCGAACGGACGCCGTGTTCGCGGGCGCGCTCGACCACCCGGTTGATGATCAGCTGGTGTCCGCGGTGCACACCGTCGAACGAACCGATGGTGACGACGCTGCGTCCCCAGTCACCGGGGATCTCCTCCAGGCCACGCCAGCGCTGCACCCTGACCGCTCCTTGTTCCGTACGGCGCGTACCTTCTGTACGCTCAAACGCTCAAAACCCGAACCCCTATAGCGTGCCATGCGCCTGCCCCTGCTTCGGCACCGGAAGGCGGGTTGGGCGCACCGCCGGGTACCGGGCCGGGCCGGCCGGTGTGCGAACGGTCACCTGCTCGTCCTCCCAGGCGTCCTCCTGCCCTGCACGGCGCCCGGTTTCGGGCCCTTCGCCGCGCGCTTCGCCCCGTTCGGCGTCGGCGGCGGCGTACCGCGGGTCGCGCCCGGCCGCCGCCAGCGCCCGCAACCGGTCCAGCCCGGGCCCGCGCGGCGGGAGCGGCCAGCCGTCCTCGGGCCACTGCGCCAGCAGCAGCGCGAACTCCGCCGAGCGGACGGCGCAGCGGACCAGCAGCCCGTCCGCATCCGGCAGTCCGGCCACCACCCGGGCCAGCACCGTCCGGGCCCGGGCCGGCCGTTCGGCCGCGCAGTGCCCGGCCAGCCGCTCCACGACGGCTCCGAGCACCTCCGGGTCGCTCTCGGCGGCCAGCAGCGTGTCGAGCAGATCACACCGCAGGGCGTCCGCCGCGGCCTGGGCCACCGGCACCGCCAGCACCTCCGCGAACGGCCGCCGCACGGCCGCCTCCCGGGCCGCCAGGGCGCTGCCGAGAAGCAGCCTCAGCTCCAACCGGGCGGCCGGCTCCTCGGCCGCCCCGTGCCGCAGCCGGCGGCCCAGGTAGTCGACGGCGACCGGGCCGGCCGACGCCGGCTGCGCCCGCAGCAGCCGGGCGGCCAGCTCGGCGCCCCGCCGGCCGGCCGGTGGGGCGGCGTCGGCCAGCACCCGCAGGATCTCGGCGGCCGGGGTGCCCGGCCGCTGCAGCCGGTCGGCGAACGCGGCGACCACCGGCTCCGGGTCGCTCTCCAGCGCCGGGGCCAGCGCCCGCGCGGTGAGGAAGCCGTCCTCGCCGTGCCGGTAGACGGCGAGCGCCGCCGGCAGGTGGGCGGCCCTGGTCCGCCCGTCCCGGACCAGCAGGGCCAGGGCGGCGCCGTGCAGCCCGGGCTCCTCCTCCCGGGCCAGCAGGGTCAGCGCGGTGAACCGCAGCAGCTCCGCACCGGCGCCGCGCGCGTACGGGGCGGCCCGCAACGCGTGGACGGCGGCGGCGACATGACGCTCGGGCCGCCGGTCGTGGCTCCAGCGGTCCACCGCCCGGCAGAGCGCGGAGGGCTCCTCGGAGGCGAGCACGGTGAGCAGCGCGTCCGCCCTCGGGTGCGCGGCGTCGGCCAGCGCCTCCGTCAACTCGTCCAGGGCCAGTGCCCGGTGGGCGTACAGCAGGTCGTGGGCGAGGTCGGCGACGGTGGTGCCGGGGCGGCCGGGCAGGCCGCGCGGGTCGTCGAACCAGCCGCAGAGCAGCGGCAGCACGCCTGCCGGGTCGGCACGCAGCCGGCCGGCCGCGGCGGCGAGAAACGGCTGCCCGGGGCCGTCCGCGGTCACCAGGCGGCGCAGCAGCTCCAGTTCCTGCTCCGCAGGCAGGCCGAGACCGGTCCAGAACGCCGGGCCGAAGCGGCCCAGACCGTCGGCCGGCAGCCGCTCGAACCCTCCGGCCGCCGGGGCGACTTCGGCGATCCGGACGGCCAACTGGCCGAGCAGCGCGCGGTGTTCACCGAGGTCCGGGCTGGCCGCCAGCCCGGCCACCAGCAACCGGCCCGCCCACCAGCCCGGTTCGCTGCCCGGCGGGCGCAGGTCCAGGGCCCGCCAGATCCGGTGCAGCCAGGGATCCAGGGCGGGCGCGCCCCAGGTCTGCGCCAGCCGCCGCAGCGCGGCCGCCACCGGGCCGACCCGGTGCCGGGCCACCGAACGGGCCTCCCCCGCCGGCCCGGGCCCCTCCTGCCCGTTGGCGGGCGAGGGGGGCGTGTCCTCGGCCTCGCCGAGCAGCAGGCGCAGCGCCGCGTCGAGGTCCAGGTGCAGGCCCTGCAGCCAGTCGGAGAACTCGCCGTGGGCGAACCGGTAGCCCGGCCCGGCGGGCACGAACAGGCCCTCCGCCAGGACGGCCGTCGCCCAGCCGCCCGCCACCGGGAACAGCTCCTCGAACACCGCCCGGCCGAGCCCGCCCTGCTCCGCCCCCAGCATCCGCCGGGCCGCCTCGTGCACCCGGCCCGCCACCGCGGCCGCCAGCCGCCGCACCCGGCCGTGCGACAGCCCCGCCGGCCGGCCGGCGCCCCGCCGGTGGGCCCCCGGCCGCCGGGGCCGGCCGTCGGAGGCGAGCCGCTGGGCCACCCGCAGACAGCGCAGGTCCAGCTGCGCCGCGAACAGCTCGCCCCGGCCCGGCGGCTCGCCGCGCACCCCCTCCGCCCACAGCTCCCCGGCCAGCCGCACCGCCAACGGATGCCGGGCGTCCGCCGGCGCCGGCCATCCCGGCCGCAGCCCGTACCGGCGCCGCACCCGGTCCGCCGCCTCGGCCGGCAGCGGCCCGAGCCGGTGAACGGCGAGGACCCTGCGACAGCGACAGCCCGCGCCGTCCGGTAAGCCGCCGGACGGGCCCGCCGGCCCGCCTACGACACCACCCGGCGCATGGCGTTCCCCGGCCGCCGCCCAGGCGTCACCCCCCTCCGGGACGCACCGGCCGGCGGCCGTGGCCCCCTGCTCCACCGCTGCGCCCCCTGAACCACCCGGCAGACGGTGCTCCCCCGGCACCGCGGCCCCGCCGCCCCCGCCCGGCAGGCACCGGCCGGCGGCCGGGCCGCCGCACCCCGCCGCCCCGCCATCGACACCACCCCCCGCATAGCGCTCCCCCCATGCCACGCCGTCGTCGGCCCCGTCCCCGTCCGGTGCCAGCCGCTCCCAGGCGTCCTCCCCGCAGGCCGTGACCAGCCGTGCGCCGGTGGCCGTCAGCCACTCCCCGGCCGCCCGCAGCCAGGCCGCGTCGAGCGGGACGGGCGCCTCCTCGGGCCCGTCCAGGATCACCAGCAGCGGCCGCCCCGCCGCCGTGCAGAGACCTGCCACGGTGTCCGGCCCGGGCACCGGGCGGCTGCCCAGGGCGGTCGCGGCCGCCGCCAGTGCGCGCTCCACCGCGTCGGCGAGCGCGGCGGACTCCGCGCGCAGGTCGGCGCCACGCAGCCAGAGGGTGGGCAGCGGACGGTCGCCGCCACCGCGGCGGACGGCGAGCGCGGCCAGTTCGGTGCTCCGGCCCGAGCCCGGCGCGCCGACCAGGGCGGTGACCGTCGCGGCCGGCTCGTCCCCGGCCAGGCCGTCCGGGCGGTCGACCCGGTCGGCGGCCAGGGCGCCCACCCGGTCGGGGCCCGCGCCGGCGGACGCCACCTGGGCGGCGGTGAGGCGCAGGACACCCGCCAGGTTGAGCGCCGGCCCGTACGCCGGGACACCGGCGTCGTTACGCGCCAGCGCCTCGGCCAGCTCCGGCGCGCGCTCCCCCGCACCGCCCCCGTACGCGGGGACGGCCGCGAGCGCGCCCGCCTGCTCGGGCGCGCGCACGGCCGGCGCGGCGACGCCGATCACCACGCCGCTGCGGGCGTCCAGCACGGGCGCCCCGGCGGGCACGGCCACCGCACCGCCGCCGGCCGGCAGACCGAGCAGCAGCACGCCGCCGAGCAGGTGGAAGCGGTCCGGCCCCACGGCCGGCGGCGAGGGCACGTAGACCGCCCCGGTGGCGCCGATGAGGCCGCAGGCGAGCGCTACCACCCGGCCGTCCTCCCCGCTCAGTGCGGGCAGCACCACGTCGCGGCCGGTGCGCACGCCGTCCGGGCGGGCGACGGGCAGCGGCGGCACCGGCAGCCCGCCGACGCCGTCGGTCCGCAGCAGGGCGAGGCCGTGCCCGGGCAGTGGCAGGACGCTCTCCGGGCCCAGGACGCGGGTCTGCCCTCCTGGGGTGTGCAGGACGATCCGGTCGAGGCCCGCGACGCTCTCGTGGGCGGTGAGGACGGTGCCCTGCGGGTCGGCGACGAACCCCAGCCCGTGCAGCCGTCCGTCCAGGTCGCGGATCCGCAGCAGGTACCGCCCCGGATCGTGCGCCGCCTCGTTTCCGTCCAGGGTTCCCGGCATTCGCGCAGCCCTCCCCGCAGGGCCCGCCGGCCCGGGAGCGGACTCGTCGCGGCGACCTGCTCGCCGCCCGGGAGCCTGCCCGCCGTCGGCGCGCCCCGACCCCGCCCACGCCGCTCACCACCATGGTTCACCTCGTGCGCTCCCCTGTGCGGGTGAACCTCGGCACCGGCCCGCCCATGCTCCCCGTGCGTGGCCCCGCCGCCGCGCGCCGCAGCCGTACCGGGGCAGCAGAAAGCCCCCTGCCGCCCGCAGGGGCGCCAGGGGGCTCGTACCGCGGAAGGACTCAGCGGAAGGACTCAGCCGACGAAGACCGCGACCGGCTTCGCCTGGCCGCCCTTCTCCTCCACCAGCGCGAGGAACCGGTCGTCCGGCCCGAACACCGCGATCGGCCCGTCCACCCCCAGCCCGGGCGCCTTCAGGCGGGCGCCGTGCGAGAGCAGCTTGGCCTGCTCGGCGTCGAGGTCCCAGCGTGGGAACGCCGCCGCGGCGGCCTCCCCGATCGGCAGCACCTCCAGCCCCGCGCCGGAGTCGCCGGTGACGGCGGCCTCCAGCTGCTCCAGCGTCCGCGCCGACTCCACCCCGTACGGGCCGACCTTGGTCCGCCGCAGCGCGGTCAGGTGGCCGCCGACGCCGAGCCCGGCGCCGAGGTCGCGGGCCAGCGCCCGGATGTAGGTGCCGGAGGAGCACTCCACCGTGACGTCCAGGTCGAGCACCGGCGTGCCGTCCTCGGCGACGGCCTCCCGGTACTCGTGCACGGTGAAGGAGTGGATCGTGGTCGGCCGGGCCGCCAGCTCGAACTCCTCGCCCTCGCGCACCCGCGCGTACGACCGCTTGCCGTCGATCTTGATCGCGCTGACCTTGGACGGCACCTGCATGATCTCGCCGGTGAGCGCGGCGATCCCGGCCTCGACGGCCTCCCGGCCCACGCCGTCCGCCGCCGTGGACGAGGTGACCTCGCCCTCCCGGTCGTCGGTGACGGTGGTCTGGCCGAGCCGGATGGTCGCCTCGTACGTCTTGGCGGTGAGCATCAGGTGCCCGAGCAGGCGGGTGGCCCGCTCCACGCCGATCACCAGCACGCCGGTGGCCATCGGGTCGAGCGTGCCGGCGTGGCCGACCTTCCGCGTCCCGGCCAGCCACCGCAGCTTGGCGACCACCCCGTGCGAGGTGATGCCCTCCGGCTTGTCGACGATGACCAGGCCGTCCGGACCGGTGCCTTTGCGCTTCATCAAGTTCTTTCTCTAAAGATGATCAACTGACGGGCCGCAGTGCGGCCCGGAACCGCTCGACCACGGTCTCCACGCCCTCCCGGGCGCTGAACCCGGCCGCGAAGGTGTGCCCGCCGCCGCCGAGTTCGGCGCAGGCGGCCGCGACGTCCACCGCACCCTTGGAGCGCGAGGAGCCCCGCAGCGTGCCGTCCGGGTCCTGCTTGAGCACCAGCGCGACCTCGGCCTCGGCCGGGCGGCGGACGATGTCGATCAGGCCCTCGATCTCCTCGACGGTGACGCTGAACAGCGCGAGGTCCTGGTACGGCACCCAGGTCCACACCAGGCCCAGGCCGCCGGCCGCGTCGGGCTCGTAGACGGCCCGGTCGAGCGCGGCGGCCAGCACCTTGAGGTAGCCGAAGGAGGAGGTGTCCCACAGCTGCCGGGAGATCAGGTCGTGCCGGATGCCGGTGGCCAGCAGCCGCCCGGCGAGTTCGTGGGTCGCGGGCGTGGTGGCCCGGTACTTGAAGGAGCCGGTGTCGGTGGCGACCCCGGTGTAGAGGCAGGTGGCCAGCGGCTGGTCGAGTTCGACGCCGAGGCGGCGCAGCAGCTCGTCCACCAGGACGGCGGTGGCCGGGGCGGTCGGGTCGATCAGCTGGTGGGTGCCGAAGCCCGGGTTGGAGGCGTGGTGGTCGATGACCACCAGCACGGGCGCGGCGAAGGCCTTGTCGTGCAGCAGGCCGAGCCGGCTCTCCGCGGCGACGTCGAAGCAGAGCACCAGCTCGGGGGTGTCGGGCACCTCGGAGGCCGGCACGATCAGCTCCTGGCCGGGCAGGAAGGACAACGACTCCGGCACGATCTGCGGGTCGTCACCGAAGGAGACCCGGACGTCGTGGCCGAGCCCGCGCAGGGCCAGCCCGGCCGCCAGGGCCGAGCCGAGCGCGTCACCGTCGGGGCAGATGTGGCAGATCAGGTCGATCGAGCCGGCCCGCCCGATCTCCGCGACCACCTGCTGCCAGACCAGCTCGAAGCCGCTCTCCTCGGCGCGCGGCCCCGGAAGCACCGCGAGGGCACCCTCCACCGTGCTGGTGGAGGACGCCCCCGTGGTTGATCCAGCTGTCGAACCGGCCGCTGCCGGCTCACCCGCCATGACTACTCGTCCTCGTCGTCACGCTCGGACGCCGGCACCTTGTACGGGTCGGCGTCGCCGGCGAAGGTCGCGCCCGCCGCGGTGGTGCGCACCGCGGCGTCGATGGCCCGGGCCCGGTCGAGCAGGTCGTCGATGTTCCGGGCGTTCTCCGGCAGGGCGTCCGCGACGAAGGTCAGCGTCGGGGTGAAACGCACCCCGATCTTGCCGACCTCGGAGCGGATCACGCCCTTGGCGCTCTCCAGCGCGGCGGCCGAGGCCTCGCGCTCGGCTTCGTCACCGAAGACGGTGTAGAAGACGGTGGCCTCGCGCAGATCGCCGGTGACCCGGGTGTCGGTGATGGTCACGAACCCCAGCCGGGGGTCCTTGATCCGCCGTTCCAGGGTCTGGGCGACGACCACCTGGATGCGGTCGGCGAGCTTGCGCGCCCTTGCGGTGTCGGTCACGTTGCCTCCTCGTGCAGTGGGCCGGGTGCCCGGGCGTACTGCCTGCCCGTCGGGGCCCATGCCCCAAAGTACCGGCCCGCGCCCAGCCTTGTGGGCGCTCTCGGTCCTGATCTGTGTGAGAACGGCGACTCGCGCCGGTCCCTTCCGCAGACCTCATTCATCGTCGTCGTTGTGGTAGCGCCTCCTGGCGGAGAGCAGCTGAACCTCGGGGCGGCCGGCGACCAACCGCTCACAGCTGTCCAGGATCTCTGTGACGTACCCGGCTTCGCCGGACACCACCGCGAGGCCGATCTCGGCCCTGCGGTGCAGCTCCTGGTTCCCGGTCTCGGCAGCGCACACGCTGTACTTGCGCTGCAGTTCGGCCACGATGGGCCGCACGATCGAACGCTTCTCCTTGAGCGAGTGGACGTCGCCCAGCAGCAGGTCGAAGGTGAGTGTTCCCACGAACATGTATGACAGGTCTCGCCGACCTGGAAGGCCTCGGGGACAGCCCTGAACCGGGCTGGTACTGCTACTCCCGGACCCTACACAGCGAGACCGGGGCCGGTCGACGGGAATTCCACCCGTCGACCGGCCCCGGACACCACTCGCTTACGCGCGCGGCTTCTCGCGCATCTCGTAGGTCTCGATGATGTCCTCGACCTTGATGTCGTTGAACGACCCCAGGGTCACACCGGCCTCGAAGCCCTCGCGGACCTCGGTCGCGTCGTCCTTGAAACGACGCAGACCCTCGATGGTGAGGCTCTCCGCCACGACCTTGCCGTCGCGGATGAGGCGGGCCTTGGCGTTGCGGCGCAGCAGGCCCTCGCGGACGATGACACCCGCGATGTTGCCGAACTTGGAGGAACGGAACACCTCGCGGATCTCCGCGGAGCCGAGGCGCACCTCCTCGTACTCGGGCTTGAGCATGCCCTTGAGGGCGTTCTCGATCTCCTCGATCGCCTGGTAGATGACCGAGTAGTACCGGACGTCCACGCCTTCCTTGTCGGCCGCGGTACGCGCACGGCCTTCGGCGCGCACGTTGAAGCCGATGATGATGGCGTCCGAACCCATCGCCAGGTTGACGTCGGACTCGGTGATCGCACCCACACCGCGGTGCAGGATGCGGAGCTCGACCTCCTCGCCCACGTCGAGCTTGACGAGGGCGTCCTCGAGGGCTTCGACCGAACCGGAGACGTCACCCTTGATGATGAGGTTGAGCTGCTCGATCTCGCCTGCGGCGATGGCCTTGTCGAGGTCCTCGAGGGACACCCGGACCCGACGCTGCGCGAAGGCGGCGTTGCGGTCGCGGGCCGAGCGCTTCTCGGCGATCTGACGGGCGGTGCGGTCCTCGTCGACGACGATGAAGCTGTCGCCGGCGCGGGGCACCGAGGTCAGACCGAGCAGCAGCACCGGGCGGGACGGGCCGGCCTCGGCGAGGCTGTTGCCGTTCTCGTCCAGCATCGCGCGGACGCGGCCGTAGGCGTCGCCGACCACGATCGAGTCACCGACGCGGAGGGTACCGCGCTGGACCAGGACGGTCGCCATGGCGCCGCGTCCCTTGTCGAGGTGGGCCTCGATGGCGATACCCTGCGCGTCCTGCTCGGGGTTGGCCCGCAGGTCCAGCGAGGCGTCCGCGGTCAGGACCACGGCCTCCAGCAGCTGGTCGATGTTGAGGCCCTGGCGCGCGGAGATGTCGACGAACATGGTGTCGCCGCCGTACTCCTCGGCCACCAGCCCGAACTCGGTCAGCTGACCGCGGACCTTGGTCGGGTCGGCGCCCTCGACGTCGATCTTGTTGACGGCGACCACGATCGGCACACCCGCGGCCTTGGCGTGGTTCAACGCCTCGACCGTCTGCGGCATGACACCGTCGTTGGCCGCGACCACCAGGATCGCGATGTCGGTGGACTTGGCACCACGGGCACGCATGGCGGAGAACGCCTCGTGACCCGGGGTGTCCAGGAAGGTGATCGGGCGCTCTTCGCCGTTCACGATCGTGGCCACCTGGTAGGCACCGATGTGCTGGGTGATGCCACCGGCCTCGCCGGCCACCACGTTCGACTTGCGAATGGCGTCCAGCAGGCGGGTCTTACCGTGGTCGACGTGACCCATGACGGTGACGACCGGCGGGCGCGGGGCCAGCTGGTCCTCGTCGCCCTCGTCGGCGCCGAAGTCGATGTCGAACGACTCCAGCAGCTCGCGGTCCTCGTCGTCGCGGCTGACGATCTCCAGGATGAAGCCCATCTCGCCGGCCAGCAGCTCGAGGGTCGCGTCGGAGACCGACTGGGTCGCGGTGACCATCTCACCGAGGTTGAACATGACGGAGACGAGCGCGGCCGGGTTGGCGTTGATCTTCTCCGCGAAGTCCATCAGCGAGGCGCCGCTCGACAGGCGAACGGTCTGACCGTTGCCGCGAGGCAGCATCACACCGCCGACGGACGGGGCCTGCATGGCCTCGTACTCCTGGCGCTTCGCCCGCTTCGACTTGCGGCCACGGGCCGGACGGCCACCGGGGCCACGGCCGAAGGCACCCTGCGTGCCACCACGGGCACCCGGGCCGCCGGGACGGCCGCCGAAGCCACCCGGACGCGGGCCGAAGCCGCCACCGCCACCGGGGGCACCGCCACCGGGACGGGGGCCGCCGAAGCCGCCACCGGCCGGACGCGAGCCCGGACCGGCCGGACGGCCGGCGAAGCCCGGACGGGCGCCACCGGCGCCACCCGGACCACCGGGACGGCCGCCGGGGCCACCGGGGCCACGGCCGCCGGGGCCCGGACGCGGGCCCGGAGCCGGACGCTGCGGCATCATGCCGGGGTTCGGACGCGGCATGCCGGACGGGGTCGGGCCGCCGGGACGCGGACCGGCCGGACGGGGCATGCCGTCGGGACGCGGGGCACCACCCGGACGGGGGGCACCGGCACCGGGGGCACCGGGGCCACCGGCCGGACGCGGACGGTCGCCACCGGGGCGCGGGGCGCCACGGTCGGCACCGGGAGCACCGGCGGGACGCGGACGGTCACCACCGGGGCGCGGGGCGCCACGGTCGCCACCCGGACGTCCACCGGCCAGGCCCTCGGGGCGCGGGCCGCGGTCGCCGCCCGGACGCGGGCGGTCACCGGCGGGAGCACCGGCACCCGGACGCGCACCCGGCGCGGCCGGACGACGGTCACCGGGACGGGCCATGCCCGTGGCACTGCCCGAGGTGAACGGGTTGTTGCCCGGACGCGGACCGGCCGGACGCGGGCCCGGACGGGCGCCGCCACCGGCGGGGCCGGCAGCCGCCGGACGCGCGGCCTGGGCGGCCGGACGCTCGGTGGGCGCCTCGGCCGGAGCCGGCGAGGAGAACTCGGCCGCCGGAGCAGCCGGAGCCGCCGGTGCGGCGGGGCGGGCCGCCGGGCGCGGGCCCGGGGTCGGCGCGCCCGCGGGGCGCGGGGCGGCAGCAGCCGGGGCGGCGGGCGCCGGTCCGGCTGCGGGGGTCGGACGGGGGCCCGGCGCCGCGGCAGGGCGCGGACCCGGGGTCGGGGCACCCGGCTTGGGTGCGGCCGCACCGGCGGCGGAACCACCGGCGGGCTGGGGCGCCGCGGGCTTCCGCGGGCCAGGCTTGGCAGCGGAACCACCAGCGGTGGGGGCCACTCCCAGAGCGTCAGTCAACTTGCGCACGACCGGCGCCTCGATCGTCGAGGACGCCGAACGGACGAACTCACCGAGCTCGGTCAGCTTGGCCATGACGGCCTTGCTCTCCAAGCCAAGCTCCTTGGCGAGTTCGTAAACCCGGACCTTAGCCACTTCACTCCTGTCTATGAGTCCGGGGGGTCTCGTCCGCCGGACTGTCGCTACTTCATGGGCGTACCCATCGCGTACTCATCGCGTACTCATCGAGTGCTCATCGCAATCTCGACCTACTTCCACATCGCGAGGTACCTGACTGGTGGCACGGCGCGCGGCTGCCCGCGCACTGTGCTTGTTGCGGTGGTTCTCCGCCGCGTGGAGCGGCGGCCGTAACGGGGAGGTGCCCGCCGGGCCGGCCTGAGGAAGCTCAGGGCGCCGGGGTGTCGCCTGCCCGCTCCTCGATGTACCCGCGGAGCCGCTCGGTGTCGAGCGTGCCCTGGAGCCGGAAGGCCCGGGGGAACGCCCGGCGGCGGACCGCGAGGTCGAGGCAGGCCGGATCGGGGTGCAGGTGCGCGCCCCGGCCCGGCAGTGCGCCACGGGGATCGGGGACGCAGACGCCCTCGACCGCCGTGACACGCAACAGCTGGTGCTTGGCCGCTCGCTTGCGGCAGCCCACGCAGGTGCGTTCCGGGCGTGCTCGGACATGCGTCCGGCCAGACGAAGGCAAGTCTACCCCTCCGAAGGGACATGGCGCCGCCCCGCCGATCCAGGGTGGAACGGCGGGGGGCCCGTGACAACGGTTATGACTGGGCGAAGCCGCTCTCAGACGTCACCGGCACGGCCGCCGTTCTCGGGCCGGCCCTCCGGCTGACCCTCGCCCTGGCCCTCGGTGTCCGGCCGGATGTCGATCCGCCAGCCGGTGAGGCGGGCGGCCAGGCGGGCGTTCTGCCCCTCCTTGCCGATCGCCAGCGACAACTGGTAGTCGGGCACGATCACCCGTGCGGAGCGCTGGTTGTAGTCCACGATCTCCACGCTCGTCACCCGTGCGGGGGACAGCGCCGCGGCGACCATCTCGCGCGGGTCCTCCGACCAGTCGACGATGTCGATCTTCTCGCCGTGCAGCTCGCCCATCACCGCGCGCACCCGGCTGCCCATCGGGCCGATGCAGGCGCCCTTGGCGTTCAGCCCGGCCCGGCGCGACCAGACCGCGATCTTGGTGCGGTGGCCGGCCTCGCGGGCGATCGCCGCGATCTCCACGCTGCCGTCCGCGATCTCCGGGACCTCCAGCGCGAAGAGCTTCTTCACCAGGCTGGGGTGGGTGCGCGAGAGCGTCACCGACGCGCCGCGGACACCCCGGCGCACCGCCACCACGTAGCACTTGAGACGGGTGCCGTGCCGGTAGTCCTCGCCCGGGACCTGCTCCTGCGGCGGCAGGATGGCCTCCAGCTTGCCGATGTCGACCAGCACGTTCTTCGGGTCGTTGCCCTGCTGGACGACACCGGTGACGATGTCGCCCTCCTTGCCCGCGTACTCGCCGAACGTCTGGTCGTCGGCGGCGTCACGCAGGCGCTGCATCATCACCTGGATGCCGATGCTGGACGCGATCCGGCCGAAGCCGCTCGGGGTGTCGTCGAACTCCTTCGGCTCGACGCCCTCGTCCAGCTCCGCCGGGTCCTCCGTCGCCCACACCGTGACGTGGCCGGACTTGCGGTCCAGCTCGACCCGGGCGCGGCGGCGCGAGCCCTCGGTGCGGTGGTACGCGGTGAGGAGGGCCGACTCGATGGACTCGACCAGCAGGTCGAAGGGGATGTTCTTCTCGTTGACCAGCGTGCGCAGGGCACTCATGTCGATGTCCACGGCTACGCCTCCTCGTCTTTCGTCACGTTCATGTTGCTGGGGCTCATGGCCTGAGCGGCCCTCCGGTCGGTGCGCGGAGCGTCACTCGGCACCGTCGTCCCCCTCGTCGGAAGCGTCGTCGTCGGCGAAGTCCGGGGTCTCGTCGAGGAGCTTCTCGTCCTTGCGGTTGAACTCCACCTGGACGCGCGCCCGGTCCACCTCGGTGTACGCCAGACGGCGCTCCTTGGGGCGGCCGCGGCCCTTCACCGGCTGCACCTCGACCAGCGCGCCGTCCTCGTCCGCCTCCAGCACGCGGGCGACGATCTCCCCGCCGTCGACCAGGTGGATCTTGGCCAGCCGGCCCTCGGCCCGGCGCCAGTGGCGGGGCTCGCTCAGCGGACGCTCGGCGCCCGGCGAACCGACCTCCAGCACGTACGCGCCGGCGCCCATCACGTCGGACTCGTCCAGGGCCTCGCCGACCACGCGGCTGAACTCCGCGATGGCGTCCAGGTCCACGCCGCCGTCGGCGTCCACGTCGATCTGCACCTGCCGGCGGCTGCCCGCCTGGGTGACCTTCACGTCCTCCAGGTCCAGGCCCTCCCGGGCCGCCAAGGGCTCCAGCAACGCACGCAGCCGGTCGATGTGGGTGGTGCTCATCCGGGTGGACTCCTCGGCCGCGTCTGCTGTTGTCAGGAGGGGGACCGCGCCCCCCGGCGCCGGTACGGCACAGGCCGGGTCGCGGCAGCTCGGCCCAAAGCCTATCCGGTGAAACCGCCAACCACCGATTCCGGACGGCGCACGGCAGCCCGCGCGACACCACTGCGAGCAAGGTCACACCGGCCCGGCCGGGCACCGGCGGACCCAATCCGCCCCCACAGACATGGGGATTCTGTAATCATTCACGCCAACGAGGCAGACGGGCAGGCCGTCCTCCCGTACACGCCCCGGAGTGACGACGATGCAGCCGCCCAGCCGACGGACCTTCCTGGCCCTCGGGCTGCTCCTGACGACGGGCGGCGCCCTCGCCGCGTGCACCGACTCGCACGACGACGGGCACGGCACCACCGAGGGCGAGCGGCGCCGCCCCGACCCGGACGAGCCGGTCCGGCTGCGCGCCGTCACCGCCACCGACGCGCTGCTCGCCGGGTACGACGCCCTGCTGGCCGGGCCCGGTGCGGGGCAGGCCGCACAGCTCCAGCCGCTGCGGGCCGAGGTGGTCCAGCACCGGGCCGCCCTGGCGGCCGGCCTTCCGGGGGCGTCGCCGTCCGCCACCACCCCGGGCGCCGCCTCGGCCTCGGCCTCTCCCCCGGCCCCCGCCTCCGCCGCCGGCGGGACCGCCTCGGCGGTCACCACCACCGCCGCGCTCGCCTCGCTGGAACGGCAGACCGCGCAGGCCCGGCTCGCCGACCTCGGCGCCGCCTCGCCGCAGCTGGCCCGGCTGCTCGCCTCGGTCTCCACCGCCGGGGTGCTGCACGCCGTCGCGCTCGGTGACGCCGCCCCGCCGACCGTCCCGGCCCCCGCGCCGACCGAGCCGGCCGGCGCCTCCGCGTCCGCCTCGCCGTCCGCCGCCCCGTCCGGGGCCTCGTCCGTGTCCCCGTCCGGTCCGGGCAGCGCGGCGGCCATCGGCCCCGACGCCGTCACGGCCTTCCAGGGCGCCCTGAGTGCCGAACACGCCGCGATCTACGGCTACGGCGTCGTGGGCGCCCGGCTCCCCGACGACCAGCAGCGCACCGACGCCCGCACCGCCTACGCCGCCCACCAGACCCGGCGGGACGCCTGGCAGCGGCTGCTCGGCGGGGCCGGCGCCACCCCGAGCGCGGCCGCCGCCGGGTACCAGCTGCCGTTCGCGGTCAGCGACGCTGCGGGCGCGGGCCGGCTCGCCGCCCACATCGAGACCCGGCTCACCGCCGTCTACGCCGACCTGGTCGCCGCCGTCACCGGCACCCAGCGCACCACCGCCGCCGACGCGCTCCGCGAGTGCGCCCTGCGCGCCCGCCGCTGGGGTGCCGCCCCCACGGCCTTCCCGGGCCTTCCCGACCCCGCCACCACCCCGGCACCCGGCACCCCCACCGCCGGCAGCCCCAGCGCGGGCAGCCCCGCGCCGACCGCCGGCGCCTGACGCCGCGGCCGCACGGGAAGCCGGCCCGCCGGCCTCCCACGCCCCGCCCCCTCGCCCCGCCCCCTCACCCCCGCCTCCCGGCCCCGGTGCCCCGCACCGGGACCGGCCCCGCCGGCTTCCCGCCCCCACCGCCCTGACCTGCAGATACCGCCCTCGCCCCGCCCCACTCCCCTGCGTCGCTGACCTGCGGTTTCGCCGCCATGGCCGACAATGGACGGGTAGCACCACGGGGGAGCACCAACCGGAAGGCCAGCATGTCGGCAGCATCAGGGCAGATCACCGTCCCCGAGTGGCTGGCGCGAAGCGTCGGCGCGGACGAGGAGGGGCGGAGCTGGCTGGCGGAGCTGCCCGGCCTGGTCGCCGACGGGCTGGCCCGCTGGGATCTCACCCTGGAACGGGTGCTCGACCCCGGTGGCAGCCTGAGCCTGATCGGCTACGTCCACCGCGACGACCTCAGCCCCGCCGTCCTCAAGGCCGGCCTGGTCACTCCCGAGACCGCACAGGAGCACGCCGCGCTCGCCCACTGGGCCGGCCGCGGGGCCGTGCTCCTGCTGGCCGCCGACCCGGCCCGGGGGGTGCTGCTGCTGGAGCGGCTGCACGGTGACATCCCGCTGCGGTCGCTGGCCGAGCCGAAGGCGATGCTGGAGGCCACCAGCCTGCTGCACCGGCTCTGGGTGGAGCCGTCCGAGGGCCACCCGTTCCCCCCGCTCGCCGACCGGGTCGCCGCCACCGCCGAGCGGCTGCGCCGCCACCCCGAACTGCCCGGCGCCGCCGAGGTGTCCGCCCTGGTCGCCGAGGCCGTGGAGACCGCCGAGGGGCTGCTCGGCTCCGCCACCGAGGTGTTCCTGCTGCACGGCGACTTCCACCACGGCAACGTACTGGCCGCCGACCGCGCGCCGTGGCTGGCGATCGACCCCCGGCCGCTGACCGGCGAACGCGCCTACGACCTGGCCCGGCTGGCGCTGGACCGGGCCGACACGCTGGTCGGCTCCCCGGGCGTGCCGGCCGCCGTCCGCCGCCGGCTGCACCAGCTCTCCGACGCCCTGGACGTGGACCGGGACCGGCTGCGCGGCTGGACGCTGGTCCGCGCCGCCGACCTCGGCCTGCGCGCGCTGGCGGCGGGCCGCCGGGAGGACGCCGAGCTCTACCTGGAGTTCGCCGGCGCGCTCTGAGGCGCCGGCGGCTTCAGCAGCGGAAGCCGGGCGCCCATGACGGCGTAGAGGCGCTCGGTGTTGGGGAAGTGCACCGCGCGCGCGAGGTCCTGGTAGCCGAGGGAGCGGTACAGGCGGCGGGCGGGGGTCTCGGCGTCGATCGCGGAGAGGATGCTGCGGCGCAGGCCGGACCGCTCGCAGAGGGTCCGGATCAGGGCGGAGCCGATACCCCGGCCCTGGTGGTCGGGCAGCACGTGCAGCTCGGTGATCGCGAAGACGTCGTCCAGCCACTCCCCGTACCCGTACGCCTCCAGGTAGGGCTGGATCACGGTGCTCCACCAGTGCTCGCGGCGGTTGGGCATGCCGTACCCGAAACCGACCAGCCGGCCGCCGCTGAGCGCGCCCAGCGCGATCACCCCGGGCTGCTGCGCGTGCCGCCCGACGATGTGCAGGCGGACCATGACCTCCTCGGGCGTCAGCCCGAACGCCACCGCCTGGACATCGAGCGCCTGCGGCGCCCACGCCGCAAGGTCGATGGCCTCGATCGTCACCCCGGTCAGCTGATCCATGACCCGGACGTTACTACCGGCGAGGGCCCGGTGCGGCCCTGGGCCCGGAACCGGCTTCCTCCACAGCGCACGCCTCAGAAAAGGACGCTCATGAACGCGCCGACCTCGCGGAAGCCGACCCGGCGGTAGGCCGCGCGGGCGCGCAGGTTGTAGTCGTTGACGTAGAGCGAGACCACCGGGGCGACCTCGCGCAGGGCGATGTCGAGGACGGCGGCCATTCCGGTCTCGGAGAGCCCCTGACCGCGGTGGGCAGGGTCCACCCAGACGCCCTGGATCTGGCAGGCGCCCTCGGTGACGGCTCCGATCTCGGCCTTGAAGACCACCTGGCCGTCCTCGGCGAACCGGGCGAACGAGCGCCCGGCGGCGACCAGTTCGGCGACCCGGGCCTGGTAGAGCAGTCCGCCGTCGCCGGCCAGGGGGGAGACCCCGACCTCCTCGGTGAACATCGCCACGCAGGCCGGCATCAGCGTCTCGACCTCGGTGCGCCGCACCCGCCGCACCAGCGGGTCGGGGGCGATCTCGGCGGACGGCACGGTGGTGGCCATCAACGGCTGGTGGCCGCGGACCTCCCGGGCCGGGCCCCAGCTGCGCTCCAACAGTGCCCAGAGGGCCGCGGTGGGCTCGGCGGGGCCGACGATCGAGGAGCACCTGCGGCCCTGGCGGCGGGCCCGTTCGGCGAAGGCCTGGACGGCCTGCGGCCCGGCGTTGACCAGCACGAGGTTGGCGCCGGCGTAACAGAGCGCGTCCAGTTCGCCGTGCTCGTCGTACCAGCCCCACATCTCGCCGCCGAGGCGCCAGGGGTCCAGGCCGACGGCCTCGACCCGGGTGGCGACGAAGGCGTTGGCGACCGGGTCCCGGTGCAACACCTCCAGGGTGTCCGCGAGGTCGGGGGCCTCCAGGACGCGCGTGGTCACCAGGGCGCGGGCGGCCTGGAACGAGCTGGGGAGCATCACACCTCGATCGAGCATCGAGACAGCACCTCACTGAGACGACTCTGGCCGCACCCTACTCCGTGGCCCCACCCGGCTACGGCCGCGGGGTCGTCCGCGCACGGACGACCCCGCCTCCGGAAACTACCGTCCGCTGGTCACTCCGCAGCGGTCACGGTCGGGGCACCCGACTCGACGCCCTCGGCCTGCATCTGCTCGGCGAGCTTGAGGGCCTCCTCGATCAGGGTCTCGACGATCTTCGATTCGGGGACGGTCTTGATGACCTCGCCCTTGACGAAGATCTGGCCCTTGCCGTTGCCGGAGGCGACGCCGAGATCGGCCTCGCGGGCCTCGCCCGGACCGTTGACGACGCAGCCCATGACGGCGACGCGCAGCGGCACCTCCATGCCCTCCAGGCCGGCGGTGACCTCCTCCGCGAGCTTGTAGACGTCGACCTGGGCGCGGCCGCAGGACGGGCAGGAGACGATCTCCAGGCCGCGCTCGCGCAGGCCGAGCGACTCCAGGATCTGGTTGCCGACCTTGATCTCCTCGGCCGGCGGGGCGGAGAGGGAGACCCGGATGGTGTCGCCGATGCCCTCGGCGAGCAGCGCGCCGAAGGCGACCGCGGACTTGATGGTGCCCTGGAACGCCGGGCCGGCCTCGGTGACGCCGAGGTGCAACGGGTAGTCACAGGCGGCGGCGAGCTGGCGGTACGCGTTGATCATCACGACCGGGTCGTTGTGCTTGACCGAGATCTTGATGTCGCGGAAGTCGTGCTCCTCGAACAGCGAGCACTCCCAGAGCGCGGACTCGACCAGCGCCTCGGGAGTGGCCCGGCCGTACTTCTCCAGGAGGCGCTTGTCGAGCGAGCCCGCGTTGACGCCGATCCGGATCGGGACCCCGGCGTCCCTGGCGGCCTTGGCGATCTCGCCGACCTTGTCGTCGAAGGCCTTGATGTTGCCCGGGTTGACGCGGACCGCGGCGCAGCCGGCGTCGATCGCGGCGAAGACGTACTTCGGCTGGAAGTGGATGTCCGCGATGACCGGGATCTTCGACTTCTTGGCGATGATCGGCAGCGCGTCGGCGTCGTCCTGCGACGGGCAGGCCACCCGGACGATCTGACAGCCGGAGGCGGTCAGCTCCGCGATCTGCTGCAGCGTGGCGTTGATGTCCGCCGTCACCGTGGTGGTCATGGACTGCACCGAGACGGGCGCGTCGCCGCCGACCGGAACGTTGCCGACCATGATCTGCCGGGAGAAACGGCGCTTGGCGAGCGGCTTGAGCGGCAGGGACGGAATACCGAGCGAGATCGCGGTCATGTGCGCAGGGTTCCCCGGGGTTGAGGTGAGGTCGGTCCGGCCGTTCGGGAAGGCCGGGGCCGGGCGCGCCGATGAACGCGCACCCGGCCTCCAACGGTACGGCACGGTGGTGGCCCCGGGCACACCAGCCGTACCCGCACCGTCAGCTGATCTTGACGGGGTTCACCAGGTCGGCTACCAGCACGAGCAGGGTGAAGCCGATGAAGATGCTGGCCACCACGTAGGCGAGCGGCATCAGCCGGGCCACGTCGAAGGGGCCCGGGTCGGGCCGCTTGAACAGCCGTGCGAGACGCCGGCGGACCGACTCCCAGACCGCGCCGGCGATGTGGCCGCCGTCCAGCGGGAGCAGCGGCAGCATGTTGAACAGGAAGAGCGACAGGTTGATACCGGCCAGCAGGTTCACGAAGAAGGCGATCCGCTGGCTGCCGGGGATGTCGAGGGAGAAGACCTCACCGCTGACCCGGGCGGCACCGACCATGCCGATCGGCGAGTCCGGGTCGCGGGGGGCGTCGCCGACGACCGCGTTCCACAGGCCCGGAATCTTGCCGGGCAGGGCGGCCAGCGACTTCACCCCGTTCTCGCCCATGTCGTACATCCGGTCGAGGGACTGGCCGAAGGTCTGCTGGACGATCGCGCGCTTCGGGGTGAACCCGAGGAAGCCCGCCTGCACGGTCTCGCCCTTGACCGGCAGATTGTTGCCGTCGAACTTCTGCACGGCGTTGACGGCGATCGTGGGGGTGAGCGTGAGCTGCTGCCCGTCGCGCTCGACCACGATCGGCACGACCTTGCCGGCCGACTTGCGGATGTCCGCCTGGAGCTGGTCGTAGTCGCGGATCCGGTCACCGTCGAAGGAGACGACCTTGTCGCCCTGCTTCAGGCCGACCTGGAAGGCCGGGGTCGGCGGCGCGTCGGCCGGGCAGACGTCGGTGGGCTGGCCGGCCTTGACGATGCACTGGGAGACCGAGCCGATGGTCGGCAGCGCGGTGGGCTGCCCGAAGCCCATGTTGACCGTCAGGAAGAGCCCGAACGCCAGGATCAGGTTCATGAACGGGCCGGCGAACATGACGATGACGCGCTTCCAGGGCTTGCGGGTGTAGAAGAGGCGGCTCTCGTCACCCTCCTGGAGCTCCTCGTAGGACGCCTCCCGGGCGTCCTCGATCATCGTCCGGAACGGCGAGCTGCTGCGCTTGGTGATCCGCCCGTCCTCACCGGGAGGGAACATCCCGATCATGCGGATGTACCCGCCCAGCGGGATCGCCTTGAAGCCGTACTCGGTCTCGCCCTTCTTCCGGGACCAGACCGTCGGGCCGAAGCCGACCATGTACTGCGGCACCCTGATGCCGAACAGCTTGGCCGTGGAGAGGTGGCCCAGCTCGTGCCAGGCGATCGAGATGAGCAGCCCGACCGCGAAGACCAGGATGCCGACCACCGTCAAAACCGTTGCCACAGCTGGCCCTCCGTCATGCCGCTCCGCTCGTCGTCTTGTCGTACCGCGTCGTGCCGTAGAGCGTCGTACGGCAGGGCGACCTACCGTACGACGGCCCGTCGGTCCCGCGGTACCGCTGCACTGCGGCCGGAGCCGTCAGCCCGCCGCCAGCTCGCGGGCCCGGGCGCGGGCCCAGTCCTCCGCGTGCAGGACGTCCTCGACGGTCAGAGAAGTTCCCGACGCCGGCGCCCCGTGCTCGGCCACGACCTTGGCAACAGTGTCCACGATTCCCGTGAAGGCGAGGCGGCCGTTCAGGAACGCCTCCACGCACTCCTCGTTCGCCGCGTTGAAGACGGCCGGGACGGTGCCGCCCAGCGACCCCGCCTCGCGGGCCAGCTCGACCGCCGGGAAGGCCTCGTTGTCCAGCGGGAAGAACTCCCAGGTGGCCGCCTTGGTCCAGTCGCAGCCGGGCGCCGCGTCCGGGACCCGGTCCGGCCAGCCGATGCCCAGCGCGATCGGCATCCGCATGTCCGGCGGGCTGGCCTGCGCCAGCGTCGACCCGTCCGTGAACTCCACCATCGAGTGCACGACCGACTGCGGATGGACCACGACCTCGATCCGCTCGAACGGCACGTCGTAGAGCAGGTGCGCCTCGATCACCTCCAGGCCCTTGTTCACCAGGGTGGCCGAGTTGATCGTCACCACCGGGCCCATCGCCCAGGTCGGGTGCGCCAGCGCGTCCTTCGGGGTGACGCCGGCCAGCTGCTCACGCGTCCGGTTGCGGAACGGGCCGCCGCTGGCGGTGACCACCAGCTTGCGGACCTCCGCCCGGGTGCCGCCGGCCAGCGCCTGGAACAGCGCGGCGTGCTCGGAGTCCACGGGCACGATCTGCCCGGGCTTCGCCACCGCCTTCACCAGCGGACCGCCGACGATCAGCGACTCCTTGTTGGCCAGCACCAGCACCCGGCCCGCCTCCAGCGCGGCCAGAGTCGGACGCAGGCCGATCGAACCGGTGATGCCGTTCAGCACCGAGTGGCACTCCATCGCCGCCAGCTCGGTGGCCGCGTCCGGGCCCGCCAGCACGGCGGGCAGCGGCCGGCCGGCCGCCTTCGCCGCCAGCGCCTCGCGCAGCGCCGGCTCGGCCGCCGGGTCGGCGACCGCCACCGTGTGCACGCCCAGCTCCAGGGCCTGCTCGGCGAGCAGCTCCACCCGGCCGCCGGCCGCCGACAGGGCGACCACGCGGAAACGGTCCGGGTTGCGGCGCACCACGTCGATGGCCTGGGTGCCGATCGAACCGGTGGAGCCGAGGATCACCAGCTCCCGGGGAGCGGAAGGGTCCTTCACCGCGGGGGTGAAGCGCAGCTGCGGGTGGGCGAGCGAAGTCATGCGCCCATTGTGTCCTGCCCGCCGGCCTCCCCGGGACGCCCCTCCTCCGCAGGACGCCCCTCCTCCCCGGGACGCCCCTCCTCCGCAGGACGCCGCCGGACGCCCCGGCTACCGTCAAAGCCATGCGTACCGTCATCGCCGGAGGCCACGGACAGATCGCGCTCAAGCTGGAAAGGCTGCTCGCCGAGCACGGCGACCGGCCCGCCGGGATCATCCGCCGCCCCGAACAGGCCGAGGCCCTCGAGGCCGCAGGCGCCGAGCCGCTGCTGCTCGACCTGGAGGCCGCCACCGTCCACGAACTCGCCCCCCTGCTCACCGGCGCCGACGCGGTGGTCTTCGCCGCCGGCGCCGGACCGGGCAGCGGAGCCGCCCGCAAGAACACCGTCGACCGCGACGCCGCCGTCCTGTTCGCCGACGCCGCCGAACTCGCCGGCGTCCGGCGCTACCTGATCATCTCCTCGATGGGCGCCGACGCCGGCGCCCACTACCCCGCCGACCCCGTGTTCGAGACCTACCTGCAGGCCAAGGGCGCCGCCGACGACGCCGTCCGGGCCCGCACCACGCTGGACTGGACGGTGCTGCGCCCCGGCCGGCTCACCGACGGACCGGGCACCGGCCTCGTCCGGCTCGCCCCGTCCGTCGGGCGCGGCGCGGTGGACCGGGCCGACGTGGCCGCCGTCCTGGCCGCGCTGCTGCACGAGCCGGGCACCGCCGGGCAGACCCTGGAACTGGTCTCCGGCAACGCCACCGTGGCGGAGGCCGTCGCGGCGGCCGCCGGGCACGCCTGACCGGCCCGGACGTCGACGCACCGAGGGCCCGGCACGCGCTGAAGCGGTGCCGGGCCCTCGGTGCGCCGTCCTGTCGGTGCGCCGTCCTGTCGGTGCGCCGTCCTGTCGGTGCGCCGTCCTAGAGGTCCAGGCCGGTGAGGACCAGGACCTTCTCGACGGTGTAGTCGTCCATCGCGTACTTGACGCCCTCGCGGCCGACGCCGGAGTCCTTGACGCCGCCGTACGGCATCTGGTCGGCGCGGTAGGACGGGGCGTCACCGATGATCACGCCGCCGACCTCCAGCTCCCGCTGGGCGCGGAAGGCGGTCTGCAGGTCACGGGTGAAGACGCCCGCCTGCAGGCCGAAAGCCGAGTCGTTGACGGCGGCGAAGGCCTCGTCGGTGCCGTCCACCTTGTGCAGCGACAGAACCGGGCCGAACACCTCGGCCTTGGCCAGGATCGCGTCGGCCGGCAGGTCGGCCAGCACGGTCGGGGCGTAGGTCGCACCCTCGCGGGTACCGCCGGTGAGCACCTTGGCGCCCTTGGCGACGGCGTCGTCCACCCAGGACTCCACCCGCTTGGCGGCGTTCTCGTCGACCAGCGGGCCGACATCGGTCGCGTCCTCGTTGGGGTCACCGGTGACCTGGGCCCGGACCTTGGCCACGACCTTCTCCACCAGCGCGTCGTACACGGACGCGTCGGCGATCACGCGCTGCACCGAGATGCAGGACTGGCCGCCCTGGTAGTTGGCAAACATCGCGATCCGGGTGGCGGCCCAGTCCAGGTCGGCCTCGGAGGACCAGTCGGCGAGCACCACGGCGGCGGCGTTCCCGCCCAGCTCCAGGGTGGTGTGCTTGCGCGGCACCGAGTCCATGATCTGGTAGCCGACCTTGTCCGAGCCGGTGAAGGAGATCACCGGCAGACGCGGGTCCTGCACCAGGGCGGGCATCCGGTCGTTCGGCACCGGCAGAACGCTCCAGGAGCCGGCCGGCAGGTCCGTCTCGGCCAGGATCTCGCCCAGCACCATCGCCGAGAGCGGGGTGGCCGGAGCCGGCTTGAGGATGATCGGGGCGCCGACCGCGATCGCCGGGGCGACCTTGTGGGCGACCAGGTTCAGCGGGAAGTTGAACGGCGCGATGCCCAGCACCACGCCGCGCGGGAACTTGCGCACCACCGCGAAACGGCCCACGCCGCCCGGGTCGGTGTCCAGCCGCATGGTCTCGCCGTTGGTCCGGCGGGCCTCCTCGGCCGCCCAGCGGAAGACGGAGACGGCACGGCCGACCTCACCGCGGGCCCACTTGATCGGCTTGCCGTTCTCGGCAGTGATCAGCCGGGCGATCTCCTCGGTGCGCTCGGCCAGGCGCTTGGCCACGTGGTCCAGCGCGGCGGCACGCACGTACGCGGGGGTCGCGGCGAACACCGGAAGCGCGGCGACGGCGGCGTCCAGCGCCTCCTCGACCTGGGCCTCGGTCGGCACGCTGACCTTGCCGACCAGGCGGCCGTCCCAGCTGTTGTGCACCTCGAAGTCGGCGTCGCCGCTCGCCCGGCGGCCGGCCAGCCAGAATTCGTACGTGGTGGTCACCGTGGTACCGGCCCTCTCCTCGTCGTCCTCACGGCCCCACGGACGTGGAGCCTGAAACCGAGGGTAGGGCGGCGGCACGCCGACCCGGATTGGCCACGGAGTAGCGTTCGCCTCCGCGCGCACTCCACAGCGTCCAGCCGGACGGGTCCCGCAGGGCCGGGGCCGGGGCTGGACGGGCCGGGGTCCGTGGGACCGGGGCCGGCCGGGCGGGGGGCTCGGGCCGGAGCCGGTGTTACTCCTCGCCGGATCGGAGCGCCAGCCAGAGCTCCATCCGCACGTCCGTGTCGTCCAGCGAGCGGCCCAGCAACTCCTCGACCCGCCGCATCCGGTACCGCAGGGTGTGCCGGTGAACGCCGAGATCGGCGGCGGCCGCGTCCCACTGCCCGTGTCTGGAGAGCCAGGCCCGCAGCGAGGCCACCAGGTCACCACGCGCCGTACGGTCGTGCTCCCGCAGCGGACGCAGCAGCCCCTCAGCGAACGCCGTCACCGCGTCCTCCCCGAGCAACGGCAGCAGCGAACCCGCGCCCACCTCCTCGTGGTCCACCGACCGGCGGCCACCACGCAGCGCCACCGCCAGCGCCCGCTCGGCCTGCGCGTGCGCCGTCCCCGCCTCCTCCAGTGCGGCCGGCGCCGAGACGCCCAGCGACAGCCCCTCGTGCTCCTCCACCACACCGAGACAGGCCCGGTGTACCGAACCGTTGTCCAGCGCCAGCACCATCAGCCGCGCCCCGTGCGCACCGTCCTCCCGCGCCACCAGCAGCTTCTCGCCCACCCGGGCACCCGCCTGCTCGGCCCGGTCCCCCAGCTCGCCCAGCGCCTCCGCGGCGTCCACGCCCTGCCCGGCGCCCGCCACCATGACCCGGACCGTCCCCTCCGGCAGACCGCCGAACAGCCCAGCCGCCACCTGCCGGGCCGTCGCCACCTCGCCCGCCAGCACCATCCGCAGCAGCGCCGCGCCCATCCGCTCCTCCGCCTGCCGCAGCTCGCGCGAGCGCTCCAGGGTGAGGGTCAGCAGCGCCACCGCCGCATTCAGCACGTACCGCTCGGTCGGGGTGATCCGGTCCTCGGTCCCCACCGCCAGGAAGCCCCGGGCCCGCCGGTCCGCCCCCAGCGACTGGACCACCACGTAGTCCTCGTCCGCCGTGTCTATCCCCGGCGAACGCCCCTGCAGCGCCGCACTCGACGGCGCCGGGCGCCGGCGCAGCCGGTCCACCTCGGCCGCCAGCCGGCCGGCCCGGCGGGCCGCCCAGTCCGGCGCCACCACCGACAGCGCACCCGACCCGTCGTACAGCGCCGCCCAACCACCCAGCCGCGCCGCCAGCCGGCGCACCACCGCCGTGGTGCCGTCCTTGCCCAGCGCCGCCCGGGTCAGCTCCTCCTGCGCCTCGAAACTGGTCGTCACCGCCTCGTACTGCTCGGCCGCCAGCGCCGCCGACACCACCTTGCTGATGGCGATGAACGGCGTCGGCTCCGGCACCCGCAACAGCGGCAGCCCGCGCTGCGCCGCCGCGTCCACCAGCGGCTGCGGCACCTCCGTGTGCGACAGCCCGACACCCAGACCCAGCCCCACCACGCCCGCGTCGGCCAGCCGGTGCACGTACGCCTGCAGCTGGGCGGCGGTACGGCCCAGCTTGATACCGGTGGTGAGCAGCAGCTCACCGCCCTCGAGGAACGGCGTCGGGTCGTCCAGCTCGCTGGTGTGCACCCAGCGGACCGGCCGCTCCAGATGGTCCGCACCGGCGAGGACCGTCAGATGGAGCGAGGTGTTGCGGACGACGGAGGCGAGTGTGGGAGGCATGGCACCTTCGAGGGAACGACCTGACCGCGCCGTTGCGGCCGGGCGAGGAGAGGGCAGAGGAGCTGGGGCTTCAGTGGCTTCTGGTTCGGGGTGGGGGTCGAGGGGGGAGTCTCTCCTCTCATTATGGACGCCCCGGACAACCGGCACTGCCGAATCCACCTCGAAGGCGAGCTTCAGCCCCGCAGATCCACCAGCAGCGGCGGCACCTGCTCACCCGACACCGCCGTCAACGACACCACGGCATGCCCCGCCGGCAACGCGTGCGCCAGATCCGACGGCGACCAGCGCAACCGCTCCACGTCCCGGGTGGTCACCGATTCGGTCTGCGCGGTCGTCCCCGACAATGCCTTCCGCCCCAACCGCCCGGCCCGCCGGAGGGCGCCGCCCTCCGTCTGCGGGACATGGGTGACGACCTTCTCGTGTATCACGTGAGTGCCCCAGGCTTCGGAGAAGAACTTTCCGTCCCAGGGCGCGATGCCGGGGAAGACCATTCGGCACCCGACGGCACCGAACAGCGGGGTCCTAAGCGCCTCCGGCAGGTCCATGAGTGTGCGCAGCAGCAGAACCGCGCCGGCGTTTGCGCCGCGCATCCGCTGCAGGCCCCGCACCGTACTCGCATCGAGTGCTGCCGACGCGTCGTCCACCACGAGACCGGCGAAGAGCGAACGATCCTCACGGACAACGGCCGCCAGAACGAACTGCCCCACCACCAGTCGGGACAGAATGCGCGCCGCCTCCGGGTGACTGCGCTCTGGAAGCTTCACCCGTACCCGCAGCGGGTGATCAAGGGCACGCATCGCGAACGGCGGCCGACCGGAGCCGTCCGTCATGAACGCTCCCTCGAAAGCCGGCCTGTCCAGCAGTGCCAGCCGGTCCGCCAGCAGTGCGCCCGGGTCGTCCGCCCTGCCCCGTTGCAGGTCACGGTGCTCAAGGTCCCGCTCGTACGTCTCCAGTCGGCCCGCCACCCGCAGGGCCTTCACCAATGCGTCCGTCACGCCCGCCTCACCCGAGAGCAGCCCCCGCAGCTCTCGCACACCGGGGTAGCGGCCGTAGGCGGCGTGGAACGGACCCACCACCTGCTGGAGCGCCATGCGGGCGCTCTCCGCACGTGCGGTCAGCTCGTCCGGCAGCAGTGCGTCCGCCAACCGAGCGGCAGCCTCGTCCGGGTCCTGCGTGGCGCCGTAGAGGTCCAGCCCGTAGGCGGAACCCGGCTCTCCCGGCGCGATCACCACGTCGTACCAGGCGTCTGGGCCGAGATCGGCGTCCGCAGCCCCGATCGCCACCGCACACGCCGTCCCTGCCAGCGCCTGAAGACAGAGCGCCTCGGCGGCGGGCCGGGCCAGTCGTGCCGTCTTGCCGGTGCCCGCCGGGCCGACTGCCAGCAGTGAGGTGCCAAGCAGGGTCGGATCGAGTGCAAACCCCGTCGTCCGGTAGATCTGCGAGTTCTTCGGAACATCCTGCGTCGTCCCGAGCCGCACCTGCTGTACCAGCAGATCGTGATGCGCGGCCCGCCCGTGCAGATCCCGACTCCCCGACGGATGGCTGAATGCTGCCGCGCCGCGGGCCATCACCTGCTCCACAAACGCCGGCACGAACACGCGGTCGGCCTGGGCCGACTCCCACGCCCGCTGGATCCGCACATAGTCCACGTCCCCGACCGGTTCCCGGTCGAGTCTGCCTGCCGCCGCCTCGCCCCCACCAATACGTTGGGCAAGCCACGGGTCCGCAACCGGTCCCGCCTCCGGCGGCGACATCGGCTTGACAGGTCCCGGCCCTTCATGGGTGATGGCTCGTGCGAGCACGGGAGCGATGTTCTGCCGCCAGCCCGAGCGGGTGAGGAATCGGCGGGCCACCTCCCGCCACCGGCCGGTCCGCCAGAAAACAGCCGCCGCGCAGCTGATGGTGACCAGGTTGATCAGGACCTGCACGACATCGAACTGTTCGGGAGACGTTCCATCGAACCAACGAAGCAGGAACCCCGCCGCATACATCAACACAACGGTGCCGATGTAGTACGTGGCAATGGTTGCAACCACGTTCAAGGCAGCGCGCAGCAGCAATGGCCCGGTGGGCACCTTCGCCTCTTCGGCCTGCTCGGGGTCGACCTGCTGGTAGCCCTGGCGGTAGATGCCCGGGGGGGCTTCGGGGCGGGGGGCGGCGACCCAGGTGCGGAGGTCGAAGGCGGGTCGGGGATGGGGCAGGGGTGTGGGGGGTCTGGTGGTGGTCCGCTCGCCGTGGCCCTGCGCCCCGTCCAGTTCCATGTACGGCCCCGCTCCCTCGCCCGCCCGGCCCGACCGTCGTCGGTGCCGCCATACCCATGCCGCCGTACCGGCGACACGCCCGCGCTCAATGTAGTGGAGCGAAGCCTGCGGGTAGTCGCACCACCCGCGCTGGCCGCCCCGGACAAGTCGGACGGCCCAGTGCTACCGAGTGGCGCATGCCTGGCCGGGGAGGGCGGCCGTAGCCTGCGAAGCACCGAGCCGAGAAGTCTGGAGAAACCCATGAGCGCCGCAACGCCGCTCCCGCAGGAGCGCCGCCTGGTCACCGCGATCCCCGGTCCGAAGTCGCAGGAGCTGCAGGCCCGCAAGCTGGGTGCGGTGGCGGCCGGCGTCGGCACCACGCTGCCGGTGTACGTGTCCCGCGCCAACGGTGGCGTGCTGGAGGACGTGGACGGCAACTCGCTGATCGACTTCGGCTCCGGCATCGCCGTGACCAATGTCGGCAACAGCGCCGAGGCCGTGGTGGCCAAGGCGACCGAGCAGCTGGCCGCCTTCACCCACACCTGTTTCATGGTGACCCCGTACGAGGGTTACGTGGCCGTGGCCGAGCAGCTCAACGAGCTGACCCCGGGTGACCACGACAAGCGCACCGCGCTGTTCAACTCGGGCGCCGAGGCGGTCGAGAACGCGGTGAAGATCGCCCGCGCCTACACCAAGCGCACCGCCGTCGTGGTGTTCGACCACGGTTACCACGGCCGCACCAACCTCACCATGGGCCTGACGGCGAAGAACATGCCGTACAAGCAGGGCTTCGGTCCGTTCGCCCCGGAGATCTACCGGGTGCCTGTGGCCTACCCGTACCGCTGGCTGACCGGTGCGGAGAACTGCGCCGCCGAGGCCGCCGCCCAGGCGATCGAGATCATCACCAAGCAGATCGGCGCCGACAACGTCGCCGCGATCATCATCGAGCCGATCCAGGGCGAGGGCGGCTTCATCGAGCCGGCCAAGGGCTTCATGCCGGCGATCGTGGAGTTCGCGAAGGCCAACGGCATCGTGTTCGTCGCGGACGAGATCCAGACCGGCTTCTGCCGGACCGGCCAGTGGTTCGCCTGTGACGACGAGGGCATCGTCCCGGACCTGATCACGACCGCCAAGGGCATCGCCGGCGGTCTGCCGCTGGCCGCGGTGACCGGTCGCGCCGAGATCATGGACGCCGCGCACGCCGGTGGCCTGGGCGGTACCTACGGTGGCAACCCGGTGGCATGTGCCGCCGCGCTGGGCTCCATCGAGACCATGAAGGAGCTGGACCTCAACGGCAAGGCGCAGCGGATCGGCGAGATCATGCTGGACCGCCTGCGGGCGATGCAGGAGAAGTTCGACATCATCGGCGACGTCCGCGGCCGCGGCGCGATGATCGCGATCGAGCTGGTGAAGCCGGGCACCAAGGAGGCGAACGCGGAGGCCACCGCGGCCATCGCCAAGGCCTGCCACGCCGAGGGCCTGGTGGTGCTGACCGCCGGTACCTACGGCAACGTGCTGCGCTTCCTGCCGCCGCTGGTCATGCCGGAGCACCTGCTGAACGAGGGCCTGGACATCCTCGAGGGTGCCTTCTCGCTCCAGGGCGTCACCACCGCCTGAGCCGGCGGCGCCCGCAGGGCGACACCGGCCGTCCCACGGGGCGACCCAGACCCGCCGGAGGGATGTCCGGACAGCGCTGAACGGCCCGTGGGGACTCTCATCCCCACGGGCCGTTCGGCTGTCGCGGCCCGGTTCGGCCCGGTTCGGCCTGGTGTGCGGGGGTGTCCGAACGGTGGCCCGGCCGGGGTGAAGATGCTGTGCGGAATCGCTGAAGCCACTCGGAGCGGCACAGCCGTTGACGTAGTGTCATGACAGATGGACAGCGAGCCTCAGCCATTGGCGGACCCGTCCGCGGCACCGCCCCCAGCGGCGGGTCCGCGTGTCGGCCGTGAGGACAACCAGGCCGTCCCGCAAGGGCCGGTGCACACCGAAGGCCGATCGACCGACCGTCCGACCCACACCCCCCGGGGCGCGCGGAACGGCGATCATCAGAGCCGCCCCGGAGCTCTCCCCCCTGCTCCGGGGCGGCCACTTCGCGTTCTCGGCCGGTTCGGCGCCTCGGCCGCGCTGCCGGTCCTGCTGGGCGTGGTGCTGGTGCTGGTGTCCTGGCAGGTGGCTGTGGACGGGCCGCTGCTGGGGCTGGACCGCTGGGCCCGGCACGCCGTCCGGGAGACCCGCCACGAGCTGCACAGCACCCTGCTCAACCACCTCGGCAAGGCGCTCTCGGACCTGGGCAGTTCGGTGCCGGCGATCCCGGTGCTGCTGGCCGGCGGGGCACTGGCCGGCTGGCGGGCCCGCCGGGCCGGGGCGCCGCGCTGGTGGCTGCCGGTGGTGGTGGCGGTGCTGACGGCCGGGCTGATCCCTCTGCTGGTGGTGCCGGCGAAGGCCTGGTTCGCCCGGCCGGGCCCGTTCGGGGTGCCGCTCGCGCCGGACCAGTGGGGCTGGTACCCGTCCGGGCACACGGCGACCGCGACCTTCTCGTACGGCGTGGCCGCGCTGCTGCTCGCCCGTACGGTGGGTGCCGCGGCCCGCCGCCGGCTGTACGCGGCGGCCGCACTGCTGGCGGTCGGGGTCGGCCTCGGGCTGGTGTGGAGCGACTACCACTGGCTGCTGGACGTGGTGGCCGGCTGGTGCCTGGCCGGGCTGGTGCTCTGGGCGCTCGCCCGGTGGCTGCCGCCGCGCAGGGGCTAGGCTTCGGCGGGCTCGTCGTTGCGGTGGACGAGGCCGGCGTCGCCGTTGTCGCGACGCCATTCGACGACCAGTTCGTCGCGGGCGCCGAAGCGGACGAGGTGGCGGCCGACGACGTCCTCCAGGCCGGGCAGGTTCTCGGTCTCGCCCTCGACGGCTAGCAGCAGGGCGTCGGGCGCGGCCTCCAGGGTGGCGGTGCCGGCACCGAAGGTGAGGGTGCCGCAGCCGGTCTCGTCGGACCAGCGGGCTTCGATCTTGCGGCCCATGTGGGCGGCGAGCTGCTTGGCGTAGCGGGCGGGGCGGTCGGTGGCGACGCGGGCTTCGGAACGGGGCACGGGCCCTCCAGGAATCGACGGAGGGCACTTAGGGTGCCCTCACTTGCGGCTACGTTAACCCAGATACTGAGCTTTACTCAACATTTTTTCCAGCACCGTCCGGGTCCGGTTCCGCGCCCGCCCCCGCGCCCGCTTCCACGGCCCGTCCGGTGGCCGGTCCGCACCGCACTCCACGGCCCGGACCGGCCGATACCCTTGGTCGGACACCTGCCGAGGAGAGCCGCCCATGACCACCACGCCGACCGACGACGCGGCAGGCTCCTCCCCGGCCCCCGACGCGGCCGCCCACCCGGAGACCGCCGGCCCGGAGAGCGCCGGCCCGGAGAGCGCCGACCGGGAGAGTGCCCCCCAGGACACCGCCGCCGAACTCGCCGACGCGATGACCCGGGCGATCAAGCGGATCCGGCGCCGCACCAGCGAGCGGCTGGAGCCCTACGGCATCACCCCCGGCCAGGGCCGCGCCCTGCGTACCCTCTCGCACGCCCCCGGCTGCGAGCTGCCGGACCGGGCGATGCGGCTGAGCGACCTCGCGGACCGGCTGCACATCGCCCCGCGCTCGGCCACCACCGTGGTCGACGCCCTGGAGGACGCGGGCCTGGTCGAGCGGACCCCGGACCCGGCCGACCGGCGCGCGGTGCGGATCGTGCTGACCGCGGCCGGCCACTCGGCGGTGGAGCGCATCGGACTGGTCCGGCACGAGGTGGCGCAGGAGTACTTCGGCCCGGTCAGCCCCGCCGAGCAGGACGCGCTGCTGCGCGCACTGCGCTCCGCCGAGGCCGCGTACGCGGCCGCCACGCCGCCGCGGCGGGCAGCGCCCCCGGCCGCAGCGCGGTGATCCCGATCCCGGCGATCACCAGCAGCGCTGCGCAGGCGGCCGGCGGGCTGACCTCCTCCCCGAGCAGCAGCCAGGCCGAGGACATCCCGAACACCGGCACCAGCAGGGAGTAGGGCGCCACGGCGGTGGCGTCGTAGCTGCGCAGCAGGAAGCTCCAGGCGACGAATCCGAACAGGGTGGAGACCAGCCCGACGTAGCCGATCGCGCCGACACCCGCCGGGGTGATCTCGCGCAGCGCCTCCAGGTCGGCGGCCGGCCCCTCGACGATCAGGGAGAGCCCGAGCAGCGGCAGCGGCGGGACGGCGCTGACCCAGACCATCCAGCGCAGCGCGTCCGGCGGGGCGGCCCTGCGGGTCAGCACGTTGGAGAGCCCCCAGGCCAGGGCGGCGAGGATGACCAGGGCGAACGCGCCGGCCGGACCGCCGAGGCCGTGGTCGACGGCGCTCAGCCCGATGCCGGCGAAGGCGATCGCGAGGCCGGCCAGCCGCTGGCCGCCGGGCCGTTCGCCCAGCAGGACGGCGGCGAACAGCGCGGTGAAGACCGCCTGGCTCTGGAGGACCAGCGAGGAGAGCCCGGCCGGCATCCCGGCGTGCATGCCGAGGAAGAGCAGCCCGAACTTGACCACCCCGAGCACGCATCCGACCGCGAGCACCCACCGCCAGGCCACCCGGGGCGGCCCGACGAAGAAGACCGCCGGGACGGCGACCACCGCGAAGCGCAGCGCGCAGAAGAGCAGCGGCGGGAAGTTCTCCAGGCCGACGTGGATGAGCACGAAGTTGAGGCCCCAGACGGCGGCGACCAGGACGGCCAGGGCGATGTGACGCGGTCTCATGCTGCCGCCGGTGGCGGCCGGTGTTGCGGTCATGCACCGAGGATGGCCCCCGGCAACCGTGTAGCGCCAGCGATGAATACTGAACCCCACGCTTTAGCATTGCTGCATGATGGATCTGGGACGCCTGCGGGCGCTGCACGCGGTGGCCGTACACGGTTCGGTCGGCGGGGCGGCGGCCTCGCTCGGGTTCACCCCGTCGGCGGTCTCGCAGCAGATCGCCAAGCTGGAGCGCGAGACCCGCACGGTGCTGCTGGAGCGTCAGGGCCGGGGCGTGGTGCTGACCGACGCCGCGCGCGAGCTGGCCGCCACCGCGCAGGCGGTGCTGGGGCTGGTGGAGCAGGCCGAGGTGCGGCTGGAGGAGCAGCGCGGCCAGGCGGTCGGACGGCTGCTGGTGGCCGCCTTCGCCACCGGCGCCCGGGGCCTGATGCCGGGTGCGCTCGCCGACCTGCGCGAGCGCTGCCCCGAACTGGACGTCCGGCTGCTGGAGAGCGACCCGTACCCGGCGGCCGAGCTGGTGGCCCGGGGCGAGGTGGACCTCGCGCTCGTCCAGGACTGGCCGACCGTACCGCTGCCGGTGCAGGAGGGCCTCTCCCGGCTGGACCTCGGCACGGACCCGGTGGACCTGCTGCTGCCGGCCGCCCACCCGCTGGCCGCACTGGCCGTGGTGCCGGTGGGGCGGCTGAGCGGACTGCGCTGGATCAGCGTGCCGCCCGGCAACATCTGCCACGACTGGCTGGTGAGGACGCTGCGGGAGGCCGGTGAGGAGCCAGAGGTGTGCTACCAGGTCGGCGAGTTCGAGACGCAGATCGCGCTGATCGCGGCCGGGCTGGGCGTCGGCCTGGTACCGCGGCTGGGCCGCAAGGCGCTCCCGCCGGAGGTGGTCGCCCGGCCGGTCGTGCCGGAACCCTCCCGCCGGGTGTTCGCGCTCTGGCGCACCCAGGCCTCCCGGCGCCCGGCGATCACCGCGGCGCTGACCGCGATCCGCGCCCGGTGGGCCGCGCTCGGCGGGTGAACGCGCTGCCGGCCGCACGGCCGGTCAGCTCGCGAAGCCGATCACCAGCCACATGAAGCCCACCCCGGCCAGCGTGCAGAGCAGCGTGGTGCGCGAGGGGTGCGGGCTGTGCGCTTCGGGGAGGATGTCGGAGGTCGCCAGGTAGAGCAGGAAGCCGGCGAAGAACCCGAGGTAGAGGCCGAGCAGCCGCTCGGGGATGGTGAACAGCAGGGTGATCGCGGCGCCGGTCACCGGTGCGAGCGCGTCCGCCGCCAGCAGGGTCAGCGCCCGCCGCCGGTCGTTCCCGTACAGCCGCGTGATCGTGTACGTGTTGAAGCCGTCGGCGAAGTCGTGCGCGACCACGGCGATGGCGACCACCGTCCCGACGGTGGTACCGGCCTGGAAGGCGGCGCCGATCGCGAAGCCGTCCATCACGCTGTGGCCGACCAGGGCCAGCGCCGCGGTCAGCCCGATGCCCGGCGCCCCGTTGCCGCCGGACATGCGGCCGTGCGCGTGCCCGTGGGCGGGCTGGTGGCCGTGGGTGTGTTCGGCGTACTCGCCCTCGTGGCCGCGGTGGATGGCCACCGCCCGCTCGACGACGTGAATGGCCAGGAAGCCCGCCGCGAACATCAGCAGGGCCTGCGGCACGCCGTGGACCTCCTCGGGCGCCTGGTGCAGTGCCTCCGGCAGCAGGTCGAAGGCGACCACACCGAGCATCAGCCCGGCCGCGAAGCCGAGCACCAGATGGCGGCGGTCGCCGGTGCGCTGGGCGACGTAGCCGCCGATCAGCGTCATCAGGAACGCCCCGGCGGCGACCAGGATCGCGGTCACCGCATCTCCCCCGTACCGGGCACCCTGCCCACCCTGCCTCCCCCATCCTGCCCGCCGCCGGGCCGACCGCCGACCGGTGCCGGACGGCTGTGCCGGCGGCCACCGTACAGCGCCACCACCCGGCCGGGCTCCGGCAGACCGGCACCCGCGCCCACCAGCCTCACGCGCCGCCCGGGCAGCCGCCCGCCGGGCGGGCCGTCAGGGTGAGCGGCGTTCTGCCCTGCTCCTGCGCCGGTTTCGCCCCTGCTCCTGCGCCGGTTCCTCCGCAGTCCCCCGCCGGTTCCTCTCCCGCCCACGATCCGGCAGCCGACGGCTCAGGGGCCTCCGGTTCGGTGGCGTCCGGGGCTGTGGCCTCGGGGTCCGCGGCCTCCGGGTCCGCGGCCTCCGGTTCGGTGGCCGCGCCTCGGTGACCTGCGCCTCAGTGGCCGGCGGCGAGCGGGAGTCCGAGGTGGGTGCGCGTCAGTTCGCGGACACCGTCGCCGTCGACCAGATGGATGTGCTGGTGGCCGTCCTCGGCGGTCAGGTCGAGCGCCTCGTCGGTGAACCGCCCGGTGGTCAGCCGCAGGCCGCGTTCGGCGGACTCCTCCCGGACCGCCTCCGCCAGCGTCCTGATCTCCTCCTCCCCCACCGGCTGGGCGCCGCGGGAGGCCCAGACCACCCAGCGCCCGGGCAGCGCGCTGCCGGCCGGCCCCTCGCCGGTGGCGACCAGCCCGGCCGGTCCGCGCAACCTTACGCTCCACTGCGCCAGCCCGCCCCGGGTGAGCAGTTCGCGGACCAGCTGGGCGAACTCGTTCGCCGAGAGGTCCGACGCGGACGGCACGGCGAGCCCCGCGACGGCGGCCGGTTCGACGCCGGCCCGGGCGTACGGGCCGGGGGTGACGGCGGCGCCGAGCTGGCGCAGCCGCACCAGCGCCTCGTCCTGTTCCGCGTCGGCGTAGACGCCCTCGCCGTCGTGCTCCTCGTAGGAGGCGGCCGGCGGCAGCAGCCTGGTGCGGGCCAGGGCGTCGCGGTCGGCGTCCACGCTCACCAGGCAGAGCGGCTCCGCGCCGCCGGGCTCGCGCAGCCAGCCGTTGAGCACGACGCCGGCCAGTATCTCGTCGGTGTCGACGGCGTCGGCGGCCTGGAGGGCGCGCAGCGCCAGCCGGGCGACCAGCCGCAGGTAGTCGGTGGCCCGGTCGGCGGGCGGGCGCGGCACCGGGAGGATCTCGCCGTCCGTGCCCAGCCGGTAGCCAGTCAGCGAGGGCACCAGGTCGAGCGCGGGCAGGTCGAGGTCGAGGACGGCGGTGCGGGTGAGCGGGCGGAACACCGCCCGGCAGGGGGCCGGCAGGTCCTGGGTGGCCGTCTCGGCGGCGGCCAGGGCACGCTCCAGCAGCGACTCGACGGCGGCCGGCTCGGCGAGCCGGTAGGCCCGGCGGCACTCCTCCAGGCTGTCGTTGTACTCCCGCACCGCGCGCGCCCGAGCCTGCTCGGCCTGCTCGTGGGCCCGCCTGGACTCGTCCGCGGCCGGGCTGCCGGCCTCGGCCTGCCGGGTGCGCCACTCCCGCAGGGCACGCTGGTGGGTGAGCCGGGCCCGGGCCAGCTCGCGCTGGTAGCCGGAGTCCAGCAGGCGCCGGGACCGGCTCTCGTCGGGGTCGGCGGTGGGTGGCTCGGCGGGCGCGTAGTCCTCCCAGCGCGGCTCGGCCTCCGCGGCTGCCGGTGCCGGGCCGTCGGCCGGGTAGGGCCGCGGCTCGTACTGGCGCAGCTGGCTCTCGAAGTCCATGGCCGAGACGGGCAGCGCGGCCCGGCGCAGCAGGTCGGCCAGCCGCTTGTGCTCGGCCTGGACGGTGACCGTGCGGTGGTGCGTCAGCGCGGCGGCCCGGGCGTGCGCGGCGACGGCCTCGTCCCCGCCGGCGCCGGACGGGGAGGCCGACGACGCGTCATCCGGTGGGCCGGCCGAGGCGCCGTCGGGCGGCCCGGCCTGTGTCGGCGGGCCCGGCGGACCGTCCGGTCCGTCGGGCCCGTCGGGCACGTCCACGCCGAGGTCCCGGAAGACCGAGGCCAGGAAGCCGGGTTGGGGGGCCATGACCGTGCCGTCGGAGTGGCCGTCTGCTGAGTACTGCATCGGTGGTCGTTCCCCCATACTCGTCCGGCGCCTGCCCGGGCCGGCCGGCGACCCCGCGGCCCACCCCTGCCGGCCATTGTCCACCGAACGGGCGCACCGGTCAGCCAAGCCTCTCAGTTGGTCCGGGTGTTGGTCAGGTGCAGGCCGATGTAGCCGACGTAGATCCGGCCACTGCCGGAGCAGTCGTCGAGGTAGTGCAGCCTCGGTGCCGTGCGCCCGCCGCCGATCCGCAGGTGCGCGCCCATGAACGCGCGCCGGGAGGCGTCCACACACTCCGGCACCGGCAGCATCCGCTCGCGCTTCCACTTGGTGTGGCTGAAGACCGTCCGGGACTCCCCGCGCACCGCCTTGCGGGGCGGGAAGCGGTGGCAGCCGGCCGGGGTCCGCTCGCACCACTGCTTGAAGTCGCCGCCGGCCTCGCCGCGCACGGCCGCCTCGGCGTACTCCTGAAGGGCCGTCAGGCCGTCCCAGGTGAGCCGGGCCCAGCCGGCTCCGGAGCACTGCAGCTCGTCCAGGGCGAGCGCGGCCTTCTGGTCCCCCGTGAAGGTGAGCAGCGGGAACTCGCCCAGCCTGGCCATCAGTTCGGTGAAGGTGCCGGGCGTGCCGGCTGCACCGGGCGCGCCGGAGCGGCGACCGGTCCGGCCGGGTGCGGCCGTGCCGCCGGGGCCGGCGCAGAGGCGGCCGGCCAGGGCGCGCACCTGGGCGGCGCCGCGGCGGCGCTCCCGGCGCAGGCTGTGCCGGGCCCGCTCCAGCTCGTCGGCCCTGGCCTGCTGCTCGGCCCGGTCCAGCTGCTCCTCGTGGGCGAGGGCCGCGGCGTCGTCCGGACCGGTGCCCGCGCGGGGTGCGGGCGGGGGGACCCGCAGCACGGGGACGGCGGCCAGCGGCAGGGGCAGCGGCTGTTCGGCGGCGAGCCGGCGGGGCTCGCGGGCCAGCAGGCCGGCCGCCCGGCGGAGGTCCTCCTCGATCCGGCGGCGGGCCAGCACGGGGTGGCGGGCTCCGTCGTGCCGGGAGGCCGGGTCGACCTCGGGCAGGTAGGTGCGCACCGCCCCGCCGTACACGGTGTGGTACTCCAGCGCGACGTTGAACTCCGTGCGGGCGCCCGGGTCCAGCACGTAGGCGGTGGCGAGGCCGGGCAGCTGTCCGCAGAGCGGGCGGACGACCTCGGCGACCCATGCGTCGAGCCCGCGGTCGGCCGGCACGCTGGCCACCACGGTGGGCAGCCGGCGCTCCGGGTCGCAGAGCTCGTCGATGAGAGCGTCGACGTCGCCGGCGGCCAGCACCCGCGGCGCGAGCTGGACGGCTGCGGGGCCGTCGGCGGCGTCGAGCAGCGGCAGCAGGGTGCGGGCCAGCTCGGGCACCGGCACCCGGCAGGGCGTCCGCACGCCGCTGCGGGTGGTGTGCGTCTCGGCCTCCAGCCGGACCCAGGTGGGGCCCTCGACCCCGGTCGCTATCGTCAGGGTGAGCTGGTGGGTGCCGTGCGGGGCCGGGGTGCGCAGCCGGCGGCGGTCGTAGCGGCCGGTGCCGGGGCCGCCGCGGAGCAGGCCGCCGTCGCGGTCGAGCAGGACCCGGCCGCCCAGCCGCAGGCGCTCGGTGGGGGCCGTGGGGCGATCGGCCGCGAGGTCGGGCCCGGGGGCGGGCCTGCCGGGATCGTGGCCGGGGGGCTCGCGGAGCACCCGCTGGGGCTCGTCGCAGCCCTCCTGTTTCAGCCAGTCGCCGAGGCGCTGGTCGGCCAGGGCGACGGCGTCGGCGTGCGGGAGAGCGGTGGTGACGGTCATCCGGTAGGGCGTCGCGGGGCCTCTCGGGCCGGGCAGATCGGCACGGGCCGGCGACGGGGAGCGGTCTGAGGTCATGCGCATACCTCCGTGGTGCGGTGGTGGGGTCTCTCGTCCTCCATCGATGCGTGGTTCGTCCGGTTCGGCCGGATCCTTGCCCAGGAAACGCCACAACCCGGAGTGGAAGTTCCAACTCCGGGTCACGTCAATACGTTCGAGTGAATCTGCTCAAGCCGCCCCCCGCCGCGGGCCGTCATCTGCTGCGGCCGCGCTCAGCCGTCGTCACGCCCGGCGCCGCTGTGACTCCACTCCGGCGCCGCCACCGGGACCGCCAGCGGGCAGCCGTCCGGGATGTCGTAGCCGGCGATCAGGACCACGGGGACGCCCCCGTGGTTGCGGCCGACGTGGACGTGGACCGGCCCCGCCTCCTCGACCAGCGAGTCCCCGGCACGGCTGACCTCGACCCGGCCGTCGTGCAGCGTCCGGGTCAGAGTCCCGGAGAGCACCACCACGTCGACCCGGCCCGGATGGTAGTGCCAGCCGGTACTGGCGCCCGGGGGCAGCGTGACGGTCTGGACGACGGGCATCTCGGCTCGGCCTCCTGGTCGGCGGTGCGCCCAGGCTAGGCAGGCCCGCCGGGCCCTGAAACCGGCCGGACCCGGACTGTCCGGAAGTCTGTCCGAAACCCGTGCGTGCGGATCCGCGGTCGCGGGTTGCCCGGAGGCCCGGCGCGCGGACCGGCCTCAGACCGGCACCTCGACGTACGTCCGCCCCGCCGCCACCGCAACCGCGGTACCGCCGGTCGCCTCGGCCAGCCAGGTGTGGAACGCGGCCACGTCCGGCTCCGGAACCCCGACCTCGATCCGCACCCCGGTGGCCTCGTACGCCAGGTCGCTCACCGTGTACCCGGCCGCCCGCAGGTCGTTCTCCACCCGCCCGGCCCGGGTGTGGTCCGCCGTCACCGCGAGCAGTGCCACCGGCCGCCGCTCCAGCAGCCCGACCGCGTCCACCGCCTCCGACACCGCGTTCCCGTACGCCCGCACCAGGCCGCCGGCGCCGAGCTTGATCCCGCCGAAGTACCTGGTCACCACGGCCACCGTGTCGGTCAGCCCGCGCCGGCGCAGCACCTCCAGCATGGGCACCCCGGCGGTGCCGCCGGGCTCCCCGTCGTCGCTGGAGCGCTCGCGCCGCTGCTCGTCGCCGACCACGAAGGCGGTGCAGTTGTGCCGGGCGTCCCAGTACTGCTTGCGGATGCCCGCGATGAACGCCTGCGCCTCGTCCTCGTCGGTGACCCGGGCGAGGTGGCAGATGAAGCGGGACTTCTTGATCTCGGTCTCGTGGCTGCCCGCGCGCCGGATGGTGAGGTACTGCCTGGGGGTCGGCTCCGGCGTGGCGGACATGGCGCGGTGGTTCTCCCGGGGACGAGGGCGGCACAGGGGCCGGTGGGGCCTCCGGAGTGGCCCCCGGCGGCCCCGCCAGCCTAACCCTCGGTCAGCGCCCGGCCAGCGCGTCCAGCTGTGCGCGGTCCAGGCCGGTCAGCGAGGTGACCTCGACGAGGTCGACCGCTCCGCAGTCCAGCCCGCGCAGCACGTAGCCGCTGAGCGCCCGGGCGGTCGCCGGCTCGTCCATCACGTCGCCGCCCGCCTTGGCGACGTACGCGGCCAGCCGGGCGGCGGCGGCCTCCAGGCCCTCGCGGTAGAAGGAGTAGACGGCGACGTACCGGGTCGGCAGGTGCGCCGGGTGCATGTCCCAGCCCTGGTAGTAGGCGCGGGCCAGCGAGCGGCGGACCAGGTCGTGGTGGAGCTTCCAGGCGGCGTGCACCTGCTCGGTGGAGCCGGTCGGGACGACGTTGGTCGAGCCGTCGGAGAGCCGGACGCCCGTCCCGGCGGCGGCCACCTGCATGACCGCCTTCGCGTGGTCGGCGACCGGGTGGTCCATGCTCTGGTAGGCGGCGCTGACCCCGCACGAGGCGCTGTAGTCGAAGGTCCCGTAGTGCAGGCCGGTCGCCCGGCCCTCGGCGGCCTCGATCATCCGGGAGACGGTGACCCGGCCGTCGGGGCCGAGGATCGCCTGGGTGGTCTCGATCTGGATCTCGAAGCCGATCCGGCCGGCCGGCAGACCGGCCGAACGCTCGAAGTCCTCCAGCAGCCGGACCAGCGCGGTGACCTGCTCGGCGTACGTGACCTTGGGCAGGGTGAGCACCAGGCCCTCGGGCAGGCCGCCGTTGGCCAGCAGGGTGGCGAGGAACAGCTCCAGGGTGCGGATGCCGCGGTCCCGGACGGCCGCCTCCATGCACTTGATCCGGATGCCGATGTACGGCGGGGCGCTGCCGTCCGCCACCGCGGCGGCGACCAGCTCGGCGGCCCGGACGGCGGCCGCGTCCTCCTCGGGGTCGGGCCGCGGGCCGTAGCCGTCCTCGAAGTCGATCCGCAGGTCCTCGACCGGCTCCCGCTCCAGCTTGGCCCGGACCCGGGCGTGCACGTCGGCGAGCAGCGCGTCGTCGGCCACGCCGAGCGCGCGGGCCAGCTCGGCCGTGGTGCCGGCGTGGGTGTCGAAGGCCTCCAGGGCCTGGCGGCCCCAGTCGCGGACGGTGTCGGCGCCGAAGGCGTCGGCCGGGACGTAGACGGTGTGCACCGGCTGCCGGGTGCCCGAGTCGCCCGGGTAGCGGCGGGCCAGGTCGGCGTCGACCGGGGCGAGCAGCGCGTCGACGGCGGCGCGCGCCTCGCCGGAGAACGAGGCTCCGCCCGCCGGCCCGGTACCGTCCAGCTCGACCTGCGACATCCGCACTCCTCCGCGCCTCGCCGGTCCGGACGGACCGACGCTTCAACAGTTTGTTGAGGCGAAGGTAACCCCGCCGCGGTCGGGCGTCAATGGCCGACCGAGCGATGGACGGGCAGGTCGCGGCCGGTCGGTCAGTCCCTCCCGGCGGCGGCGTAGCGGTCGCGCAGCTCGGGGAAGAGCTCGGCGACGTCCTTCGGGTGCACCGAGCCGTCCGGGCGGGTGCCGGCCACGCCGTACTCCTTGGTCAGCCAGTCGGCCAGGCGCTGCGGATCGGGCTGGTGGTCGAAGGTGTCGATGTAGCGGACCAGCGCCTCGTAGCAGAGCTCCGGGTCGAGCCGGGACGACACCGGACGCACGGCCGTGTCCTCCTGGTGGGCGGACTCGGCCGGCTCCTGGGCGCTGCCCGCCTGCTGCGCGAACTCGGCGGCTTGCTGGTACGCGGCGGCCTGGGAGTACTCCGCCTCCTGCTGGTACTCGCCGTCCTGGGCCGGCTCGGGCTCCTGCAGGACGGCCTGCGCGGCCGGCCGCGCCGCGGACCGGGCGGCCACCGGCTGGGCGGCCGGGCCCGTCGGCTGCGGAGCGGGCTGCGCGGCCGACGGTCCGTCCGGCTGCGGACCGGTCGGGCGCGGCGGCTTGAACCACGGCGACGCCTGCCCGGGGACCCGGCCGCCGGGCGAGCCGTCGCCCTGCGGACCGGTGGTACGGACCGGGCGCTCGGTCCAGACGTTCAGCTCCTCCCGGGGCTGCGGCGGAGCCTGCTGCTCCGCGCCGGCCGGCTCCTGCGCCGCCCGCAGCCGCACCGCGGCCAGCTTGGCGAGCATCGGCGCCGCCACCTCGGCCGGCACCGGCGCCACGGCCGACGCGCCGGCCTCGGGCTGGGGCTGCTGGGCCTGGGACTGGGGCTGTTCCACCTGAGACTGCTGGAGCTGCTGGGCCTGCGCAGCCTGCCGAACCGGGGACTGCTGTGCCGAGGGCTGGAGCTGTGACTGCGGCTGCGGCAGCGCGGCCTCGGCGGTGGCGGCCGGCGGAATCGCGGCGGCCGCCGTCCGGTCGGCCCGAAGCTCCTTGGCCTCGCGGGCCTCGTCGTCCAGCCGGTCCAGCACCGCCGGGTCCAGCGGCACCCCGTACTTGGCCAGCTTCAGCGGCAGCAGCGCCTGGATCGGCGCCGAGCGGCGCCAGCCACGCCCGTACCGGAAGCGCAGCTGCGCCCGGTAGACCAGCCGGTTCTGCTCCAGCCGGACCACCTCGTCGTAGGAGCGCAGCTCCCAGAGCTTCATCCGCCGCCAGAGCCGGAAGGTCGGCACCGGGGAGAGCAGCCAGCGCATCACCCGGACCGACTCCATGTGCCGGTCGGCCGTGATCGCGGCGATCCGGCCGACGGCGTGCCGGGAGGCCTCGACGACGACCACGAAGAGCACCGGGATCACCGCGTGCATGCCCATCCCGAGCGGGTCGCCCCACGAGGCGGCCGCGTTGAACGCGATGGTGGCGACGGTCAGCAGCCAGGCGGTCTGCCGCAGCAGTGGGAACGGGATCCGCAGCCAGGTCAGGACCAGGTCCAGCGCGAGCAGGACGACGATGCCCGCGTCCACGCCGATCGGGAAGGCGTAGGAGAAGGCGCCGAATCCTTTCTCCGAGGCCAGCTCCCGCACGGCGTTGTACGACCCCGCGAAGCCGATCCCCGAGATGAGGCAGGCTCCTGCCGCGACCAGCCCGAGCAGGCCACGATGGGCCTTGGTGAGCGATGGGCGTGCCATTACGTCTATCAACCCCTGCATGTCGGCTGCGGCCGTACGCTGCCCCGGCGTGCCGGTTCCCGCTTGTCGGGGCACCGGACGGCTGAGCGACCTCCGGGCTCGGCCCACCGGAGTTTACTCGTACACCTGTATCAGCGTTCCCGCAGCCCAGGGTGTCACTGCCCGCCCCGCACCCGGGCCCGCGGCCGTGACCGGTCGACCCGTCAGCCGGCCCGCTCCACCGTGCCGTTGAGGTAGGCGAGCACCGCCAGCACCCGGCGGTTCGCGTCGTCCGCAGGGGCCAGTGCAAGCTTGGTGAAGATGTTGGCGATGTGCTTGGCCACCGCACCGTCGCTCACCACCAACCGGGCCGCGATCGCCGAGTTCGAGCAGCCCTCCGCCATCAGTTCCAGCACCTCCCGCTCGCGCGGCGACAGCCGCTGGAGCGGACCCGGGCGGCGTGCGGTGCTCTGCATCAGCTTGGCGATCACGTCCGGGTCCATCGCCGTCCCGCCGGCGGCCACCCGGCGGACCGCGTCGATGAACTGCTCGGCGTTGAACACCCGGTCCTTCAGCAGGTAGCCGACCCCGCCCGTCCCGTCCGCCAGCAGCTCCCGCGCGTACAACTGCTGCACGTGCTGCGACAGCACCAGGACCGGCAGGCCCGGGATCTCCCGTCGTGCCTGGAGCGCGGCCTGCAGCCCCTCGTCGGTGAGCGTCGGCGGCAGCCGCACGTCCACCACCGCGACGTCCGGACGGTGCGTCAGCAAGGCGTCCAGCAGGTCCGGACCGGTCTCGACCGCCGCCGCGATCGTGAAGCCGTGTGCTTCCAGCAGTCGGATCAGGCCTTCTCGAAGGAGGTAGAGGTCCTCGGCGAGGACAACTCGCACGGCAGCTCCAAGGTGATGGTGGTCGGACCGCCCGACGTGCTGTCGATGGCGAGGACACCGTCGAAGGTACCCAATCGGCGCTCGATCCCGCGCAGGCCGGTACCCCTCGTCGGATCGGCCACGCCCACACCATCGTCCGTCACCGTGACCCGCAGCATCCCGGCCCGGTACAGGATGTCCACCCAGACCTGCTCCGCGCCCGAGTGCTTCGCCGCATTGGCCAGCAGCTCACAGATGCTGAAGTAGACGGCCGCCTCCACCGGCGCCGCCGGGCGGTCCGGCAGGCTCACGCACACCTCGGTCGGCAAGGCGCTGTCCAGCGCCAGCGCCCGGACGGCGTCGCCCAGCCCGCGCTCGGCGAGCACCGGCGGGTGAATGCCGCGGACCAGGTCGCGCAGCTCCTGCAAGGCCCGGGCCGAGGACTGCCGCGCCTCCGAGAGAAGCTCGCGCGCCGCTACCGGGTCGGTGTCCATCAGGTGCTCGATCGTGCCCAGCGTCATCCCGATCGCCACCAGTCGCGCCTGCGCGCCGTCGTGCAAGTCCCGCTCGATCCGGCGGAGTTCGGCCGCCTGGTTGCCGACCGCGTCCGCCCGGGTCTCGGTCAGCTCCGCCACCCGCTTGGTCAGCTGCGCACGCGAGGCCAGACCGTCCCGGTCCAGCACCCGGCGCGCCAGCTCGACGTACCCGCGCACCGCGAACGGGGCGACCAGCACGCCGAGGGCCAGCAGTGCCAGCCCGAAGACGGCCGAGAGCAGAACGGAGGAACCACCGAGCTCCATCGGGACGGGAGCCCGGGTCGCCAGCAGCGCCGCGACCGCGTAGGCCGCACCGCCCACCAGCAGGCAGGCCACTGGCGCCGCCAGCGCGAACGCCGCCACCGGGCTGACCACCAGCCAGGCGATCTCCGACCGCGTCGTCGTGTCCCGCGCCGCCCAGTGCAGCAACTGCGCGAGCCTGGCGACGGAGCGGGAGCGGTGGTACGAGTACCCCGTCCACCAGTGCCCGCGCTCGTCCGACTCCAGCACCGGCCGGGGCCCGTACTCGGCCGGCAGCCGAACCCCGTACCAGCGGACGAGCTGCGCACGCGTACGGTCGGCGACCCGGCGGACGAAGAGGCCGGCGGCCGCGAGGCCCGCACCGACGCCCGCCACCAGGGCGATCAGGTCCCCCGGGTAGTACGACTGCAGGACCGAGGAGACCGCGCCACCGGTGAACAGCGTCATCAGCAGCGGCAGGGCCACCGCCGGGACGGCACCCAGCGCCAGCAGCGACAGCCGTGCCAGCCCGCGCACGCCCGACACGAAGGCCGCTTCGGTCTGGTCGCGCATGCTCGCGCCGCTCGTTCGACTCGCTGTTGTCACGGATGCTCCTGAGGCCGGTCCCGATCGTCCTGGTTCAGTGTTCCCGAGGCGGGCTGCAGGGGCACTGGCTGTCACACCCCATTTCCGGGGTGGACCTAGCACCACCCCGGTGGACCGGCGTGCGCCAAAAGCCATCGGGGAAGGCATAAACGCAAAGAACCCCCACCCGGATCCCGGGTGGGGGTTCTTTGTGAATGATTGTTCGGCGGCGTCCTACTCTCCCACAGGGTCCCCCCTGCAGTACCATCGGCGCTGTGAGGCTTAGCTTCCGGGT
>NZ_JBVINN010000042.1:0-74886 GCF_055579305.1 Kitasatospora sp. NPDC032757 | reverse complement strand
CCATCCGCATAGCGCATACCAACGGCATAGCGCGCAGATGACCGACAGTCAGCTACACGAACAGGCCAATCACCCCGAAGCGCCGAAGTCAGTAAGTGCGGCGAGGGCGGCCATGGCCAAGGTGATGTGCCGGTACCAGGCGCCGTAGCGGCGGACCTGGTAGTGGTCCAGGCCGCACTCGTTCTTCGCGACCTGGAACGATTCTTCGATCGCCCACCTGGCTGAGGCGACCTTGACCAGGTCCTTCAGGCGGGTGGCGACGGGGCCGTAGCAGACGTAGTGGGCGATCTCGGTGGGGTCCTTGACGGAGCGGCGGGCCAGGACCCAGTGGCCGACGCCGTCCTCCCACACGGGGCGGATCGCCACGCGGGCCCAGCCGTAGATCCGCTCTCCGTGCGAGCCCTTGCCGCCAGACAGCCGCTTCCGGGCCTGCCGGGGCAGTTGGGCGACCAACTCGTCCACCCGGACCTCGCGCCACCCCCGCGTGATCACGGTATCGTTGACCTTGGTGGCCAGCACGTAGGCGACGCCACGTTGCTCCAGCCAGACACGCAGGTGCTAGACCTGCCCGTACGCCTCGTCCGCGGTCACCCACGCGAACGGCACTCCGGCGTCGATGGCGCGCTGCAGCATCCCACCGGAAGTGCTCGTTCTTCGTCGCGAATGGCACCTCATCAGGGATGCTGGCCGCCCGGCACCGCTCGCGGTCGTCCGTCCACGATGCCGGCAGGTACAGCTCCCGGTCGATCAGCGCCCGCCCCTTCGAGGAGGCGTAGGCCAGGAACGTGCCGATCTGGGAGTTCTCGGTCCTGCCCGCAGTCCCGGTGTACTGCCGCTGGACACCCGCCGAGCGTGAGCCCTTTTTCAGGAAACCGGTGTCGTCGCCAATAAGGATTCCGTCCCGGTCGCCGATCGTCTCGACGACGAAGTCCCGAACGTCGTCGCGGACACCATCCGCGTCCCAGTCCGCCTCGCCCAGCAGCCGCTGCATCCCGATCGGATGCCCCTCACCCGCTCGCTCCGCCAGCGTCCACCCGTTCTTCCGCTCCAGCGGCGCCACCAGCCCCGCCATGTAGGTCAGCGCCCGCGCACGCGGCTCCGACCTGGAAAAACGTGCGGCGAACCGCGCATGCAGCCCGGACAGCATCCCCTGCCAGGCCTCGATCTGTCCAACCCCGAGATCCACAGACACGGCAGAACACAACCACAGCCACCAGCTGAGCTCACAACTGTCCCGCCCATAACTGTGATTGCAGTACTAGACCCCATGGTCGAAGGATCCCCTCCGACCAGCACGTTCGAGCACGGCGAAGGTGCATTGGTCCTTGCGAGCCCGGTGTGATAGATCATGCCAGGCCGCTGGCGTGGGCGGGGCGGGGCGGGGAAGTGGGGCACGTGGAGCTGCGCGACATCGAAATATTTCTGACCCTGGCCGAGGAACTGCATTTCGGCCGGACTGCGGAGCGGTTGCACGTCTCCGTGGCGCGGGTCAGCCAGGCGATCAAGAAGCAGGAACGCTCCATCGGTGCGGAGCTGTTCGCCCGCGACAGCCGCAACGTCCGGCTGACTCCGCTGGGTGAGGCGCTGCGGGACGATCTGCGCCTGGTGCACATCGGTCTGACGCAGAGCCTGGAGCGGGCTCGGCTGGCGGCCCGGGGCAAGACGGGCACGCTGCGGGTGAGCCTGTTCCCCGCCAACATCCAGGAGCTGCGGCGGTTCTTCGAGACCTTCCGCGCCCGCCACCCGCAGTGGGAACTGAAGGTGCGGATGTCGGCCTACGCCGATCCTTTCGCCCAGCTGCGCAACGGGGAGACCGACATCCTGGTCACCTGGCCCGCAGTCGACGAACCGGACCTGACCGTGGGTCCCATGCTCTTCTCCGAGCCGAGAACGCTCGCCGTCGACTGGGAGCATCCGCTGGCGCGGTGGTCCACCGTCACCCTGGAGGAGGCGAGCGACTTCCAGCACCTGGGCACCGGCTCGGCACCCGACTGCTGGATGGACCACTACCTCCCGCGAACCTCGCCCCGCGGCCGGCTCATCGAGCGGGGCGCCGACGTGAACAACATCGCGGATATCTTCATGGCGGTGGGTATGCAGGAGGCGGTCTGCCTCTTCCCCGAGCACGTGGCCCGCTACTACCCGCGTCCGGACATCACCTATCTGCCCGTCAAGGGGCTGGAGCCACTGGCGTACTCGCTGGTGTGGCGGACCGAGTCCGAGAACGAGATGATCCGCGCCTTCGCCGGCGTCGTGAGCGACCTGGGGCTCCTGCCCGACTGAGGGCGTGAATAGCTCGCGCGATGCCCGAGGATCGGCAGGTCGTCGGATGTTCTTCAAGAGAGGTGACTGTGGAGCTGCGGGACATCGAGATCTTCCTGGTGCTGGCCGAGGAACTGCATTTCGGCCGCGTCGCGGAGCGACTGCACGTGTCCCCGGCCCGCGTCAGCCAGGCGATCAAGGCCCAGGAGCGGCGGATCGGCGCCCAGCTGTTCGAGCGCACCAGCCGCAGCGTGCGCATGACCGAGGTCGGCCGACAACTGCGCGACGACCTGCGGCCGGTCTACACGGGCCTGCACGAGTCGCTGGAACGCGCGCGGATGGCCGCCCGCGGCGTCAGCGGACGGCTGCGCATCGGCATGATCCCCGGGAACGCCCACGATCTGCGGCTCTACTGGCAGACGTTCCGCTCGCGGCATCCGCAGTGGGAACTGTCGATCCGGCACGCGCCCTTCAGCGACCCCTTCGGCGGACTGCGGCGGGGGGACATCGACGTCCTGGTCGCGTGGCTGCCCGTGCGGGAGGACGATCTCACCGTGGGCCCCGTTCTGTTGACCGACCCGCGCATGCTGGCCGTTGCCGTGGACCACGAACTGGCCACCCGTACCTCCGTCTCCGTGGAGATGCTCGCCGACTTCCAGCACACCGACGCACCACAGCTCCCCGGCTACTGGGCCGACAGCTTCGTACCCGCGCAGACCCCGCGCGGGCGCACGATCGAGCGCGGCCCCATGGTCACCACGAACGACGAGATCTTCACGCTCGTCAGCGCCGGCGACGTGGTCAACGTCAATCCCTCGCACGTCACCCGCTACTGGGGCCGCCCGGACATCCTCTGGCTGCCCTTCAACGACCTCGGGCCGCTGAACTTCGGCCTGGTGTGGCGCACCGAGACCGAGAACCCCGCCATCCGGGCCCTCGCCGAGACCGTGCGCCACCTCGGCACGCTCCAGCTGTGACCCACACGCCCGCCGACCGGGAACTCCACCCGTTCGTGCCGGGCCGCCCTCGCACCCTGCGTGGCCTGCCTGCCTCCAGGCTGGGCCGGGCGTCGTAAACACAGGGGTTAACGACCCTTTCGACATCCGTCGTTGTTCCCCGGTACCGCTGCGCCCGAAGCTTGATCCGTCCCAAGGATCGAGCAAGAAGGAGGGACGCAGCAATGAACGTCGTGTCCTCCTCGGTGTCCCTGACGGTCACCGATCCAGCCGCCTCCAGCCGGTTCTTCACCACCCACCTGGGATTCCGTGAAGTCCTGGTCGACGAGGACTTCGTGGAGCTCGCCCGTGACGACGCGGCCGTCGGCCTCGTCCTGGTGCGGCGCGACCTCGAACGGCACGGGCCCGGCCAAGGGCCTACCGACGTGGTCGTGTCATTCGAGGTCACCGGCATCACGGCCGAGTACGAGCGGCTGCGCAACGACGAAGCCCACTTGTCCGTGACCCTGCACCAGGAGCCGTGGGGCGACCGGGTGGTGCGATTGGTCGACCCCAACGGCGTCGTCGTCCAGCTCACCGAATGGGTGCCGCCCGCGGGAACCTGACCCACCGCCCGACAAGAGCAAGAAGCAAGAAGCGAGAAGAGCAAGATGCAGAAGTTCGACACCCCCGCCCCGATCTCCACCGTCCTCGACATACCCGCGGGGAGCGTCCACATCATCGCCGCCGACCAGGCCGACACGACGGTCGAGGTCCTGCCCGCGGACGCCTCGAAGAACCGCGACGTGAAGGCCGCCGAGGAGACCCGGGTCGGCTACACCGACGGCCTCCTGTTGATCGAGGCCGCACTGCCGAAGAGCCAGCTCGTCGGCAACACCGGAGCCGTCGAGGTGACCGTCCGGCTGCCCGCCGGCTCCCGCGTCGAGGCGAAGGCGGCCAGCGGCAACCTCCGGGCCGTCGGACGGCTCGGCGACGTCACCTTCGAGGGCGCCCAGGGCACGGTCGAGATCGACGAGGCCACCGGTGCCCACCTCGCCCTCCAGGCCGGAGACATCGCGGTCGGCCGCCTCGGCAGCTCCGCCGTGATCAGCACCCGAAAGGGCGACATCCGCATCGCCGAGGCCATGAGCGGCACGCTCGAACTGCGCACCGAGGCCGGCGACGTATCGGTCTGCGCCGCCTCCGGAGTCTCCGCCTCCCTGGATGCCGGCACCAACTACGGCCGCATCCACAACTCGCTCAGGAACACCGAAGGCATCGCCGGCCTGACCATCCACGCGACCACCGCCTACGGCGACATCACCGCCCGCAGCCTCTGAGTAGTACCCCCGCCACAACCCACCCGACCATCGCAAGAGAAGGAACGATCATGAACACCGTTGAGCAGAACGCCGCGCAGGACCGCCCGGAACTGCAGAAGGCCATCCAGGAGTTCGTCGACGCCGGCTTCGCCGGGATACAGATGCGGGTGCACGACGAGCGAGGCGAGTGGGTCGGCAGCGCCGGGGTGCGCGAGCTGGGCGAGTGTGCCGAGCCGCCGACGGACGGACGGTTCTGGGTGGGCAGCTCCACCAAGACCTTCGTCGCGGCCCTGGTGCTTCACCTGGTGGCCGACGGCGCCCTCGCACTGGACGCCCCGGTGGTCGACCACCTGCCCGAGTTGGGGCTGGACCAGCGGATCACCGTGCGGATGCTGCTGCAGCACACCAGCGGGCTGCCCAGCTACACCGGCGACCTCGCCCCCGACGGGACGTTCGTGCCGGGAATCCCCGCGATGGGCAAGCCGTGGGTGGACAACCGGTTCCACACCTACCGGCCGGAGGAACTCGTGCGCTTCGCCCTGGCCGAGCCCGCGCGGTTCGAGCCGGGAACCGACCAGAGCTACTCCAACACCAACTACACGCTGGCCGTCCTGCTGATCGAGAAGACCGGCGCCCGCCCGTACGCCGAACAGATGCAGCGGCGGATCCTGGAGCCGCTCGGGCTGCGGGACACCGTGGTGCCGGGCGACTCGCCGGAGCTGCCCGAGCCGCACGCCCACGGCTACTGCCGCTACCAGGACGCCGACGGCCAGTGGCAGGTCGTCGACGTCACCCGCCAGAACTCCTCGCTCCTCATCGGCGCCGGGGACCTGATCTCGACCACCCGGGACCTCCACACGTTCTTCTCCGCACTCCTCGGCGGCAGGCTCCTGCCCGCCCCGCTCCTGGACGAGATGCGCACCCCGCACGGAATGCTCGGCTACGGCCTGGGCCTGTTCGTCCAGGACCTCGGACCGGACAACGGCGGCATCACCATCGTCCATCACAACGGCGGCGCCCCGGGCGGCTACGGAGCACTGATGATCGCCACCCCCGACGGCAGCAAGACCCTCACCGCCGGACTCACCACCGGCGACGCCGCGATCAACCCGACCCTGGAACTCCCGCAGGTCCTCGACAGGCTCATCAAGACCGTCTTCTGCGACGAACAGCCCACCGACTGACGGCACCGGGGGGGGTGACGTCCGATCCGCAGGCTCTGTCGTGTCAGTGGCTTGCGGCATGATGCGAGGCATGTGACGGCCTATCCGACAGGGACTTCCGAGGCCGTCCTCAACAAGGGGGTGCTTCGTGCACGGGCCGGTCACGGACGAGATGCAGGCCGCAGGGGAGCGGCAACTGCACTACGAGAGGTGGCAGTGGGGCGGAAGGCTGCCAAGCGAAAGGCTGCGCGGTGTCCGCGGGAGCAACGTCCTGGGTCTGCTCACCTTCGACAGCGACCTGGTGCACGCCCTCGATGCCGCAGGTCCCGAAGTCCAGCGTGCAGTGGCATTGCTCGCCGCGCAGCGGGCATGCGAGACGGCGGGGCTGACCGATGTGATGTGGGTCGCCCAGGCCCTCACCAAGTTGGCGGAGGGGCATCCGCTACCGCCTCCCTTCGACGACGCTGCCCGGATGTGGGAGACCCTGCGATCCACCCCCCTCGTACCGGGGCCGCCGGTGCTCAAGGCGATGCCCCGCGAGCGACCGCCGTACTTTCCCCCGCCGCCGGCAGGGTGGACGTGGGTCCCGGCCGCAGAGTCGAGAGACGACGGGGCGAGGAAGTACGAACTTGGCAGGCTACCGGACAGCCTCGTACCGACGAAGTCCGGCGACGAGAGGCTGGCATCACCCGCAGACACGAGGCCCACCGCCGCCTTGCTGGTGTACCCCACCAGCACCCCGCACGTCCCCCAACCGATCTCACAGCCGTACTTCGCTCTCCCCGCCGTGCTCGCTGCCGCCGAGCCCGCCCCGCTCAAAGCGGCTCTGGACGCGGTGTGGCATGCGCTGCACACGTACGGAGAGCACTACCCAGAGCTGCTGAAGGAAATCCGGTCGGTCTGCGCCGAGCGGGCGGGCGAGTAGGCAGACCCTTCATTCCGTCGACGCCGCTCCCCGGTGACGGACTTTCGGCCTCCAAGGCGACACGAGGCCACCAGATACGGCCTCCGCCGCATCTCACCCGGTCGATGGCGTGTTTGAAGCCCTTGTCGTACGAGTAGGGCGCCAGCTGATGGCGATCTTTGAAAACGGCGTCGTCCTGGCCACCGAATGGCCCGAGTACCAGCAGGCCGACCCGCAGGCCCTCGTGACCGCCCCGCCAATCCCCTGCTCATCGACTGCCGCACCACCCTCGACCCCGAGCCCTGGCGCGCGACGGGCTGGGCTGTCCACCAGCTCGGACGACCCGGGAAGTAGAGCCGCTTCCCGCATTGTGGGGCACCCTGAGGGGTGCCCCACAGCTGTACACCGGGGAGGTCGGCGCGGCCGCCACCTCCGCCCAGCACGCCCTGGCCGTCTCTGCGGGCCCGGACACCGAAGCCGAACCCTGGGCCGCCGACCAGCTGACCGTGACGTGCCGAAGTCCTCGGCCTCTGACTGCCGACATGTGCGAGGTTCTCCTGCCCAGCTCGGGCAGGAGCTTCGACGCGTCCAGGTCACTGCCTGGGGCTTCTGCCGCACCGGCGGCAGGGGCGCGTTCCACCGATCGCTGCCGGATACTCCCGCGAAGTTGTCCAGGACAACGCCGAGGTTTGCAATCGGCGTGCCGATGTCGCTACTCATGCTGTGAGCGTGGGAGACGGGTGCACTGGAAGAGGACACCGCCCAGGGGCGGGCTCCTTCTCGGTCGGGTCGCCCGGGGGAATCTCACCCCCGGGTGCCCACAGAACGGAGCGTGACAGTCTCCCGTCACTCCGCTCTTGTCATCCTGATCGCCAGGCACGGGGCGTCCACGCCCAGTGGGCGAAGAGCCTCGGGTACTGACGCGTCACCCGCAGCCAGCACGCGTGAGCCTTCTTGAACGTCCGCAGCCGCTTGTACTTCTGGCGGATCCACCGCATCAAGTAGGCGTTGATGCGGTGAAGGAGGGGATGCAGTGCGGAGCGGTAGAACGCGCCGTAGTACTGCATCCAGCCCCGCACCCTCGGGTTGATCCGACGGGCGAGCTCGAAGAAGGTGAGGCGGATCTGCTGGTGGAGCCGCCATGAGCGGATCTCCGCGCTGATCTTCTTCAGGGCGTCCTCGCTGATCGCCGGCAGGAAGGCGGTGAAGTTCTTCCCCTTCCTGCTGCGCGCCCCGCGGGCCCGGAACGTGAACCCCAGGAAGGTGAACGACGTCTGCTCGTACGAGCCGCGCCGGTAGCCGTCCTTGCAGTAGACGATCCGGGTCTTGTCCGGGTGAAGCCGCAGCCCGACCTCCTCCATCCTGTCCGCGAGGGCAGCCAGGACCTCGCGGGCCTGGCGCTCGCTGACGCAGTGCCTCGCCGAGGACATCGAGTCCAACGGCCTAGCCGAGCCTGTCGTCCTGGATGCGGACGGTGTCCTCCTGGACGGCCGCAACCGCCTCGCCGCCTGCGAACTGGCCGACGTCGAACCCAGCTTCACCACCTATCAGGGCGACGACCCGGTCTACCCGATCGTGTCCGCCAACCGCCACCGCCGGAACACCAACCCAGGCCAGCGCGCCATGATCACCGCGATGGCACGCTCACTCTCACAGCACTCCTTCCCCTCCCCCGTCGCCCGCCACGGCATCAACCTCACCCGCCTGTCCATCGCCACCACCGTGCTCGAGCACGCCCCCGACCTCGCCGAACAGGTCCGCGCCGGCACCCTCCCCCTGAACGCCGCCTACACCACCGCCCGCAGACGCAAGGCCGATGCCAAGGCCCTCCTCGCCCAGCACGCACGGCTGCGTCGGCAGGCCCCCGACCTCGTCGAGCAGGTCATCGCCGGTCACCTCGCCCTCGCCGAGGCCACTGCGGCCCTCGACGCCCGGCAAGAGGAGGAACACCTCCGCAGGCGTGTTGAGGAGATCGACGCCATCCGCCTCGCCGATGGCGACACCGAGCCCTCCTTCGCCCGGGCCGCCGAACGCGGCGACACCGACTGGCGCCACGCCCACCAGCGCGCCGAGCAGTACCTCGCCCAGCGTCACGACACCATCCGCCAGATCCAGCACGGCCTGGCCAGCATCGCCGAAGCCTGGAGCGCAGTCCAGGAGCTCACTCACCACCCCCGGAGCCCGTACGCCCGGGAAGTCCTCAAGGGCCTCACCGGCCCGGCCCGCGCCCTCGCCGACCGTCTCATCGCCCTCGAAACCGCTTGCGCAACAAGCGGGGCCTGACGCCACACCTCGCCGTCTTCACGGCCAAGGTGGCGATCCGATTTGGGTGCAGATCTGATGAGGGCGGTGTCGATCAGGCCGCGGGTGTGGGCTGGTCGCGGTAGCGGGCCTGGTGGTTGCGGGCGAATTCCTGCTTCTCGTGCCAGGTCCAGTCGGTGTCGAAGTCGCCGTTGGTGCGGAGCGCGCGGAGTTTGAGGACGGCCTCGGCTCCGGCGAGTCCCCAGCGGGCCCCGGTGATGTCGAGTCGGTCTTTGTCCAGGTGGCGGCAGGCTCCTTCGATGACGCCGGTCGCGATGGGCCAGCCGCGTTCGAGCGTGGTGTCGTAGCGCAGGTAGGGGGCCTTGTCGCGCAGGTAGCCGACGGCGTCGTCGATGCCCTTGCGGCGGTTCTTCTTCAGCCGGGCGGCGCGGGCCGTCTTCTCCACGACGGTGGCGACCCGTCCGGCGCCGCCGTCGAGGATGGTGCGGGCGTGGCGGGCGACCCAGTCCTCGGCGGCCGGGTCGCCGGCCTGGTGCAGGCACCAGGCCGCGTCCCAGAGGTATTCGAGGACGTGGATGAGGTCGATGACGATCGTGACGTGCAGCCGCCCGCCACCGAGGCTGGCGGTGCGTCACCGGCCTGCGCGACGGAGCGTCAGCTAGCCTGTCGTGTCACATGCCACAAGTGGCGTGGCCGACCAGCGCGCCACCTTCCCAAGGGGTTCTGTGTTGCTGCGTAGATTCATCGTCTCAGCGGGGGCAGTGCTCGCCCTGGCGTTCGCGAGCACGTCACCGGCCGCCGCGATCGTCGGCGGGAGCGAGGCCGCCCCCGGCTCCGCGCCCTACCAGGTCAGCATCGTGGCGCAAGGCTTGTTCGGCTGGAGTCACGTCTGCGGCGGCTTCCTGCGCGACGCGAACACGGTGGTCACCGCCGCCCACTGCGTCAACGGCCAGGGGGCCGGCTCGCTGCAGGTCAAGTACGACGGCGTGGACCGCACGCGTCTGGCCCAGACGCGTAGTGTCCGCAGTGTCCTCAAGCACCCGGGCTTCAACGCGCTGACGATGGCCAACGACGTCGCGCTCCTGAAGGTCGCCACCGCGGTCTCGGAGAACGGCAGCACGGTCGCGTTCGCCCCGCTCGCCGCCACCGCGCCGACGGCGGGCGACGTGGCCACGGTCACCGGCTGGGGCCGCACCCAGCAGGACAACACCACCCTCCCCACCGGCCTTCGCACCATCCGGGTACCGGTGACCACCACCGCCGGCTGCGAGGCCGCCTACTCCGGGCTGAACCTCAACCTCGGCGGAGACGAGGGCGGCCTCCTGGACGGCCTCGGCCCGGTACTCGACACCACGAGCATGTTCTGCGCCGGGCCCGCCGACGGCGGCCAGGGCTTCTGCACCGGCGACAGCGGCGACCCCGCCGTGGTCAACGGCGTCGTGGTCGGCATCGTCTCCTGGTCACGAGGCTGCGCCGCGGCCGGCTCGCCCGGCGTCTACAGCAGCGTCGCCTACTTCCACGACTGGCTCTACCAGTAGCCCCTCTGCATCACCCCGGCTTGCGCGGGCCCCGACTGGATCCCAGTCGGGGCCCGCTTGCGTGCTGCTCGAACGACATGCTGAGGACGATCCGAGCCTTCCAGCTCAATCCACGGGCTCACTGGTGGAAGCCTTCTACGGCCTACAGAGCCGAACCGGGAACTCACACAGCGCGGCCACCGGATCCCGCTTGGTCGGGGCGGGCAGCACCAGCGGGCCCAAGTCCTTTGCGGCGCGGGCCTGTACGCGTCCCGGGCACTCCAGCCGGTCCGGGCCGGCCTTCTCATCGGGTTCCAGCGGAGAGCGCGAACAGGCCGAAGCGGGCCGTCGTCCACCGGCGGTCCGGCCATGAGGTCGAGCAGGAGCGTGAGGTCGCGGGCAGTGCGCGCCATCGGACCGACCACGACGAGGTCCAGGTCGGCCGGCAACGCCGGCGCGGGACCATGCCGCGGCTCGCCGCCGGCCCGGGTGCCGGCTCGGTAGCGCGTGAGGTCCGCTGCGCCTATTTGTGGCGGGGCGGCCGGCCGTGGGTCCTCCGAGTCGGTTGTGGTCCCTTTGAGACGGAGTAGCGTCAATAGGGGAAGTCGCCCGCAGGCTCGAACGTCGAGCGGCCGGAACCGTTTGGGGTTGAGCCCTCGGCCGGGCCCGTCGCACAACGGCAGGAGCTGACATGGGACCGCAGGCCTCGCCGCGGGATCGCGCGGCCGTGCCGCCCCCGGGCCCCCCTTCGTCCCCACCGCCACCGGGCCCCCCACGGGGACCGTCGGGGCCCCCGCCCGGGCCGCGTCGTGGACGCCCCCTCGGACCACCGTCCCCGCAGCCCCTCCACTGGCGGATTCCGGACGTGCCGTCCGAGGTGGTGCGCCGGTTCGAGGGCCACCAGGACGCTGTGACCTGCGTGGCCTTCTCCACGGACGGTCGGCGTCTGCTGTCCGGCGGCGAAGACCGTACGTTGCGGCTCTGGGATGTCGGCGAAGGGGCCGAGATCCGGCGCTGGCTGGCCGACGAGACCGGGGTCGTGTGTGCCGCCCTGTCGCCGGACGGTCGGCTCGCGGTCTCCGGCGGGCACCGGGGGCCGGCGCGGCTGTGGGACACCGCCGGTGGAACGGAGGTGCGCCGCTTCGAGGGCGAGGAGGCCGGGACCCTCGCGGTGGCGTACTCCCCGGAGGGGCGGCTCGTCGCCACTGGTGGCACGGACGCCACCGTGCGCTGCTGGGATCCGGCCACCGGGCAGGAGCTCCGCCGCCTCCGCGGCCACCGTGCGGGCGTCACCTCCGTCGCCTTCTCCCCCGACCGGCGCCTGGTCCTCTCCGGCGACCTGCGGATCGAGACCGGCGACGACCACGTGTTCCTGTGGGACCTGGAGAGCGGGCGGGAATTGCGCCGGTTCGGCGAAGGGCTCTTCGCGGTCACCTCCGTCGCCTTCTCGCCCGACGGCCGTCTCGCCTTCGCCACGACCCTGGACGCGCTGCTGTACGCGTGGGACGCCGCCGGCGGCCGTGAAGTGGGCCGCTTCGAGGTGGGCGTCGGCAACGTCCTGTGCCTCGCCGTCTCCCCGGACGGCAGCCGACTGCTCACCGGCAGCGGCTCCGACTTCTACGCGACGGACCGGGCGACGGGGCTCGGCGTCGACAACACCGTGCGGCTGCTGGACGCGTCCGACGGCGGCGAGATGCGGCGGTACGACGGGCACGCCGGCAACGTGCTCGATGTCGCGTTCGCCCCGGACGGCCGCCGTGCGGCCTCGGCCGGCGCGGACCGGACCGTCCTGCTGTGGGACACCGCCACCTGACGCGGACCTGGCCGGAGTGAACGGATGGCAGCACGACCCCCGGGCGCAGGCGATGCACAGGCGGTGCGCCGCCCCGATCGGCGGGGTCCGCCGGCGCCGTTCGACGGGACGCTGACGGCGGTCTGCGCCCTCCTCGGCCTGCTCCCCGTCGCACCGCTGCTGGCCTGGGCGTCCGGGCTCGGGCCGTTCGGCGTCTGGTTCTGGGCGGTGACCGTGCCGAGCTTGTCCCTGCTCGCCGTCATCGGCGTGGCGACCGGTCGCTCGGCCCGCCACCACCGCCTGCACACCGCACTCGTCGCCGGCACCGTCGGCGGGCTGCTCGGCACCTTCGCCTACGACCTCTTCCGGCTGCCGTTCCTGCTGACCGGGTACCGCCTGTTCGCGCCGATCGACTCGTACGGCCTGCTCATCCTGGGCGCCGACTCGTCCAGCCCCTGGACCGGCCTGTGCGGCTGGCTCTTCCACTTCGCCAACGGCATCGGATTCGGCATCGCCTACGGGGTCGTGGCGCGCGGCCGCCGCTGGTACTGGGCGCTCCCCTGGGGAATGGCCATCGAGACCATGGCCGTGGCCTCACCGGTCGCGGATACCTACGCGCTGCGCGGAACCGGGCTGCTGGTCATCGCGTACGGCGGGCACCTGGCGTACGCCGTACCGCTGGGCGTGCTGGTCGCCGACCCCGAGCGCACCTCCCGCCGGCTGCGCGAACTGGGCACCCACAGCACGGCGTACGCGCTGCTCGGCGTCCTCGTGGCCCTGGTGGTCTGGCAGCGTCCCTATCCGATGCCGAGCCCCGTCAAGGCCGGCGAGCAGGTCGCCCCGGGGCCCAGCGCGATCGTGGCGAACGGCCGGTTCTCCCCGCAGTGGCTGCGTGTGCCGCCGAACGGCTGCGTGAGTCTGCGCAACGACGACGCGGTGACCTACGCCCTGTCCTGGGCGGGTACGCCGCGGGGACCCCGCCTCGAACCCGGCGACACGACGCGGGTGTGCTTCGCCGACCCCGGTGTGCTGCGGGTACGCACCTCCGTGCTGCCGTACTCGGGGGGATTCGTGATCGTGGACCGGTCGGAGGAATGAGATGACGGATCCTGCTCCGCAGCCGCAGACGGCGCCTCCGGGCGTCCGGCAGATCGTCCGGCAGTTCCCCGGCTGGCTGCGCGGCCATGCTCTGACCGCCGTGCTCACCGCAGTGGTGGGCGGCCTCTTCGGCTACATCAGCAACGTCTGGCTGATCGCGGTGCGCTACGAGGGGACGGACGTGCCGCCCGGGTCTCCCGCCACCAGCAACGGCAGCTTCTTCCAGGGCGCCCTGTTCTGGGCCCTGTTCAGCGCCGTGGTCTTCGGCGTCGCCGGCTACTGGCAGGCGGTGGGCACGTCCAGGTTCCTGGCTGATCTGCGCGGGATGCCCCATGCCCTGGCCGGCCTGGTACGCGGCGACCGTGCGGCGTACGTGCACCTGCTGTGGGGCGCGGCGGTCAGCATGATCGCCGCCGTGGTCCTGTCGCCCTCGGTGGGCGCGGTCCTCGCGATCGGCCTGCTCGCCGTTCTGCCGGGCGTCCTCGGCAACATCCTGTCCAGCGCGATCCACCAGATCTGGTCGGCGCTGGTCAGGCGGATCGCCCCGACCCGGCACCGGCGGGTCACCGGGATCACCGGCATGGCCGTTGGCCTCCTCGGGTCGGCCGCCGCGCTGCTGATCGCCTTCTTCGTGGCGCGGACATGGGTGAAACTGCTGCTGGCCGGGGTGTTCGCGGTGCTGGCGGTCCTGATCGCCAGGTCCCGCCGGCCGCCCTCCTCCGCCACCGCCGCGCTGATCCTGCTGGTGCTCGGGACGGCGGCCGGGCTGTACCAGCTGATGGCCGCGCCGCCCGCCCAAGCGGACGACGGCGGGTGGACCGAGTGCCAGGGGACACCTTGGCTGGACTGCGCCGGCAGCACGGCCGTCCTGGCCAACTCCACCGTCGGAGCCGTCGTCGCCGCCGCGGGTGCCGTCGTCGGGACCTTCGCGGGCTGGCTGGCCGGAGCCCTCGGCGGCTTCGACGGGGGACGGCCCCCGGGCGGCGGTCCCCCCGGGGTGTCCCCGCCGGGCGCCGGGCCGTCGACGCCGCCGGCCGAGGCGGCCCCGCCGGCCGGACTGCCCGGACTGCCGCCACTGCCCGGGCTGGAACCCCTGGCCCTGGGGGCACCGCTGCCTGCGCTGCCGCCGGGACCTGAGGCGGCCACACCCGAACCGGCCGCCGTGCCCGAGGCCCCACCCGGCGGCACCGGCGGCCGGATCCCCTACACCGAGGCGATCCGCGCCCGCCTCCACCAGCTCAACATCGAGACCACCGATCCCTCCCGGTACGGCCGGTTCCAAGGCCTGCTCGCCGGGCTCGACCCCGCCAAGGGACTCACTCCCGAGTGGCTGGGCGCCCTGCAGAAACTGGAGGACGACCACAACGCGGCGAGCGACGCCCGCCTGACCACGATCAAGAAGGAGCAGGATGCCTTCGCCAAACAGGGGATGACCGACCTCGTCGCCGCCATCACGAAGGGCACCAAGGCGGAGCACGACTACGACGACTACATCAAGCAGCTCAACCGGGTCGAGGCCGCCACGAACGTCGTGACCGGCCTCATCGGCAGGCTGGAGCCGGGCCAGCAGGACGTGGCGAACCGGGTCCTCACCCGGATCCAGGAGGGCGCGCCCGGCACCGACAAGGAGGGGCAGATCCGCACCCTCACCAGCGTGGTGCTCCACCAGGCCCAGGCCAAGGCGGAAACCGCCGCGGCCGCGGCCGGGGCCGTCGTCGAGGACTTCGACGCGGCGGCGTTGACCGCCAAGCAGGCCGCCACCCAGCTCGCCCTCACCGCGCTGACCGGCGGCGCCGTTGCCGTGGGACTGGTCACCACGGCCCAGGTGGGTGCGCTCTCGCTCACCGCCGCAGCGGTCCGCGGGGCCACCACGGGCTACGCCGACGGCGGCGGAGTCCGCGGAGCGGCCTGGGGGACCACCAAGGCGACCATGCCGGTGAACACCCTCCAGGCCACCGCCGACCTGGTCGGCGGGAAGGGCGGCGTCGGGGACCTCCTGGTCGCCGTCGTGCAGGACGCGGGCAACGTCGCGACGCTCGTCGCGGTGGGGAGCGGGCTGCGCAGCATCCTCCCGCGCACGGCACCACCCGTGGCCGAACCCGCGGTCCCCGGCCCGGCTGCAGCCGGTGCCGCAGAAGCCGGTGCTGCGCCCGCCGGCGGCGCGGCAGCCGGTGCGGGCCCGAAGACGCCGGGACCGCCGGCTCCGGGCGCGGCACCGCAAGCCGTCTCCAAGACCCTGGGCACGGAGGGGATCACCGACGTCGAGGGATTCCTCAAGGGCGTCAATCCCAACCCGTCCCGCCAGGGGCTCGGCTACACGAAAGAGGGTCTGTTCCATCCGGACGGTACGCCCAGAACGCCGCTCGAACGGGCCCCCGACACCAATGTGACGAACTGCGGCAACTGCACCATCGCCACCGACGCGAAGCTCGCCGGCAATCCCCTGCCGCCCGCCCCGCCCTCGTCCGGGTTCCCGGTCGACCTCCTGGAGAACATGTACGGCAACCGCTTCACGAAGGTGCAGTCCAGGATGACCATCGACTCCACGCTGAAGGTGGCGGGCCCGGGATCGCGGGGCGTCGTCTACGGCGAGTACCAGATGGCCCCACCGCCCGGCTCGCCCCCCGGCACGCCGAGCGTGCCGACGGCCCACGTCTTCAACGTGGTCAATGACGGCGGGGTGGTGAAGTACCTCGACGGGCAGACGGGCAAGCCCGCCACGTTCACCGGATTCGTCCGGTTGCACTTCATGAGGAGGGGGTGACCGCACATGACGGAATTCGCGGATGCACACCGGCTCGCACGGGACTACGTGCGGAACCTGTCGGTCAGCATGGACATCGAGCTCGTCCTCGTCGACGACGCCGTCACCGACGAGGAATGGTGCTGGGTCTTCCCCTACGATTCACGGGCCCACCTGGAGAAGGGCGACGCCAGGGACGCGCTCGTCGGGCTGGGCCCGCTGGTCGTCGTGCGGGAGACCGGAGTCCTGCACCAGCTGGGCAGCAACACGCCGCCCGACCAGGCCCTCGCGGTGATGCGCCGCTCGACCCTGGCGACGGAACCCGCGGCGACCGGCGCCCCACCCCCGCCTCCGACCCCCCTCGGCCTCACCCGGGCCGTCGCCCTGGACCGGGCCGAACTCGCCACGGTCGTCCGGCACCTGGGGCTGCCTCCGCCCGCGCTGCTCTCGCCGCTGGCCGACCTGCCCGCCGACGGCGCCGGCCCGGGCGGCGGCGGCACGCCCCGCGATCCCGGCGAGCTGCTGCACGACTTCCGGGAGCTGCCCGAGGCCACCCTGCGCAACGCCCTGCTGCCGCTGGTTGTCCCCGACCGCGTGGTGGACGCACGCGCCGCCCTGTTCGACGGCGCACCGACCCCGTGCCGGTTGTACGCCTCGCGCCGGGCCGGCGACGTCTTCGCCGGCCTGCGGCCCGCGTTCGACCGTGACTACGAGCTGCTGGCTCCGTACGTCGCGGACGATCTGGCCCGGTGGGTGCAGTCGCAGCTGCAGTTCTCGGCGGCGGCGCCGATAGCACCTCTGGACGAGGACCTGGACGCCGAGCAACTGGCCTTCCTCCTCACGCTCGTCGACGCCTACAAGACGCGCTCCTTCCGTGCGTTCACCGGACGCCGCCCGATGCCGACGCCCATCGCCCTCTCCCCGGCCGATGTGCTGGAGGCCCAGAACGACGCCCTCCTGGTCGCCGACCGACGCTGGCTCACCCGGGCGGTCACAGAGCTGTTCGCCCTGCTCGTCCATCCGGGCGGACGCACCGACCTGGCCCTGCCGCTCGTCACGGAGGAGATCGCCGAGCGGGAACTGCGCCGCTACACCGACGCCGGCCACCTGACGCGGGTGGGCACCGCGGCCGCGCCGCGCTACGAGCCCTCGCTCGCCTTCACGGTCTTCGCCGGAACGCTCTTCACCTGGACGAGCGTCCTGTCGCTGCACGACATCCAGCTAACCGGATGGGAGCAGGGACGAGCCACGGGCCAGGAGGAGTTGCTGCTCTTCATCGTCACGCAGCCGGTCCTGTGGACCGTCCTCAGCGACGGCCTCACCCGGGCAACGGACGACTGGTCCCAGGTCCGCTTCGCCCTGCGGTCGCTCAGCCTGGCGGACGCATCGGTGCTGGCCGACGAATTCCTGCGACCGCTCCCCCTGGGACCGCTGCCCGACGAGATCTACGCACCGGCCGCGACTCCCTCGTCGGCGCCCGCCACGGCACCGCCGCCGCCACCCCCACCCCGAAGCACACCGGTCTGGCGGCCCACCCACCTCGTCCCCGAGGGCGGCATGGAGGCCTGGACGGAACCCGACCCCGACCGCGAACCGGTCGCCCGGATCGATGCGGGGGTCGAGCTCCAGGTCCTCGAACGCGCCGGTGACTGGGCGCACATCGCCTGCTCCAACGGCTGGTCCGCCTGGGTCGACGGACGTGCGGTGGAACAGCTCCGGTAGGCGGTCCGTACGGGCGGGGTTCGTTCGGACAGTCCGCGTGTGGTGTCACGACAGGCTGTAGGTGCCGAGCGCCGTGTCGAAGACCTGCCGGCACGTGGGCCAGTCCTGTTCCGGACAGCCGACGTAGATCAGGTGCTCGTCGCCGTTCGCGTCGATGAACGACTGGTCGATCGCGTGCCGGGGCCCGAACTGTCCGGCGTCCCAGGCGAACTCCCACACCGCACCCGGGAAGCCCAGGAACGTGTTGGGTTCGAGGGTGATCCGCCGGTAGTCGGTCAGCGTCCCCGCGACGCTCCCTTCCAGCTCCAGGAAGTGGCTCTCGGAGCTCTGGGACACCTTGGCGTTCAGGTTGAAGCGCAGGAGGTGGGTCCCGTCGTCCGCGGAGTAGTCGATCTCGTTGCCCGTCACGCTGCGCGTCCAGCCGGTGGGCACGGCCACGGTAAATCCGGCCGGGTCGGTGATCAGCTGGTAGCCGGCGGGCAACGCAGTGGTGGGCGGCTCGGTGGGGGTGGCCGGCGGCTGCGTCGGAGTACTCGGCGCCGGGGTCGTCGGCGGCTGCGTCGGAGTGGCCGGGGCCGTCGGCGGCTGCGTCGGAGTACTCGGCGCCGGGGTGGCCGGTGCGGTGGTGGTCGCGGGTGCCCTGGCGGTTTGACCGCCGTTGTACAGCGTGGTGGCCAGCCCACCGCCCGACAGGAGCAGGACGAGCACCGCGACCACGGCCAGCGCCGCGGCACGCCGCCGACGTCCGCCGTCTCCGGCCGCCCCGCTCCCCCCAACGGCAACGGGAGCCGGAGCCGGCGCAACCGCGGCCGGCTGCGTCGGCGCCGCAGTCGGGATCGTCTCGGTGGGCCGATGGGCCCGCTCCCCACCGGCGGAGGCCGCCGGAACCGCGGTCGGCGGGTGGGACGCGGTCGCAGGAACGGTCGTGTCCGCCACCGCCCCGGCCGCCACCGCCGCCAGCAGACGCCGTGCCTGGTCGTCGGTCGGGCGCGCGTCCGGGTCCTTCCGCAGCAGAGCGTCGAGGACCGGTCCGAGCGGGCCTGCCAGGCGCGGCTCGGGCAACGGGTCGGCAACCACCGCGTGCAGGGTGCCTCCGGCCGTCGGGCGGCCGAACGGTGCCCGGCCCTCCACGGCCGTGTACAGCGTGGCGCCCAACGACCACAGATCGGATACGGGCCCCGGCTGCCGGTCACCGGTGATCTGCTCCGGAGCCAGGTAGTCGGGCGAGCCCACCACGTCGCCGACCCGGGTGACCCGCGTGGAGCCCTCGAACGCCGCGATGCCGAAGTCGGTGAGCACGACGCGGCCGCCCTGCTCCAGCAGCACATTGGCGGGCTTGACGTCCCGGTGGACCACCCCCGCCTCGTGCGCCCGTTCCAGGGCCGCGAGGACCTGCGCCCCGACCCGGGCGGCCTCACGCGGAGACAGCGGGCCGTCCACGGCGATCGCGTCGGCGAGCGACCGTCCGTCGACCAGCTCCATGACGATCCAGGGCCGGCCGTCCTCTTCCAGCACGTCGTGGACGGTGACGATGCCCGGATGCTTGACGCGGGCCGCCGCCCTCGCCTCCCGCTGCATCCGGGCGTGCAGAACGGTGACCTCCTCCCCCGGCAGGCCCGCGACGCTCACCTCCTTCACCGCCACCTCGCGGTCCAGCACCTGGTCGTGGGCCCGCCACACCGTGCCCATCCCGCCCCTGCCGAGCAGAGCGCCGAGTACGTACCGCCCGCCCAGAAGCCGTGACGCCTGCGGGCCCTCGCTGCCTGAAGCCGGTCCGGGGCCGTCCTGCGTGCTCACTGCGTACCCCTCACCTCGGGCGCGGACGCTGCGGTCGGGATCCCTTCCAGTCTCCCGCCTCCCGGCAAGGGTGACTACCGCCGAGATCGGACACGCCCGTGGCCCCCGACCGCGCCGTGACCCTGGCCGCGGCGATGCGCCACCTGATGCGCCTCGACACCTGGGCCCTCACCCGTGACACCACCCCGCTCGCCCACCACGGCGGCCGGGTCCACGCCTTCGAGCAGGCCGGGCAGGACCTCGCCCGCCTCGCCCGCGACGGCCGCCTCACCCGCGGGCAGCGCGCGGTCCTCGCGCACCACCTCCTCTTCCACGCCAACCGCGCCGGCCTGCCGGTCGACCACCAAGCCGCCATGGCCGCAAGGGCGTTGGATGCCGTCTTCCACTCCGACGAGGGCCCCGCGCCCTCGATGCCCACCATCCGCACCACTACTAGGGTCACCGACATGACTACTCTCAGCAGCGACAGCGCCACCCCGACCGCCGAGGAGCTGCGCGCCGCCCTCACCGACCGGCTGCTCGAACAGGGCGCCATCCGCACCACCGCGGTCGAGAACGCCTTCCGCACCGTCGCCCGCGAGCACTTCCTGCCCGGCCTCCCCCTGGAGACCGCGTACGCGGACAACCCCACCTACATCAAGGCCGACGGCTCCGGCACACAGATCAGCGCCGCCTCCCAGCCCGCGATCGTCGCCCTGATGCTGGAGCAGCTCGACCCGCAGCCCGGCGAAAGGATCTTCGAGCCGCGTCTTCACCACCCGCCTGGCGCTGTCCGCCCTCGACACGGCCGACCCCGACACCCCCGAGGCCCGAAACCTCCTCGGCCGGCTGACCAGCCGAACGGGTGAATCCGGCGACGGCTACGCGCTGCGCGACCTCCTCACTCACGAGGGCGTCCGACGCCGCCTCGACCAGGTCCAGGACGTGGCACTCGAACGGGCTCTCGCCGCCTGCGCACTGGGCTCCGCCACCCTGCCGGACGCCCTTCGCAGCCGCTTGGAGGAGGCGCTGGAGCACGCCCGTGAGGTGCTCGAAAAGTCCCCGTTCGACCCGGGCTCGCCCGGAGGGAATCCGCTTGAACGCCGCGCTCGAACAGCACCATCATCAGTCGCCTCCACTCCCGTCCATCCGCCCAACTCAGCTGTCTGAAAGCGTACTTGCCGCGCGCCGATGCCGATGTCCGGCTCCGCGCGCTCGAACACACCCGTGCTTGGAGGTCTTCGTGGAAAGTCCCATCGGCCCGGCCGCCGGCATCACGCCCCCCGGCCGACCGGCCGTGCCCGCCCGCGACACCGAGGAGCCCGCTCAGTGATCGACTTCGACCAGCTCACCGACCTCGCCGCGCGCGAAGGCATCGAACGGATCGGCGTCGGCGTCGTGGTGCGCGACGCCTCGGGCCGGATCCTGATGATCCGCAGGTCCCCGCACGACGTCCTGCCGGGCCTGTGGGAGTACCCCGGCGGCGCCGGGGAAGACGGCGAGACGGTGCCCGCCGGCGCGGCCCGCGAACTGACCGAGGAGACCGGGCTCACCGGCCTGCCGCTGGAGTACGCACGGCATCTCGACTTCACCAACCAGCGCGGGCGGCGCGTGCGCCAGTTCGTCTTCACCACCGTCGTGCCGGACGGCACAGAAGTCGGCCTCTCCTCGGACCACGACGGCCACCGGTGGGCGCCCCCGGACGCCCTGCCGCCGACCGGCGACGGGCAGCGCACCGTGATCGAGTGGCTCACCCGGCGCCTGGGCATCCCAGGATGGCGGCCGGTCGGCGGCTACGTCACCACCATCGCCCGCCCCAGCTCCTACGGCTGCCTCCTGGTCACCGACCCGCAGGGCCGCGTCCTCGGCATGCGCTCGACCATCAACCCGGACGTGTGGAACTTCCCCGGCGGCAACGTCGAGCACGGCGAGACACCGTTCACCACCGCCCTGCGCGAGGCAGAGGAGGAACTGGGCCTCGACCTCGCCGCCGAGAATCCCGAGGTGATCGCCCGGCGGCGCCTGGTCGCGGTCATCCACGAACGGGCCGGCACCGAGTACCCCGTGCCGGTCTGCGGCTACGTCTTCGACGGTGGCGTCCTGACATCCGAGCAGCAGGCTCGGATCCGCCTCGACCCCTCCGAGCACACCGAGTTCCGGTTCGAGAGCGCCCACAGGTGGCGGCAGCTCATGGAACCCGCCCGCTACCAGCGGCTCCGGCAGGTGCTGCGCGCCCACCGCTGCGGCGTCCCCCTCTACCTGGAGCGCCCCGCCCCGGCCGACGACGACTTCGAGGGCGTCCTCGTCTTCGTCACCGACCCCGCGGGCAGGCTGCTGATGCACCAGCGCGAAGACCGGCCGGACATGCCCTGGCCCGGCTACTGGACGCCGATCGGCGGCTGGCGCGAGGCCGACGAGAACCCGCGGGAGAGCGCGGTGCGCGAGGTCCGCGAGGAGGCCGGCATCGAGATCACCGGGCTGCTGCCCCTCCCCGACCCGCACGACGACCTCGGCCTCCCGCTCACCCGCGTCCTGCACGCGGTCTGGGACGGAGACGAGAGCGACCTGCGGCTCGGCGACGAGGGACTGGCCGTGCGCATGGTCCCCCTCGACGAACTGCTCGACCTCAAGGTCCCGCCCTACATGCGGCACTACCTGCCGATGCTCGCCGACACGGCCGGCCTGCCCTCCGGGAGGCCCGCGTGAATCCGCTCGACGGCACCCGCCCCCCGGCCACCATCGTGCCCCGCCCGGCCGGGACGGATCCGCTGGCCCTGGTCGTCGGCGTCCACCTCGTCCTGCTCGACGACAACGCCGTGCTCCTCGGCCGACGCCACAACACCGCCTACGCGAACGGCCTGTGGCACCTGCCCGCCGGCCACATGGAGCCCGGGGAGACGGTCACCCGCTCGATGACGCGCGAGGCCGAGGAGGAACTCGGCATCCTCATCGCCGAGGACGACCTCGCGCTCGTCCACACCCTGCACCACCTCGACGCCGACGACGGCCGCAGCCGCCTCCAGCTGTTCTTCCGCCCCACCCGCCACGACGGCCAGGTCCGCAACGCCGAACCGCACAAGTGCGACGCGCTGCGCTGGTGGCCGCTCCACGAACTCCCGACTGACACCGTGCCCTACACCGTCCACGCGCTCGGCGAGATCACCCGTGGCAGCGCCCTGTCCACCGTCGGCTGGCCGACGTGAGTGCCCCCACCGTCCCCAACGACGTGGACCGGCTGCTGCGCGAGACGGCAGGACGCTATGAGCTGCTGGGCGTGCGCTCCCACGACCGCGCCGGACACCCGAGCGTCTGGGAGGTCGTCGACGAAGGCGGGCGCCGCCTGTCCGCCAAGCGCCACAAGAACGCGCTCATGCACGAACGGGAAACCGCCGCGTACCAGTTGCTCGCACCGGCCCTCGGTGAAGGCCGGACGCCGTCCCTGCAGGCCGCCGACGCCTCCTCACTGCTCGTCGTCACCACCGCCCTGCCCGGAACGCCGTTCATCAGCACCGACCTCACCGCGGCCGAAGAGCAGGAGGTGTACCGGCAGGCCGGGCACCTCGCCGCCGCCATCCACGCGCAGTCGACGGCAGGCGCTCCCGTCGGCGAGTACCTGCCCTGGGCCCAGGAGCGCGAACGCGCGCTCGCCCGTGCCCGCGAGGCGCGCCTCTCGGAGGAGGACGTCGAGGTAGTGGCCGAGGCGACCCGCCACGAACCCCCGCGCACCGCGCTCGCCTACTGCCACGGCGACTTCGGCCCGCGGAACTGGCTCGTGCACCGTGAGGGCGACCGGCTGATGCTCGGGGTCATCGACTTCGAGCGCAGCCACGTCGAAGCCCCGGCGCGCCGCGACCTGATGCGCGTCACGCTCCAGCTCACGCCTCACCGACCCGATCTCCGGGCCGCGTTCACCGCCGGGTACGGGCGCGACCTCACCCCGCAGGAGCAGGCGGCGTGCCGGGCATGGGCCGCGATCGACTGCCCCGCCGCCCTGCGCTGGGCCCTGGACCACCACCGGGACGAGGAGGTCATCGGCTACGCCCGGACCGTCCTCGACGGGCTGCGCGACCCGAACCCCGTTTCGTGAACACCTCTTCTCCCTCTACCGGTTGGAGTATCCATGCAGTCCCTGCGTCAGGCTGTCTGCGTCATCGTCCACGACGAGAAGGCGGGCAAGGTCGCCTGCGTCCACTACGCCAACGACTCCTGGTCCACGGTCCCCGCCTGGACGATTCCCGGCGGCAAAGCCGAGGAGGGCGAGCGACTCGACGAGGCCGCCGCCCGCGAACTGCGCGAGGAGGCGGGCCTGGTCGTCGCCGCGGAGGAGCTGCGGCTGGTCCACACCATCCAGGTCAGGGCCGACTGGGACGGCAAGGGCCCGTTCCTGCTCTCGGTGTTCGCCGCGACGTCCTGGCAGGGCGAGTTGACGAACACCGAACCGGACAAGCACCTCGCCGTCCTGTGGGTCAACGCCGACGCGCTGCCCACCCCGATGTTCCCCACCTCCCACGCCGCGCTTACCGCCTACCTCTCCGGCGACGGCCGGGGCTTCTCCACCTACGGCTGGGACACCCCCGCGGACCTGCGCGCCTTCGTCGGAGCCTGAGATGGCCGGCCGCCACCACCGTCCGCCCACCGGCGAGCAGTTGGCCCTGCCCGCCGACGTCGACCTGCGGCTGCTCGCCATCACCCAGGGCCGTACCGTCACCGACGAAGGCGTCACCACGCTGCCCGGCGGACGGCACCCGTACGCCTACCGCACGCTCTATCGGCCCGACGGCACGGTGGACCGGCTGCTGGAGCGCCTGGCTCCCGGACCGCTGCACCCGCCTGGCCTGCCGCCCGGCGTCCCTCCCGCGGGCTGACTTGCCCGCCGAGCGCCCCCGACCGAGAGGAGCGGCCGTGTCCGCCGCCGACCACTGGAACGACCACTACCAGCAGGGAAAGGGCTTCCGGCCCGTCGCCGAAAAGGAGGTCGCGCTGCTCGCCGAGCGCCTCGGCCCGGGTGCCGGCCGCCGGGCGCTCGACCTGGGCTGCGGCACCGGCGAGTACGCCGCCGCCCTCCACGGCCTGGGCTTCACCACCATGGGGATCGACTTCTCCCAGGCCGCCGTCGCCACCGCCCAGGACCGCCACCGAGGCCGTGACGGCCTTGACTTCCGGCTCCTCGACACCGACCGCGGCGGCCTGGGCCTGCTCCCGCCCGGTGCCTTCGACCTCGTCACCTGCCGGCTCTTCCTCCCGTTCGTGGACCTCGTGCCGACCGTCGCCTGCGCACGCCGCCTCCTCGCCCCCGGCGGCCAACTCCTCGTCACCACCCCGCTCGCCGATCGCCAACGCGCCGGCGTGGAGTCGATCGGCCTCCGCTCGGCCACCCTCGCCCTGCTGCGCTACTTCGGCTGGGCCGCCGTGGCCGAGTACCCGCTCGACGACCTGCTCTGCCTCCTGCTGACCACCCACCCCGACCCGGAGAGGACCAGCCGATGACCCCCACCACCGCCGCCCGGCCCGCCGTCCCCGAGGACGCCGACGAACTCCTGCGCCTGCGCGTCGCCGTCCTGGACGGCGGCCCGCTCACCGGCGAATGGCGCACCACCTTCCGCGACGACATGCGTGAACGCCTGGGCACCGACCCGAACCTGCTCGCCCACGTCGTCCCCACCGAGGGCGGCCTCGCCGCGTGCGCCATCGGCATCGTCTACCGCGGCTACCTCGGCCCCGCCTTCCCCACCGGCCTGTGGGGGCGCATCCACACCGTGGTCACCGACCCGGCCCACCAGCGCCGCGGGCACGGCCGCGCCGTCACCACCGCGCTCGTCGAAGCCCTCCAGGACCGCGGCTGCGGATCGGTCGAACTGCGCGCCACCGCCGCCGGCGCACCCCTCTACAGCTCCCTCGGCTTCGAGCCCCTCAACGGCTTCATGACGCTGCGCCCGGGCCCCGGCGGGTGGGTGCGGTGACCGCCTTCGTCCCGCCCGAGCAGTTCGTCCCCACCCTGCCGCACGGCATCTCCTACGCCGGCGTGTTCTTCACCGACCACCACGACCGACCGCTGCTGCTCACCTCCGTCCACCACCCCGGGGAGCACCAGTACCCCGGCGGCCTCCTCGACCCGGGCGAGGACCCGTGGAGCTGCGCGCTGCGGGAGACCGCCGAGGAGACCGGCTTCGTCCCCGCCTGCCTCGACGACGCGCCGCGCCTGCTGCTGCTCTCCTTCACCCCGCCCGAACCGCCGTGGCCCTGGAAGATCGGCGTCACCTTCGACGGCGGCCGGCCCACCGACCGGGAGATCGAGAGGATCACCCTCGACCCCGCCGAACACAGCGGCCACGCCGTACGCACCGTCGAGGTGAACAGGTCGCGCAGTGGCTTGTCCATCGGCAGGCGCTCCGCGTTGAAGAGCCCGATCATCTCGCCGTCGTGCGACGCGGCGACGTCCGCGAGGCGGTGCGACCAGTCCTGTCCGATTCGCACGATCAGTCTGCGTCACGCGGCGGACGGCCTCGGGTTCGGGCTTCTGGGGGGAGCGCTGCGGCCGGTCAGTTGACAGTGGGCTGACATCAGGAATCCGTTCAGGAAGACGCGCAGGGCCAGCCGGCGGGACGGGCGCGACCGCCCCACCGAGCAGCATGCACACTACTTCTATATGAAAACGGATTTCATTTTGCTACAGCCTCCTCAGCACCGACCCAGGAGGACGTCACGGCCCGCAACGAGCTGCGCCCGATCATCAAGCTCCGCTCCACCGCCGGCACCGGCTACACGTACGTGACCCGCAAGAATCGCCGCAACGACCCCGACCGGCTGGTCCTGCGCAAGTACGACCCGGTCGCCGGGCAACGCGTCGACTTCCGCAAAGGGCGCTGACCACCACCGAAGGGACTCCGATCATGGTGGCCTGGCCCGGTACGCGCCGCCGCTGCCCCCACGACCGGCGACCCGCCCGGCCACCTCCCGCCGCCTGGGATCAGCACGCCGTGGTCAGCGTGGTGCACCGCTCAGCATGGCTCGCTTAACATGACTGTTCAAGTGATAAGCTCGCAGAATGACGAGCCAGGACGAGATACCCCAGGCACCGGCGGACGAGTATGCGGACCTATGGCTCACGTCGACCGAGCTGGCCTCCTGGATGTCGGTGGTCCGCCTGATCACCCGGCTCCCCTGGGCGATCGACGCCCAGCTCCAGCGCGACGCCGAGCTGAGCATGGTCGAGTACATGACCCTCGCCATGCTGTCCGAGGCCTCCGAGTGGACCTTGCGCATGAGCGTTCTGGCCGAGCACACGAGTACGTCACTGTCCCGCCTGTCGCACATGGTGAAGCGGCTGGAGAGCCGCGGCTACGTGCGGCGGGAGCCGGATCCGAGCGACGGGCGGTTCACCAATGCCATCCTCCTGCCGGCCGGCATGAGCAAACTGGAGGCGGCCGCCCCCGGGCATGTCGCCCATGTCCGCCGCCTCGTCGTGGACAACCTGTCCGGCGAGCGCCTGCGCAGGCTCGGGCAGGACGCGGAACGCATCCTGCAACGCATCGACTCCCCCGCACGCTGATTCCCGTCACTTGACGACGCAAGTCACCCGGATGCCGCAAGGCATTCCAGCCCGGCACGGAGGCCGAAACCGCGAGTCCTTCCCCGAGATTGACTTGAAAGTTAAAGTTAGTACATGAAGGTGCCAATCCTGGCGCCGCCTCGTCACCCACGCGTGGCACGGATCAGGGAGCTGAGATGTCACTGGAAAACGAGAAGATCATTCGCAACGCCTACCAGGTCGCCGAGGAGCAGGATGTCGCCGGCTGGGTCGCGGCGTTCACCGAGGACGGGACCTTCACGGACATGTCGATCCCGTTCACCTACCGCGGTGCGGACGAGCTGGGCGGGACGGTCGAGGTCTACGCGAAGGCGTTCCCCGACATGCACCGGGAACTCGAGCGGTTCTACGTCACCGGCGACGTGGTGATCGTGCAGCTGCGCCTGCAGGGCACCCACCTTGGCCCGCTGGAACTGCCCTCCGGCACCGTCCCGCCGACAGGCAAGCGCATGGACGCCCCGTGCTGCGACGTCTTCGAGCTGGTCGACGGCAAGATCAAGCGCTTCGACTGCTACGCGGAGGGCTCCGTCATCGCCGCCCAGCTCGGCCTGACCTGAGCCTCCATACAACTTGAGCCTTCAAGTCGACGGGTCTAGACTTCGACTTGAAGGTTCACGTCAGAGGAGGTCGCCATGACCACCGTCACACCGGAGCCGGGCCAGTACACGATCGACGTCCCACGCTCCCGGATCGCCTTCACCACCAAGCACCTCTTCGGCCTGGGCACGGTTCGCGGCAGCTTCAAGCTGCGCGGCGGAACCGTCTCCGTTGCCGAGCCGCTGACCGGTAGCCGTGTGGACGCCGTCGCGGACGCGGCCAGCTTCGATACGGGGAACCGTAACCGCGACCGCCAGGTCCTCTCCAGGCCCCTGCTGGACGTCGCCACCTACCCGGACATCGTCTTCACCTCGACCGGAGCCGAGCAGGACCAGGCCGGCAGCTGGGCTCTCCAGGGCCAGTTGACCGCCCACGGCGTCCGCGCGCCCGTCACCTTCACTGTCGCAGGCGCCCAGATCGACGGGGACGAGATCGCCGTGGAGGCCACCGCGACCGTCGACCGCTACGCCCACGGGGTCACCAGACTCAAGGGCATGGCCGGACGCCGGCTGCAGCTGACCGCGACCGTCCGGGCCCGTCGCGCGGACGACAGCCGCGCCTGACCGGGCAGTCGAGGAAGGAGTGAACGTCATGACCACTCTCAAGATCGCAGTGATCCTCGGCAGCACCCGCCCCGCCCGCAACGGCAAGGCGGTCGCCGACTGGATCGTCGACCGCGCGGGCGCCCGCACGGGCGCCGAGTACGAGCTCGTCGACCTCGCCGACTGGCCCCTGCCCTTCATGGACGAGCCCCTGCCACCCTCCATGGGCCAGTACCAGGGCGAGCACACCAAGGCCTGGGCCGCCAAGGTCGCCGAGTTCGACGGCTACGTATTCGTCACCCCCGAGTACAACCACTCCATCCCCGCCGTGCTCAAGAACGCGATCGACTTCGCCTACGCCGAGTGGAACAACAAAGCCGCCGCCTTCGTCTCCTACGGCACCGTCGGCGGCATCCGCGCCGCCGAACACCTGCGCACCATCGCCAGCGAGGTCCAACTCGCGCACGTCCGCCAGCAGCTGGCCTTCTCCCAGTTCACCGACTTCGAGAACCTCTCCCTCTTCAAACCCGCAGCGCACCACGACGGCGGCGTCACCAATCTGTTCGAGGAGCTGGAGGCCTGGTCGACGGCCATGAAGTCGCTGCGCAGCTGAACCTCCCCGCAACCGGCCTACGGCATTCCCCTGCTGGAGAGACCATGTCCGAGCCCAACAAGCCCCTCGCGTCCGCAGGGTCTTACGCACTCGGCCCTCGCCAGGTGCACCGCATCGGATACGGCGCGATGCAACTGGCCGGCGACAACGTCTTCGGCCCGCCCCGCGACCGCGACGAAGCCCTGTACGTGCTGCGCGCAGCGGTCGCGGGCGGCGTCAACCACATCGACACCGCCCAGTACTACGGCCCGGGCGTCGTCAACGAGCTCATCCGCGAGGCCCTGTACCCCTACCCGGACGACCTGGCCATCGTCAGCAAGGTCGCCGCCCGCCGCAACGACACCGGCGCGGTCCTCCCCTTCGACGAACCGCACCAGCTGCGCCAGGGCATCGAGGAGAACCTCACCACCCTCGGCATCGACCGGCTGGCCGCGGTGAACCTCCGTATGGTCGACCGGGCGGCCGCCCCCGGCAAACGGTTCGACGCCCAGCTGGCCGCTCTGATCCAAGCCCGCGACGAGGGCCTGATCGACGGCATCGGCCTCAGCAACATCTCGCGGGAACAACTGCTGCGGGCAGTCGGCCAGACCGAGATCGCCTGCGTGCAGAACCTCTTCAACCTCGCCGACCAGTCCTCCCACGACGTGCTCCAAGAGTGCACGCGCAGAGGGATCGCGTTCGCCCCCTTCTGCCCCCTCGGCTGGCCGCGCGGCGCCCAGAACCGGATCCTCTCCAACCCCGTCCTCGCCGACCTCGGCAAGCGCCTGGGGGCCACACCGGCGCAGCTCGCCCTCGCCTGGCTGCTCCACCTCGCGCCCAACATCCTGCTCATCCCCGGCACCCGCACCCGCACACACCTGGCTGAGAACCTCAACACCGCGTCGGTGCGGCTCGACGAGGCGTCACGACAGGAACTGGCCCGGGAGTTCCCGGCCCGGAACCGACCCGCCTGAACGCCTACCCCCGCCACGGCACGACCCGGAGGACCCTCATGAACAACACCGTCGCCGACCTGATGCGCCGCAACCTCCTCGACGTCTTCAACGAACCCGACCCCGACCGACGGGCCAAGGCCATCGCGGAGACCTACGCCGAGGACGTCGTCTGGCACGAACCCGACCGTGTCGTCCGCGGGCGCGAGGCTCTCGCGCTCCGCGCCGAGGAGCTGCGTGCGCGGGCCCCTGACTGGGTCTTTCACCCGGACGGGCCTGTCTCGGTCAACGACGACCTCGGCCACCTCGGCTTCCGCTACGGCCCCTCGGGCCAATCGCCCGTCGTGAGCGGAATGGACATCGCCCACTGCAAGGACGGCGTCATCGTCGAGCTCTACACCCTCGCCACCGAGGTCCCCCCACCGTCCTGACCGCCCGGCCGGTTCTCTGCCTCCCAGCCGGAGGGGTCGGCGCGCTCCACGGAGACCGTCCACCAAACAGGCGCGCACGCCGTGGCCGCGGCGACCAGATCGTCCTTCGAGACCGACGGATTCCCGAGCCAAGCCCTGATCGCCCCAGCGAAGCCGTGCGCAAGGAACTGCGCGACCACCCGGTGCTCCACGACGGGAAGCATCGTGTCGTCGGTCCGAGCGAGGACCGTACGGGCGTAGCCGTCGAAATGGCTGACCAGCGCGTCGTAGACGCCCTGGTCAGCCGGATCGCCCAGGGCTTGCCGGTAGACATCCGCGAACCGCTCGACGTGGTCGGCCACGTCGGCCGTGGCCAGCCGCAGTAGTTCCGGTCCGGGGCATCCCGCGGCACGACGCCTGTCCTCAAGCCGGTGCCCAGCCTCCAGGTCCGCGTGGAGCGCCTCGATGAGCGGGTCAAGCGGGCTGCTGTAGCGGTGGTAGAACGTCGCCCGGGTCACCCCGGCGCGTTCGGCCGGCTCGGCGACGGTTATCCGGGAGACCGGCCGTTGCGAGGCGAGCTCGACGACGGCCTCCCGCAGCGCACCGGTGGTCCGGGCCACGCGCGGGTCGATTCCCTTGGTCATCGTGCCGCCCTCCCGGTCGATCCGTGCGATTGCGGTGCTCCGGGACCAGTGTTGTTATGCAGATGTCAAATAGTTTCACGAGGGAGCTGCCATGTCCTCCCACACCTCGATCCCACCCCAGGAAGCCGCCGACCGGCTGGCCATCCGCGAGCTCATCGACGCCTACGCGCACTGCGCCGACCGGCGCGACGCCAAGGGCCAGATGGCGCTGTTCACCGAGGACACCCGCTTCCTCGTGTACATGGACGCCCTCGCCGCGGAGCCGACCCAGGAGCTGCACGGGCGCGAGGCCCTCGCGCCGGTCTTCGACAACCTGAACACGTACCGGGCCACTACCCACTTCAACGGCCAGAGCACCGTCTCCCTGGACGGCGACCGGGCGAGCGGCGAGAGCTACTGCCTGGCCCACCACATTTCGTTGGGCACCGATGCCGAGCGCACGATCATGGTCGCCTCCATCCGCTATCTCGACGAATTCGTCAAGCAGGGCGGCGATTGGTTCTTCGCCGAGCGCCGCCTGATGGTCGACTGGACCGAGACCCGACCCTGCGCGCCCTGAGCCTGCGAGGCGGTCGAGAAGTGGTCGCCGGCGGGAGTTGACAGCGGACGAAGGAATTCCGGAACAGGGGCCGAACTCTGTCATCAGAGGGGGATCTGGTCAGGATGCGCCCAGGGACGGCGTGCCGACCTGTTCGGCGATCCAGGATTCCGCGAACTTCGTCCACGTGGCGGTATCGCCGGCACCCTGGGCGAGACCGAGACTGTGCGGGCCGTGGGCGAAGACGTGCACGGCGTGCGGTACCTCGTGCGCGGCCAGTGCAGAGGCGAGCCGGTAGGTGTGCTCCGGCGGGACGTAGCTGTCTTCGGCGGTGTGCCAGAGAAAGAAGGGCGGAGACGCCGTGGTCACCAGCGCGTCGAGGGATGCCTGGCGGCGCAGGTGCGGTGAGGCGTTCTCCCCGAGCAGGATCAACCGCGCGGGTCGGTAGGTCTCGGTCTCCATCGATGTGATCGCGTAGCCGAGGACGGCGAACTGGACGGACTCACGTTGATCGTCGCCGGGTGCGAGTGCGGCCAGGCCTGCAAGATGCCCGCCGGCCGAGAAGCCGATCACCCCGATGCGATCCGCCCCCTGTGCGCGCCTGCGGAGGATCTCGGCCCTCAGAGCCAGGAGGGGTTCGGGATGCCGCATGTGGAGCGGGTACCGGAAGACGCTCGCCGACAGGCCCAGTACGGAGAGCCACGCAACGATCGGCTCCGCCTCGTGTGGGGCATGCGACGCGTAGCCCCCGCCCGGCAGGACGATCAGATGTGTCGTCGTCGGGTGCACCCGCTCGGCGCGTCCGCGAGACGCTGGTGCCGTCTCGAATCGATTGCTCATGCCAACCTCCGCACTTGCTCACGGAGCACGCCGTACGCGGCCCTCTCCACAAGGCTGTACCAACGTCATCGCCACACCGAGTCCATCACGCGAACAGGTGTGGGATGCAGTCGTGTGGCAGCTCCGGGCCCGGCACCCCGGATGGAACCGCCGACCTGCCGCGTGGTACGGGACGATCGCTGCTAGAACCAGCCGCCCACAGCGGCGGCGATGGGGTCGGCCCCGGGCTCGCGCAGGGCGTAGATCGTCTTCGCACCGACCCACAGGAGAGTCCTGCCGTAGGGGAGGTCGGAGTGGCGGTCGACCATCGTGTTGAAGAACTCGGTCGCGGAGGAGCACTCCTCCAGCGCCGCCTCGGCGTCGTCGAGATACCGGCGGGTCTCGGCGATGACGCGGGTGGCATCGTCGTCGAGGTCCTTGTTCTTGTGGCCGGCGACGATGTACCGAGGCGCGAGGGCCTCGACGGTCCTGATGGCGTTGCGCCAGGCGTCTAGGCCGCCTCCGGCCGACTCGCCGATGTACACGTGGGCGCCGTTGTAGAGCGCGTCGCCGGCGACCACGAGTCCGAGGTCGGGGACGTGCAGGACGCTGGTCTGCTCGGTGTCGGTGTGGCCGACCTCGACGAGGTTCAGATCGTGCCCTTCGAGGGTGAGGGTGTTGTCCGGGACGGTCACCGCGGTCACCGGGGCGTCGGGGATCTGCCCTGGCCAGAGCTTGTCCCAGGCGAACGGCCGGGCCTCCACGTTGCCGTGCATGACGGCGATGGTGCCTGCGGTGGCCACGACCGGCGCGACGAACCGCTTCGCGAACTCGTTGTCGCCGAACCAATGGTCGCCGTGACCGTGGGTGGCGATGACGGCGATGACGTTCTTCCCACTGGCAGCCACCCATGCGGCGACTTCCTCAATCTGTCCCCTGGTGAACGGCGGGTCAACGAGGACGGCGTCCCGCTCGCCGTGGACGAGGGTGGTCGAGATCGGCTGGAACGTGCGCGTTTCGCCGTTGGGCAGGGGCTCGGCGACGCTGATCGGGATCGGGTCGCAGACGTATACGGCGTAGCCGAGAGAATCCGTGGCCATGGGTGCTGACCCTTCTGATGGGTTGGAGCGGTGCGGGCGGACGGGCCCGGACTGTCACGGGGCCGTCGCGGGCGGGCGCCCAGTGGGTGCTCAGGCGAAGGTGGTGTCGCTGAGGTCGATGGTGACGAGCAGCGGCTCGGCCAACGCCTGACCTTCAGGTGTGCGCGGGAGGATGCGGTGCTCGGTGGGGAGGGTGATCCCGGCGACCTGCGTGTAGCCCGAGAAGTGGTGGGCTCCGCTGCTACCGGCCATGACGTCGATGTCGTAGTCCTCGCGCCGGATCAGGCCGTCGTCGCCAACGTAGACGGTCTGGACGCTGTTGTGGGTAGCGAGGCGGCTCGGCCAGACCATTCGTCGAACAGATCCGTCATCCTTCTTCTCTCTTCGGCGCCGGTCGCCGAATCTGGGGGCCCGGGCGCGGGAATCCTCTCGACCTCGACCGTGATCATCGGGCACGGCGTGACGGCCGACCCGCCAAACGCACCCGATTGCGCCGAAGGCGGGCTTGTGACACACCATCACAGCTACTGGCGCCCGAACTCACGGAAAGCCGCTGATGCCCGATCCCGCTGGAGTGGTACCCGACCAACCCGAAGAAGTCAATGGCCCTGACTTGTGCTGACGGGAACTTGAGAGACGGGGCCTGTCAAGGCGCGCAAGGAACATCACGCTGGTTCGGTGACGGCTCTATGCCTCGAGGGTCTTCGCGGCGTCGCGGATGACGTCGAGGACGAAGTCGGGGTGCGAGAGCATGGGCACGTGGCTGCTGTCCACGGCATAGGTCTTCGCGCCCATGCGCTCGGCGGCGGCCCGCTCCAGGTCCGGGTTCACGGTGCGGTCGTTGTTCGCGACGATGTACCAACTCGGCTTCGCGCGCCAGGCGGTGCCGGGAACCTGCTGGTTGAACAGGTCCGGGACCGGCACGGCGCCCGTCGCAAGGACGAGCTTCTGCTCGGCTGCCGGCAGATCGCCGCGGGCCACCCGCATGTGCAGGCGGCCGAGGTGCACGCCGCCCTCCACCTGATCACACCGGCTCTTTGGTCGGATGCCGCAGACTCCGACCTGCCGGAGGCGGTCCGCAGGATCGAGACCCAGTTCTGGGTGCGTGAGAAGCTGTTGTCGTACCGATCAAGCGGCTTGCCGATCGAACGGGGGTCTCGATCGAGTGATCGAGGGCTCAGGGACCGTCCAAGACCACACCGGCAAGCTCCGGCATCGCCCGGAGGAAGTCCGCAACACTTGCGAGTTCGTCCAGGCGCAGTTCATATGCCGAGATCCTGCACGCATAGTCGGCAGCCAGGTCATCGACCCGGTGCCGCAGATCGGCGCGCGACGCCACCATGACCGAGTCGTAGTAGTCGAAATCCGAACCGATCGTCAGGTCCACGAACACCCCTTCTTCCTCAAGGACGTCGGCCAGAGTAGGGGGAGTTGGGCCGCTCAACGCGCTCACCAGACGCTGGAGACGCTCCGGTCCGGGGGCGACTGCGAACACCGTGGTCTCCGACGATGCGTCGAAGATCACCGCGTGCAGCGCGGATACCAGGTCGCGAGGCGTGGACAACCGAAACAAGCCCGCACGACCGGAGTTGTCCAGCTCCGCGGCGGTCGGCTCCGTCCGAAGGGGCTTTGCCGTACGACTAGGTACGAAGCCCTTGTCCCGTGTGGTGGTGGTCGGCGCTTTGGCGTCGACCTCGTACTCCCAGCTCACCAGCATCGGCGTTTGCTTCAGGAAACGCTCGGCGTCGTCGCAGTAGTACGTCGGAATCACATAGCGTTCCAGGCCGGCCGTCAGACGCCACACCAGGCCCACATAGACGGCGACTTCCTCCATGTTGTTGTTGTTCACGGCCCACTCGGTGTACGGCGTCCCCTCCTCAGGCCATTCCTGCCGCAGGCCAGGCCAGTGCCGAGTCACCGCCAGGTCATTGCCGGGGAGGTAGTGGAAGAGATGGACGCCGTCTGTCGTGGCGGCCTCGAAACGGATCGGATGCACCGCGCCAACCTAGCCTTGGGCAGCTCGGCGACGCTCCACAATTTCGTGCCCGAGAGGCCAGGCGGCCGGAATCAGCGATCCCGTGACCACGTCACTCCCCACTTGTCTCGATCGGGTGATCGTGGTCGGTGCCAGGTATGGAAGCAGGACCTCTTGGTAGCTCGAAGGGTGTCGAAGCCAACGTGCGGTCCGGGTCTGGGCGCCCCCAACCCCGTGAACAGCTGACTTCAATACGCGTGAATAAAGCCAGGCGCCCAACACACGTACGGCAGCACCAGCTGCTCGTGCACCGCGCTCAGCCGGCCGGCGAACTCCTCGACCGTCAGCCCGAGGTAGGTGAACGACTCGGCGTACCGGTCCAGCTCCACCGTCCCGCTGCGCCACTGCGCCCGGTGCGGATCCCCCGCCAGGCACAGGCCCGGCACCACCCGACAGCACCCGGCACCACGCGGCGCCGGGCCGGCCGCCCGCCTGGTGGTCGGCTGGTAATCGGCTCCGGAAGTCCTTCGGGGGGCTCCGGGACCGGTGTTGTACCTGCCGGCCGGCCAGGCGCGGGCGTCCCCTGCCCGCTCCTTACGGAGGGCCTCAGCGCCGCTGGTGGTCGGTGTCCGCAGTCGTGCACAGGGCGTCGTCGACCAGCTTGTTCTCGGCCTGTGCCACGCGCAGGACGTCGTCCTCGGAATCGGCCCGGACGCCCGACAGCGAGACCGTGACGCTGCGCCGGCCGTCGGCGGTGACGCCGGTGGCGGTGATCCAGCCGGAGTCGCCGCCCTCGTGGCCCCAGTACTCCCCGCCGCAGGACAGCGGGCGTGAGAAGAGTCCCAGGCCGTCACGGGCGCCCGGCATGAAGCGCTCGAACTTCTCGCTGACCTGGACGGTCCGTGTCATCTGCGCCAGCTGCGCCGGTGGCAGGAGCCGGCCGCCGAGCAGGGCGCGGAAGAACCGGTTGAGGTCGGCGGTGGTGGAGACGAGCCCGGCCTCTCCGTTGGTGCCCGAGCCGACCTGCTCGGTGACGTCCACGAGAGGCTCGCCGGCCTTGAACCGCTGGTAGGTCTCGGCGTGTGGCTGGGGCAGCGTGGGTGAGGTACCCGGCCAGAAGGTGTGGTCAAGGCCGAGCGGCCGGACGATCCGGTCCCTCACCTCCTCGTGCCAGGGGTGTCCGGTGACCCGCTCGATGATCATGCCGAGCAGGACGTACCCGGTGTTGCCGTAACTCCAGTCCTCGTCGGGCCCGAAGTCCGGGCTGTGGCGCATCGCCCGGGCGACGGTCTGCTCGGCCGTGTAGCTGTCGTACCGGTGCTGGCGGAAGTCCTGCGCCGAGGTGTAGTCCGGGTAGTCGTCGTGGATGCCGTTGGTGTGCCGGAGCAGTTGGCGAATGGTGATCGTTCTCCCGTCGTTGCCGTTGCCGGACACCACGCCGGGCAGCCACCGCTCGACCGGGTCGTCCAGGGAGAGCCTGCGGTCGCCGGCGAGTTGCAGGGCCACGGTGGCCACGAACGTCTTGGTGACGCTGGCCATCCGGAAGTATCCGTCCCTGGGAACCGGCTGGCGGGACGTCAGGTCGGCGACGCCGCCGGCGGCGGTCAGGTTCCGGCCGTCGGAGGTGACCAGGCGGGCCTGCACTCCCGTCACACCGAGCGCGGTGATCGCATCGGCGTCGCGCTGGAGCCGGAGCCGGCTTCGGTCGTCGTGCTGCCCGGCGGCCGTCGCGCCGGGCACGCAGGTGGAGAGGGTGGCGGTCACGACGGCGGCCAGCGCCAGGTTCCGTCGGACGGACCGGCCGCGCCGCCGGGGCGGACGCATCGGTGAAGTCGTCATGGGCGTTGACACTAGGTCCGGCCGGCATGAGCAGTCGGTACCCCTCACTGGTAGGAAAAAGGGGTGGCTGGCTGTAGTGCCGGGCTCGGTCGCCATGGCCCAGACTTGTGCGGATGAACCACCTCGAGGACAGCCGGCTTTCGGCGACGTGGCGCGGTCTGGGTTACCTGACGGGGAGCCTGGTCACCGCTGCGGTCGCCCTGTTCGCGCTGCCCGTACTCGTCGTCCCGGCGACAGCCCGCGCCTGGGCGTCCTGGCATCGCCGCCGCGCCGGCCGGCTGCTGCGGTCTCCGTGTTCCGGTCCCGTCCGCGTCGGTACGCGGCGTGTTCTCGGGTGGCTGTGCGCAGACATCGTGACCGCTCTGGCGTTCGGGCTCGTCGTGGTGCTGTGCGCAGGCAACGCGGTGGCCACGGCCGTCACGGTGCCGTTGTGGTGGGCGTTGCCCGCCGGCACCCGCGCGGGCGGCTTCGCCGCCGGTGTCCCGCTGTCCGGGTGGGGCACGGCGCTGACCCTGGGGACCGCGCAGTTCGTCGTCTTCGCGGCCCTGACCTACTGGCTGGTTCCACCGCTGGCGCGCCTGCACGCCCGGGTCTGCGTGGCGCTGCTGTCCCCCTCGGCCGCCGAGAGGCTGGCGCAGCGGGTGGAGACGCTGACCGAGACGCGGGCCGGCGCGATGAACGCGCACGGCGCGGAACTGCGCCGGATCGAACGTGACCTGCACGACGGCACCCAGGCCCGGCTGGTGGCCGTCGCGATGCGGCTGGGCGTGGCCCGTGAGTTGCTGGGCGAGGACCCCGGGGCGGTGGCCGGGCTCCTGGAGGAGGCGCATGTGGGGACCGAGGAGGCCATGGCGGAGCTTCGTGCGGTGATCCGGACGATCTACCCGCCGATCCTCGCCGATCGCGGCCTCGCCGGAGCGCTGGCCGCTCTGGGGGCCCGGTCGGCGATCGACACCGCCCTCGACGTCGGCGGCCTCGGCACGGTCCCCGCCGCGGTCGAGGCCGTGGCGTACTTCACGATCGCCGAGGCACTCACCAACGCCGCCAAGCACAGCCGGGCCACCCGGGCCACCGTCCGCGTCGCACGCGCCGGTGACCGGCTGTCGATCGAGGTCGGCGACGACGGGGTCGGCGGCGCCGACGAGACGCGGGGTACCGGCATCGCCGGAATCCGCCACCGTGTCCTGGCGCTCGACGGCACCGTCCGCGTCCACAGCCCGGTCGGCGGCCCGACCACGATCGCTGTGAGCCTGGCATGCGGGTCGTGATCGCCGAGGACAACGTCCTGCTGTCCAGCGGGCTGGAACTCCTGCTGACCGCCAAGGGCTTTCACGTCGCCGCGATCACCCAGGACGCCCCGGGCTTCGCCGCCGCCGTCGCCGAACACCGGCCGGACATCACCATCGTCGACGTGCGGCTGCCGCCGACCTTCCGCGACGAGGGCATCCACGCCGCCATCGACGCCCGACGCCGGCACCCCGGCCTGCCCGTGCTCGTCCTCTCCCAGTACGTCGAGCAGCAGTACGCCGGAGAACTGGTTTCCGACGGGCGCGGCGGCGTCGGCTACCTCCTCAAGGACCGGGTGAGCCGGGTCAGCGAGTTCGTCGACGCGCTGCGGCGGGTCGCCGCCGGCGCCACCGTCATGGACCCCGAGGTGATCGGGCAGCTCCTCACCCGTCCCGCCCACGACCCGATCGCCGCTCTCACGCCACGCGAACGCGAGGTCATGGCGCTGATGGCCGAGGGAAAGGACAACGCCACGATCGCGGCCCGGCTCGTCATCACCGAGAACGCCGTTCACAAGCACATCGGCAACATCTTCGCCAAGCTCGGTCTCTCGCCGGCCGACAGCGGCCACCGCCGCGTCCTCGCGGTCCTCACCTATCTCAGCCGCCACCGACCGAGCGGTCCGCCGGGCGCGGAACCCGGCCCGGGGGTGCGCGGGACCTCGGCCGGCAGTGCCGGGGCGTAGCGGGCAGGCGCGGCGGGCCGGATGGCCTGACCTCGGCGGCCGGGATGCGGACCGTGTGCAGCGCGGCGATGGCCGGGCTTCCTTCCCTCTGTGGCGCACGCACGTGAAACCCGGCGCGACCCGACGCACTGGCCAGGCCGCCAGACGACCAACCGAAACGGCCCGCCGGATGAACCGGCAGGCCGTCATGAAGTCGAGGTTATCGGTCAGCCCTGGACTTGGCCGCTTGCATGACGGTAATCCGCCGGACGTAGAGAGCGGTGACGACCGCCGCCGGGATGACCAGTACGTGCAGGGCCAGGTTGATCCAGGTGTCCAGCTGGAACTCATACCTGTAGGCAACCCAAAGGGGGAAACGGTCGGGGTCCCATAGTCCGGCCTCCTTCTCCCTGAGGAATACGGTCCATGGAGTCAGCATGAACGGCCAGGTCATGAGGATGACAAGGCACGTGGCCCACCAGGCGTGAAGCAAGCGGGCCGGGTCTGTGCCGTTGCCCTGGCCGGGCGGGCTGGAGGCATGCCAGACATCGTTGGCGACCTGCTTGGGAAGAAAGAGGTTCCCGACCGGGATGAACCATCCCACCACCGCGATGAACGGGCGGTATCGCAGGCGGCCGGGAGTGAACTGCTCGGCTGCGGTGCGTGCGCGGGCGAACCAGATGAGCCAGCTCACTGCCAGCGCCGCGCCGAAGAGAAGCTGCCCACCCCACAGGAGACCGACGACGACGTTGTCCCAAACACCCCAATCCCTGAGGAAGTCCCGGAAGTCATCCCAGTCCGGGTAGAAGCCCCGTTCGTACCGATGGCCTGCGTCGGTGGCGACGGTGTACTGATGGACAACGGTGAGTGCGGAGACCAGGGCAGAAAGGGCGAGGAACCAGTAGACAGCGGCCCGGTAGCCGTCGGCCGGGCCCGTGCGGCCGCGTGCGCGGCGGCGTTCGTCGACCAGCCGGGACGGCGGCTCCTGCGCCTGCCCGGCCTGGTCGCCCTGGGATGCCCGGTGCACCCGGTCGACGGCCGTGGGCGAGTACGGCGGTTCGGCCGCGCCTGCAGCCATCGCCTCGGCCGCCGGGTCCCCGTCGACCGGAGTCATCCGGGTGTGCGGGTCCTCCTGGCCGAGGAGCTGGACGGCGTCCTGGCCGAGCCGGGCCAGCACCTCCAGCGGCAGCCAGGGGCCCAGCGACCGGTACTGGATGTCCTGCCGTTCCCGCAGTTCGGTCAGAGTGGGCCGGTCGGCCGGATCCTTGGCGAGGCAGGTCTCGGTCAGTTCCCGCAGCGGCTCGGGAACGCCGGTGAGGTCCGGCGGCTCGTGCACCACCTTGTACATCAGGGCGTGTGCCTGTCCTCCCGCCGCCTCGAACGGGAGCCGACCGGAGGCGGCGAAGGCGAGCACCGCGCCGAGCGAGAAGATGTCGCTCGCCTCGGTCAGGCTCTCACCCCGGATCTGCTCCGGTGACATGAAGCCGGGCGAGCCGACCACCACCCCGGTGCTGGTCAGGCCGCCGGTGGTGGAGTCCAGAGCGCGGGCGATGCCGAAGTCGATCACCTTCGGGCCGTCGATGGTCACCATGACGTTCGACGGCTTGAGGTCACGGTGGACCAGCCCGGCGGCGTGGATGTCACCCAGCGCCCGGCACAAGCCGGAGGCCAGAGCGCGCACCGAGTGCTCCGGCAGCGGCCCGTACTGCTCGGCCACCACCTGCTGCAGCGTCGGCCCGGCGACGTACGCCGTCGCCACCCAGGGCAGTGCCGCGTCCGGGTCCGCGGCCAGCACGGCGGCCGTCCACTCCCCGCCGACCTGCCGGGCCACCGCGGTCTCCTTGGCGAACCGGCGCCGGAAATCCGGGGCCGCCGCCAGCTCGGCACGGATGGTCTTCACCGCCACCATCCGCCCCCGCGGGGACCGGGCCAGGTAGACCACCCCCATGCCGCCCTCCCCCAGCCGGCCAAGAAGCCGGTAGTCAGCGACCCGCTCGGGGTCATGCTCTCGCAAAGGCTGCACGGTAGGTGGCTCCCCCCTGGAACATCACTGCGGCGCACCAAGACTAGTGCCGCATGGCGACACTCGAGCCGTCATCGACGTCACCGCAGCTCCGACACCATCCAGTGCCGGGCAGCGCGCGGTAGCGGTGGGTGCGCAGGCCGGGGTGACGCGGGTCGGCGGCGAGTCGGTCGAGCGCGAGGACACCGGCCGCCACGCCGGGGGCCGGCGCCTTCGTGTCCGGTCGGGTCAGCCGTGGAGACCGGCCCCGAGTCCGACCGGCTGCCGGCCGACACCGGGAAGCCGCGGAGCCGATATGCACTCAGGTATTCACACCAGAAAATACATTGAATGCGACCTATCCGGCACGTTCGACGACCGAGCAGAACACCCGAGGAGTGATCATGACGGAAGACCTGAGCGCGCTGCCGCCCGGTGTGACCATGACCCTGGCCGCGATCGCGGCGACCGGGGCGGCCCCGCGTCCGTCCGGGGAGACCCTGGCGGTGCAGAAGCAGCGCATCTCCAACGGCATCATCCAGCAGCTCTCCGACAAGACTCTGGCGACGCAGGGCAACTGGGAGCTGGCCTGGCTCGGGCTGAGCCCGGACAACGCCAACATGGCGTACATCGCGCAGGGTCCGTCGAGCCAGTTCGCCGTGGTCGTCCGCGGGACGGTCGGCAACGCGATCGACACGATCGAGGACCTCGACGTCGGCACGGTGGTCCCGTTCACAGTCGGCGGGCCGTCGCCGGTCTCCGTCTCGAAGGGGGCCATGACGGCGTTCACCCAGGTCGTCGCCATGACCGACGAGTCCTCGGCGGCCGGTGCCGGCCTCGTGGAGGCGCTCACCTCCCTGCTCAAGCCCGCCCCGGGGGCGACGGTCTACGTGGTCGGTCACAGCCTGGGCGGCTGCATCGCGACCATGCTCGCGCTGTACCTGCAGGCCCAGACCTGGAACGACTCACCGCAGTTCGCCGTGAGCACCTTCGCCGCCCCCACCGCCGGTCTGAAGGACTTCGCCGACCACTTCAACTCCGTGAAGTGGGCCCTGTACCAGGGCTACGTCAACAAGTACGACCTCGTGCCGCTGGCCTGGGCCAGTCTCGACACCGCCAAACAGTGGTACCCCTCCCCCGGTCCGGTCGCGCCCCCGGCCGTCAAGGATCTCCTCACGGTGGTCAAGGGCCTCAGCGGGACCAACGCGTACATCCAGCCGGCCACCACCTCCTCCCCGCTGAACGCGGACTACAAGGCCTACGACCCCAAGGTGCTCAAGAGCACGACCCAGGACTTCCTGGCCCAGGTCGCCTTCCAGCACTCCAACCCGACCTACCTGAAGCTGCTGAATTCCCCCGTACCGGCTCCCGCGCCGGTGGTGGACAGCATCAGCCCCCGCGTCGGTGCCCCGGGCACCCTGATCACCATCACCGGCAGCGGCTTCGACTCGGAGAGCATGGTCGACTTCGGCACCGTCCCGTGCGTGCCGCCCAACGTCGTCAGTGACACCCAGATCACCGCGATCGCGCCCGACGGGGTCGGTGTCGTCGATGTCCGGGTCACCAACGACCTGGGCACCTCCCCTGCCGTGCCGTTCGGGCAGTTCGCCTACGGCGGCCCGGAGCCCGTGGTGGTCACCGGCATCGTCCCGGACAGCGGGAAGCTCGGAAACACCGTCACCATCAACGGCGTGGGTTTCGGCACCACGCCCACCGTGTACTTCGGCAGCCGCACCGCAACCGTCACGGGGGTCTCGCCGACCCAGATCAGGGCGACGGTGCCGGTGCCGGATCCCCTCCAGCCCAAGACCATCGACGTCCGGGTACGGGTGAACGGCTACCTGTCTCCCGCCGTTCCGGTCGACGAGTTCACCCACACCGGCTGACCCGGAAATCGATCCGAGGTCCGGTGCCGGGCGGCATGGACCGTCGAGCAGCGGCCGACGGCCCCGACCCGGAACCGGACCTCGGACCAATGCCTCAAGCCCGCCACTTCGGGCACCGTTCCACCGGCTCACAGTGGTCGCCGTCACCGCCCGCTCGAACAGGCAGAAATCCGATAAGGACATCGCCGAATGGCGCCGTCGAGGACGGCGCACCGGCAGCCGGTCAGGACATCCGTCGGTCTCCGGACATCCGTGCGGGGTCGACCTCGGCCGCGGCCGTCGCGCGATCCAGCCCCCAGCCTTCTTCGTACGCCGCGGCGAAGGAGTCCGCGCCCAGCGCGTCCCGCCCGTTGCGGGTGAGGTCGCGCACCTGCGGGTCGGTGCGGTCGTGCGTGCCGCGCAGCCGGGAGGCGGCGCCGAGGCGGACCGCGGCTTGGTGGTGCAGTGCCCCCGCGTCGGCGAGCACGGCCGTGTGCACCGCCACCACGGCCAGGATGGGCAGGTCCCGGGTCCGCAGCGCCGCCGTGTAGGCCGTCGCCAGCGCCTTCCGCGCACCGGGCTGGTCGCCGGTCCGTAGACAGAACGAGGCGCGTGCGGTGCCGATCAGCGTCCGCGCGTGGTCCCCGGGGAAGGGGATGCCGTCGGGCAGATCCCGTTCGGCCGTGTCGAGGAGTTCCCGCGCCCGGTCCAGGTCGCCGAGCCCCACCCGGAAGCCGGCTTCCCACGCGTCGACCAGCAACAGGATCTCCGGGGATTGCGAGCGCAGCGCCCGCTCCCTCGCGGAGTCCATCATCCCGATCACCAGGTCGGTGTCGCCGCTGCGCATGTGCAGATCGATCCAGCGCAGGTCGCCGAAGACTTCGTCCGCGAGGCTGAGCGAGCCGAACCCGGCTGCCAGCGACCGGGCTTCACGCAGGTCGGCCAGCGCGCCGTCGAGGTCACCGTCGTACTGCCGCAACCGGGCGCGCATCGGCAGCGCCTCGGCCTGGCCCCAGCGGTCGCCGACCTGCCGGAAACAGGCCAGCGCGGCCTCCACGTCGGCGCGCGTCCGGTCGAGTTCGCCCGCGTTCTCGGCGAACTGGGCGCCGAACATACGGGCCAGCCCGGCGAGCCACACGTCGTCGCCGTCGGCCAGCCGCTCGGTGATCGCGGGCGTGGTCTTCTCACCCTGCGTCCTTTCCGCCTGCAGGAAGGCGAGCGGGAGCGCGGCGAGCGCGCCGTAGGGGCCGGGCAGCTCCGGATAGGCGATCAGCCGGTCGGCCAGTTCGAGGATGCCGGCCCGGTCGTCCGCGGCCTCCACGGCCGCCGTGACCGGCCGGGTGGCGCCCCGGTTGAGCAGGTAGATCGCGTGGGCGCACTCGCGCTCGGGCGTAGGTCCGCCGCCGGGCACCGCAAGCGCCTCGCCGAGCCAGTGGGCCGCCTCGGAAGTGCGGCCCAGCATCTGCCAGTACCAGGTGAGGTCCAGGGCGAGCGCGAGGGCGCCGGGCGCGTCGCCGGTGTCGCAGCGTCGGCGCAGGGCGACGAGCGTGTTGTCGTACTCGGCGCTGATCACGCGCAGGGCCGCCGGCTGGCCGGGGCCGCGCAGCTGTGGATCGTGGCGGGCCATCAGTGCGGCGAAGTGGTCGGCGGCCAGGTCGCGGACGGTGCCGAGAGCGTCCGCGCCGGCCAGCCGGTCGGTGCCGTACTCCCGGAGCGTCTCCAGCATCCGGTAGCGGCCAGGGGCGGGCGCGAGCTGGAGCAGCGACCGGTCGACCAGGCCGGCGAGCAGCTCGGGGACGTCCGCGGCCGGCACCGCGGTACCGGCACAGAGGGCGGTGGCCGAGGCGGCCGTGACACCACCGGGCAGGACCGAGACACGTTCGGCGACCGTGCGCTCGTGCTCGCCGAGCAGGTCCCAGCTCCAGGCGATGACCGCGCGCAGTGTGCGATGGCGGGGCAGCGCGGTCCGGCTGCCGGTGGTGAGCAGCCGGAACCGGTCGGACAAGCCGTCGGCGAGCTCGGGCAGGGACAGCGTCCGCAGCCGCGCCGCGGCCAGTTCGAGAGCCAGCGGCATCCCGTCCAGGGCGCGCACCACCCGTCGGACCTCGGGCAGCGTCGCCTCATCGACTTCGAAGCCGGGGCGCACGGCAGCGGCCCGCCCGGTGAACAGGCGTACGGCCTCTGTCCGCCGGGCCTGCTCGACGTCGTCGTCCGGGCCGGGCAGTGTGAGGGGGCCGAGCGGCACCAGCGCCTCGCCGTCGACCGCGAGTGGTTCGCGGCTGGTGGCGAGCACGCTCAGCCCGGGGCAGCGGGGCAGCAGCGCCGCGACCAGGTGGGCCACGGCGTCGATCAGGTGCTCGCAGTTGTCGACGAGCAGCAGGCTCTCCCGTCCACGGAGCCGGTCGACGAGTACGTGCAGTTCGTTGCTCTCGCCCCGGGGCCGGGCCTCGGATACCGCGCCGCCGCGCAGCCCGGTTGCGGCGAGCAGGGCTGCGCCCACCTTGGCCGGCTCGGTGACCGAGGCGAGATCGACCAGCCAGGTGCCGTCGCGGTATACCTGGTGCCGGCGGCGGGCCGCCTCGACGGCGAGCCGGGTCTTGCCGGCGCCACCGGGACCGAGCACGGTGACCAGGCGGCCCGAGGTGAGCAGGGTGTCGATCCGGGCGAGGTCGTCGTCGCGCCCGACGAAGCCGGTCAGCGGCGTGGGCAGATTGCTCGCCGCGGTCCCCGCGGGGTCGGCGGCCGGGGCGCTCTGTTCGGCGCGCAGCAGGCGCAGATGGCGTTCGCGCAGGGCGGCGCCCGGTTCGGTGCCGAGTTCGGCGGCCAGGGTTTCGCGGACCTGCGCGTACCGGGCCAAGGCCTCGGACTGGCGGCCCTGGGCAGCGAGCGCGTCCAACAGCACCCCGGCCGCCCGCTCGTGGACCGGCTGCCCGGCGAGCAGCGCGGTCAGCCGGGCGGCGGAGGTGTCGGCACGGCCCAGGGACAGCTCGGCGTCGGCGAGGTCGACCACCGCCTCGACCGAAGCATGGGCCAGCCGGACCGCGGCGGCGGGCGCCACCGCGGCGACGGCCGCCGGCTCGGCGCCCGGGCGGTCGCCCCAGAGCGTCAGGGCCTCGCCGAGCACGGCCGCCGCGGCAGCACTGTCGCCGGTGTGCAAGCGGTCCCGGCCGGTGGCGGTGAGCTGCTCGAACCGCAGCGCGTCCACGCCGGCCGCATCCACGTCCAGCCGGTAGCCGCCCGTGCTCTGCCCGACCGCGCCGGCCGAGCCGAGGGTCCGGCGCAGTCGTGAGACGAGGGCATGCAGGGCGTGGGCGGGGTCGGACGGCGGCGCCTGCGCCCAGATCGCGTCGACCAGGGCGCCCGGTGCCACCGGGCGACCGCCGGCCAGAGCCAGCCGTACGAGAAGTGCCTGCAACCGCGCACCCGGCACGGGCAGGGCGGCACCCCCGCGAGAGGCGTCGAAACCGCCGAGCAGCGTGATGCGAAGCCGCGTATCGCCGTCCATCCTCCGATCCTCCCGTGCGTCGCCCTGAGTTCCCAAATCGGTGCGCTGCCACGACATCTGGCCGGTCACGCGGCCGTGTGAGCGCTGCGGGAGCCGCTGTCGGCGCTGTGTGAGCCCCGTGTGAGCGGCCCGCGTCAGTCTTCGGATGCCTGCCTGTCCGCAGGCGGCCGACCGGGGGTTCGCCGGGCGGCCCGACCCATGGGAGTCACCATCATGAACAGCCCTGTCACGATCATCGGCGCCGGACTCGGCGGACTCGTTCTGGCCCCGGTACTGCGCCCGCACTACACCCTGCCGACCGGGCTCCGGTGGGACAGGGTGGCGGGGGTGACCCTGCTCGGCGACGCCGCCCACCTCACGGCCCCGAACGGCGAGGGCGCCAACTCGGCCATGCTCGACGGCGCCGAACTCGGCAAGGCCCTCGCCGCGCACCCCGATGACGTCGAGGCCGCACTCGCCGAGTACGAGGAGGCGATGTTCCTGCGCCCCACCGGGGAGGTCATGTTCGAAGGCGGCGAGGTCCAGGCGACGGACTCCGAGGGCAACACGGCCCGGGGTCTGGTCGACATGATCAACGAGCAGGGCCGGTGAGCCCCGTGCACGACGTCGTGATCGTGGGCGCCGGCCCGGTCGGCATGTTCCTCGCCTGCGAACTCGGCCTGGCGGGCTGCTCCGTCCTGGTCTTGGAGCGGGAGCCGGTGCTCCGCTCCGCATGGAAAGCGGACCCGCTCGGGATGCGGGGGCTGTCCGCCGCATCCCTGGCCGCGTTCCACCGCCGTGGGATGCTGTACCGGCTGCTGACAGCCTCGGGCATCGACGACCGACCCGGTGCGGACCGCGGCACGGACGAGCCGTCACCCCCTCGGAGCGCGGGCCATTTCGCCGGTGTGGTGCTCGATCCGGCCGACATCGACGTCACCGCCCTGCCGTTGCGGCTCCCCGGTCCGGCGTCCGAGGGCGTGATGACGACCCTCGAAGCGATCGAGACGACGCTGTCCGAGCGGGCGGCCGAGCTCGGCGTGGAGGTCAGACACGGTGTCACGGTCTCCGGCGTTGTCCAGGGCGAGGAGAGCGTGGTCGTGCAGGGCGGCGGGCACGCGTACACGGCGCGCTGGCTTGTCGGCTGTGACGGCGGACGCAGCACCGTACGAGGGCTCGCGGGCTTCGACTTCGTCGGCAGCGAACCGCAGTTCACCGGCTACGTCATGCTCGCCACCGTCACCGACCCCGACACGCTCCGCCCCGGGTTCAACCTGACGCCCACCGGCATGTACCTGCGCATGCCGGCGAAGGACTACATCGGCGTGCTGGACTGCGACGGCGGCACGTTCGACCGCTCACAGCGGCCGACCCGCGAACATCTCCAGACGGTTCTGCGCCGGGTGTCCGGAACCGACGTGACGCTGAGCGACGTCCGGCTCGTGTCGACCTTCACCGACCGGGCGATGCAGACGACCACCTACCGGCAAGGGCGGGTCCTGCTCGCGGGAGACGCCGCGCACATCCACTCCCCTCTCGGAGCGCAGGGCCTCAACCTCGGCATCGGCGACGCGATGAACCTCGGCTGGAAACTCGCGGCGACCGTGCACGGCCACGCCCCGGACGGGCTGCTCGACACCTACACCCGTGAACGCCATCCGGTCGGCGCGTCGGCCCTCGACTGGACACGAGCACAGGCCGCGGCCATGAAGCCGGACCCGCACGGCCAGGCCGTCCAACAAGTGATCCGCGACCTGATCGGGACACGTGACGGAACGACCTACGTGTTCACGAGGACATCGGGAGCGACGAACCGCTACGACCTGGGCGGCGCACACCCGCTGGTCGGCAGCGACGCGCCCGACCTCCGCCTCGAGGACGGCACCCGCCTCTCGGACCTGATGCACGACGGACGGGGCGTCGTCCTCGACTTCACCGCCGACCAAAGCCTGCACGGTCCGGCCACACGCCGGGACAGCCGGCTCCGGTATGAGGCCGGGCCGGCGCACAACGACCTCGGACTGGAGGCCGCACTCATCCGGCCCGACGGCACGCTCGCCTGGGCAACCACCGGCCGCCCCGACCACACAGACTTCGAGCAGACCGCCGACCGCTGGTTCGGTACCGCCGACCACGGAAAACACACATGACCACCACCCCCAGGCCCGACAGCACCCTCACGCCCACCGACGATCCGAGAGCCGCTCGGGCACCACACCGTCCGCCACCCGACGGATTCGACCGATCAGCCTTCGCCCGCACCCGCGGCCGACCAACATCACATCAGGCAGTGAGCACCCGCTGACCGGTTCTCAACACCGGCTGGCTACACGGTGGATCCCAACTCTGCGGGTGAAGGCGATGGGGGACGTCACCTCGGTGTTCAACGGTCCGCCCGGCGAGCACCTCAACCGACTCCCGCCGGCGATCGAGCCTCCGGCCACAGCGGAGAGCGATCCCGAACGGCGGGAGTTCCTGGAAGCATTCCCCTACGACTGCGGGCCGGTCAAGGAGGCACGAAGCCCAAGCCACGTGGCCCCTTCCAAGGAAAGGGGCCACGGCCTGGGGTCCGGGGCGAGCAGCACCACCCGGCCCCGAGCGAACCACCCAGATCTTGAAGCAGGCGGCCTGACGACAGCGGTGAGGGGTGCCGCCCGGCGGCCTGGCCCGGTGGATGGCTGAGGGCACTGCGGCCTGGCGGCACGGGAGGCCGGCGGGACGTGCTCCGGGGCCGGGGGCGGCAGTGGTAGCGGCCAGGGGCGCGACCGGACGAGCCGGAGCTGGGGCGGGGCGATGGTGGTGGCCTGCGGCCCCCAGAGAGCCCCGCAGACAGGAAGGCGCGGAGGAGCGGGGATCGAAAGCGGCAGCAGGGCGGAGACGGGCACGGAGGCCGGCGGGCGGGGTTGTTGCCGACTAATCGTCAGGATACTGGTTCTTCCAGGAAACACAGGTCGGACGCTGTCCTCCCGCTGTCAGGAATTCCTTCACGGCGGCCCGGACGAGGTCGATGGAGATCTCCGTCCGGTCAGGAAATTGCGTCCGGTGTCCGGCCAGGTAGTACTCGGGGGCACTCCTGGATTCGGCCGGGCCAGCCGTTACGAAGTTCCCGCTGCGGTCTATGAAGAGCAGAACCCCGACCTGCAGTTTCTTGTCCACTCCGACCTGGAAATCATGATCCGGAATTTCCGCCTCAAGAGTTTCACAACCTCGAATTTGAGGCTTTATCCGTTCCCGGTCCAGATGGATGATCTGGGCCATATTCTCATTCGCCGACCCCTCGAGGAGTTCGTCGATCAGGGTGTCGACTTCCTCAAGGGAGTTGAGATAGTCGGGCCTGCGGATCCGGTCCCGCCTGTATCGGAGTTCAGCACGTAGCGTCATTCCCGTCACCATAGAGCAGACCGCGACAACGGCCACCGCCGGGCGGGAGCACAACACGGGCCAGGCCACGGCGCAGGAGGCGGGACGCAGCAGGCCACGGCGCAGGAGGCGGGACGCAGCAGGCCACGGCGCAGGAGGCGGGACGCAGCAGGCCCCGGCGGTGTGGTACGGACACCTCAGCCCCGCGTCCGGGCAGGAGCTGGCGGCCTGACGGCCGTGGTGCCTCAGACCAAACCGGTGATCAGTCGCGTTGCGGCCATAGCGACCAGGAGGACCGCGCCGCCAAGCAGTCATTGCGTCGCACGCTGCATCCTTCTCGCCCTGAGCTGATGAACACTGATGCACCGCCATAGTTCGAGAACGGCGGCATCGGCCGCCGCCTCGACGAGAGGGAACCTTCACGAGGAGTGCGGCCATGAAACGTATGGCAGCTGCCATGGGAGTACTGCTGGCAGTGTCTGCGGCGGCGTACTCCGGCACGACCTCGGCGCCGAGTCCCAGTATTGACACGTCATCTGTCCCGGCGAGTCGGACGCCCAGCAGTTCTGCGGCTGGCGACAGTTCCGGCGCCCCAACAGGGGCCCGAGTGCTGGGGCAGCCTCGCGTCGGCGAGCCGTTCACGCTGACCATCCCCCAAAGCGACGGCGCCCCGCCCACTCTGCTGCGGGTGACTGTCGACAGTGTCACGTGCAACGGTCTCGACCCACAGGTACTGGCTTACGCCGCCAACTCCACCGGCGCCTCCACCACCCCCACACCGACGCCCGAGTCCGGCAAGAAGTACTGCGTCCTCGCCATGACCGCCACCAATGTCGGCACCGAGAAGGCAACCTGGAGCGCGAACGACACCGTCGCCCTCGACGTCGACGGTGTCCACTACCAACAGACCCAGGACGACGCCACGCACGCCCTGGACTACGAGCAGTACTGGTACAGCAAGGGCCACACCGGCCCGACGTTCGGCATCAACCCCAACAGCACCGGCCCCGTCCACGGCGTCTTCCAGATCCCCACCAGCGACACCCCGACCAGCATCTGGATCTTCTCCGGCAGCGCCATTCGCAACATCAACGGCGTCCACCCCGGATACCTCGTCAACCTGGCCTCCAATTGATAGACCGACCTCACCGAGGTCATTGCCGCGCCCACCTGTCGCGCCCCGCAGGGAAACCGGGGTATCCGCCCATGTCACAGGGCAGGACGGCGTTCCCGGACAGCACCCGCCCGGGCGACGGCCACCACGAACGCGACCAGCCACAGGCCGGCCCGACACCCGGGCCCAGGCGGCCACCAGAAAGCAGGCCCTCACCCACCGCCCCGGCCCCGGCCACCAGGGCGTAGCGGACCGGGACCAGGGCGGGGCGTCTTGGGCCGGCGGGGCCCGAACGGCGACAGGGCTGGGACAGCGACCAGGCGGGTGGAGGGGCGGGCGCGGAGCGCGAGGCGAATCGGATCGTCGTTGAGGAGGACGTCGAGCACGTCGGGCAGAAGGCCCTCGGCCATGCCCGGACCGTGCCTGACCTGCGACGTCAAAGTCCGATGAGACGAATCCCGGACGGTCAGACTCCGCTGAGACGGGTCACGGGCGGCCAGCGGGGCCATCCGGCTGTCCCAGCCCGTACGGCGCAGCACCGCACCACCCCCTTTCGGGTGCCGGCGGCGCCTGGCGTCCAAAATGGGGGTGGTGCCGGCCCGACGGCCGAACCTGGACTCCCGAGCCCCTTGTCTCCGGCGCGGTCGAGTCCCCGCCGATCCGGACGATCGGGCGCCGCGTCGAAGCGGCGGGGGCCTGGAAGCCGGGGATCCGCCGCCCCCGCTACTGCGGCCGGGCCGCACCAAGCGGCCTCCGCGAGGAGCCGGAGCTATGCCGCGAGCGGGCGCAGCACCACTTCCCAGGCACGGAACTTCAGCCGGAGCGTGGAGGCAACGACCTCGAACACCGGCGGCAGGTCGGCTCCGTACTCGTAGTACGTGATCGTGTCGATCCCGTCCGGCTCGTCGTCGGGGACACCGTGCCACCCGTCCGAGCTCACCGCGCTCTGGTGCACGACCAGCTCGCCGACGTCGTGGAACTCAAGCGCGAGGCGTCCACGGCGCGGGTGTCCGAACTCCAGCCGCAACGTCGCCTTCGGATGGCCCGCCAGGGCGACTCCCAGCAGTCCGAAGTCGTTGTGGAGGTCGAGGAAGCCCCCGCCCGGCAGATCGACGTCGGAGTAGTCGCCCGGGGCGTCCCACGCCCTCAGGCCGTCGAATCGCGCCTTCATTTCTTCCCCGTTCTTCGGGATTCCTGCCGTCCGGTACCTCGGAGTGAGGCTAGCTCGTGATCTTCTGCGCCCGTAGTCCGGGCTCCGGACCACAGCCGGGCCAGAACCGGCAGACCGTCGAGGAGAGCGGCCTGCTGAAAGGTGAGCCCACCATCGGTGCGCGCCCTGTGACAACAGCCGGCCAGACTTCCCGGTCGACGGCCAGTCATGACGCCCCACCCGCAGCCCTGGGCCGTTCCCCACGCGTGGCCGGTTGTGCATTGCGTCACCAGCGACAGGCTTTCGACTTGGCGGACGACGCGGCGGGACATGAGAGCACTGCCGCCAGGTGGTGCGGCTGTCGGCTCCCATGCCGACCACGGAAGCGGCCGACAGCACCGACGGTCAGAACCAATTGGCCAACTTGGTACTGCCCACGCTGTTCCAGCCGTCGAGCCGATCGGGCTTCACCGCCTCACCATCTGCGCCCGCCCGGGAGGAATCCGGCGCAGAACCTGTCGGCGAACCCGACCACACAGCGGGCAACCAAACGACGTCGCCGGGGACCCCTCCCATCAGCTGATGCGGTCAACCGCGCCTTCGGCACAGCGCTCGCCGACACGCCCCACTACACGAAGCCGCCTCCTCCTCTCCCGGGGTGGGCGAGCGGTCGCGGCCCCGGAGCAGGCTCTCGCGGAGGACCCAAGTCCCCTTGGTGAAGCCCGAGGTGTGGACCTCCGACACCAAGAGCCGCCGGTCCAGGGCCGGCGGCGAACAGCCCGACCAACTCACCCGCACGCAGACCCCGACCGGCTCTGACCCCGACTTCGCGAAAGGCTCCCCCCGGCACGGCCCGGGGGGAGCCTTCACTGCTTCTCGCTAGTGCCCTTGGTTCTGCCTGTCCGTCACCGAATGCACAGACATGGCAGTACCGACGGGTTCATGGTCTCCGTAGGCGGCGGACACCAGCACCGGCGGCTCGGCGGCGTGCGACGGCGTCGCGAGGCCGAACGCGGCGCCCGCCACAACGACGCTCGTGACAGCCATCTTCGCGAGCCCTCCAGTCCACTCCGGCATGTAATACCTCCCCCGTTCATCACCCGCCCCGCTGACGGGAGTTGATACGGGCAGCAAACCACCGACCACAGGCGGGGACAACCCTTCGAGGAATCGCCTCAAAACTCCACGATCATCCCCCCGCCCGTCCGAGAGGGTGTTCTGTGAGCGCCGGTGGTTCTCGTAGTACTTGAAGGCGGGTTGTCAAGTTCTGGGGCTTCACCGTCGGCCGGAAATGCGGCGCCGATCCGGCCGGTCATCGTGTCCTGGAAGGGCCGGCACATCTCGGTCAGTGGGCACGTGGGCGGCTACGACATGCGGGAGATCGTTAACGCGATCCTCTACCAGGCCCGCACCGGCTGCCAGTGGCGCTACCTGCCCCACGACCTGCCGCCGAAGAGCGCGGTGTATTACTACTACTTCGCGCTGTGGCGCGACGACGGCACCGCCGAGGCCATCCACGACCTGCTGCGCTGGCAGGTCCGTGAGATGCGCAGACGGCACGAGGACCCCACCGCCGTAGTCCCGGACTCACAGACCGTACGGGCCTCGACGAACGCACCCAAGGACACCACCGGACTGGACCCCGACAAGAAGAGCCCTGGTCGCAAGCGCGGCATCGCCACCGACGTCCTCGGCCTGGTCATCGCCGTGGTGGTGGTCGCCGCCAGCGTGCACGACAACGCCATCGGCATCGCGCCACCAAACAAGGTCGCCGCGAGCGCACCCACCGTGACCAAGGCGTGGGTCGACGCCGGCTTCAAGAACGCCGTGGTCGAGCACGGCGCCCGGCTGGGCATCGACGTCGAGGTCGTCCAGCGCGAGCCCGTCACTCTCGCCATCGGGCTGGAGCCGCGGCACACCGAGGGCACCCGCGCCAAGCTGAAGCGACTGGTGAACCGCGGCATCCTCACCGAACCCGAACCCGGCCTGTTCACCCTGCCCCAGCCGGCGTCGGCGGCACCCGTCATCAGCTCGAACTGAAACTGATGACCCATCACAGAACACCCTGCTAAAAACACATATCGTTGCCGCAGAACGCTGATCACCACTACGGTCGCCGTCGAAGGTTGAGTCGCTAACGCGGAACGGCGGGGGTGCAGTGCTCGATACGCTGGTGACAACTGCGGCCGGGGCTCTCTCCGCCACGATCGGCGTCGTGGTCGGGGGCATCGTCACGCGGCGCGCGCAGGACCGGCAGTGGCTCCGCGACCAACAGTTGGCCGCCTACCAGGAGCTGTTCAGCCACTACGCCAAGTTCACGATGGAGATTGGGCGGGCGCATGCCAACCGTCGAGGCTGGGATTACGACTGGGGAGAGTGGAGTGCGGTCCTGGTACGCGTGAGCCTTGTAGCCCCCAACGATGTGGCGACAGCGATTGACGAGTTCGGCCACGCCGTCGATAGCTTCCTGGAGCAAGTAGCGAGGCGGACCGATCCACTGAGGAATCCGTTGAGCCCGGAGGAGTTCCACGCGGCCAAACAAGAACCGGCCCAGGCACAGATACGACTCGTCAACGCCATACGACGGTCGCTGGGCAACGATCGCGGACTGCCCTTCCAAATCGGCGGGTGAACCATGAGCCAAGGTGCCCTGCCCGGCTGACGCAATCTGCTGGCCGAAACGGCCATAAGCTCACAGACCGCCCTCTCAGGGTGTGGGCGACAGCGTTCGCCAGGACATCAGGGCGGCGATGGCCGAGGCCGCGCCGGCCAGTGTGACGACCAGCGCCGGGGCCGCGGCTTCGCCCAGCGCGCCTCCGGCTGCGGCGGCCACGCCCTGCGGCGTCATCGTTCCGGTCACCAGCAGGCCGAAAGCCTGGCCGCGCTGCGTCTCGGGTACCGCGTCGAGAAACCTGCGGGCCAGTGCGAGCTGGTAGGCGACGCCGAAACCGGACACTGCCAGCAGGATGGCGGCGTATCCCGGTGCGGGGTGCAGCGCGAACCCCAGCAGCGGCAATCCGAGCGCGAGCGCCAGGGGGCGGGCCAGCCGCTCCCGGCCCGCAGGGCGTACCAGACGGCCGACGATCAGGTTGCCGGCGAACATCCCGGCGGCGACCGCTGCGAACAGCAGACCGGCTGCGTCAGGCGCGCCGACCTGCGCGGCGTATGGGACCAGCACACCCTCGGCGCCGACCATCAGCGCCGGTGCCAGCCATTGGGCCAGCAGCAGCGCCAGGACCGCGGGCCGGCGCAGCAGTGCCCGGTTCACCTGCCAGGTCTCGCTGACACCGGTCGAACCGTTGGTGCGGCGGCGTGGGTGGTCGGCCAGGCGCAGTTGCAGCAGGCCTGCCGAGGCCAGGCAGGTCGCGGCGGTGATCCAGAGCGCGCCTGGCGCGCCGACAGCGGCGATCAGTATGCCGCCGGCGGCGAAGCCGAGCACTTGGGTGCCGCCGGCTGTCATGGAGAAGACGGCACGGCCGAGCACGTAGCGGTCGCCTTCCAGCAGGTCGGGCAGAAGGGCGGTGCGCGAAGCGGAGGCAACGGCGCTGGGCACACCCGTGACGAAGACAAGCACCAGCATGGCCGGTACCGGCAGTAGACCGGCGGCGAGCACGGTGCTGACCGCGGCGCGCAACACCTCATAGCCGATCATGACGGTGCGCGGGGGCCAGCGGTCGGCGAAAGCCAGCAGCAGCGTGCCGCCCAGGGCATAGGGCAGGAAGCCTGCCGCATACGCCAGCGCCGACATCAGCGGCGACCCGGTTGCCGCGTAGACGGTCACGGACAGGGCGAGCATCCGCACCGTCTCGCCGATCAGGAAGAGCGTGTAGCTGCCGAACAGCACGCGGAACTGGCCTACGGCGAACACCTCGCGGTAGGTGGCCGGGCGTGCCGCGACGGGCGTGGTGGTCATGGCCGACAGCATCACGGCAGCCCGGCCATGGTGGCTATGCTTTCGTGTGGAGGCAAAACATGCTGGCCATCGAGGTGGGACCCGTCGACGTGGCGTGTACCCGCTATGCGATCTCGCCGCTGGGCGAGGCGATGCAGGCGCTGCGAGTCGCAGCCGGCGTGCAGGCTGCCGGCCCACTCCGGCCGTGGGCCGAGCGCATCGCGCCCCGGTACGAGCAACTGCGCCGGCAGGTGCCCGCAGTCGGGGCGCTGACGGCGCTGTTCCGCCGCAACAACTACAACGCCGACTTCATCCATCCGCCGCCGTCGGGCCCCGGCGGCGACTTCGCCGCCGAGCTGGCCGCCGTGCGCGCCACGCCGCTGGGCCGTGCACGCCTGGAACTGGCCCGCAACCTGGAGGGGCTGCGGACACCGCCACGCCACGTGCAGCGCATTCTCGACGCGCCGGACGTGGTCACCCGGCTCGCCGATGCGCTCGAGGCGAGCTGGCAGGCACTGGTCGAGCCGGACTGGCCGCGGCTGCGGTCGGTACTGGAGCGCGACCTCGTCCGCCGCGCCGGGCACCTGGCGATGTACGGCTGGGCGGCAGCGCTGTCCGATCTCGATCCCCGGGTGAGCTGGCGCTCCGAGGGGCAGGCCGGGACCATCGAGGTGCGCACGGGCTCGCGTACCGAATGGGACCGGCACCGGCTGGCCGGCAAGGGCCTGCTGCTGATGCCGACGGTGTTCGGCACTCTCATCAGCTACGTCGAGCCGCCATGGCCCTACGCCCTGGTCTATCCCGCCCGGGGCATCGCGGACCTGTTCGGCCCAGTGGCGCGTACACCGGGCGGCGAGGCCCTGAGCCGACTGGTCGGCCCGCACCGCGCGGACGTGCTGCGCGCGCTGGACGTGCCAGCAACGACGACGCAGCTGGTCGCCCAACTCGGCCTGAGCCTAGGCACCGTCGGCAGCCATCTGGCGGTGCTGCGCGATGCCGGTCTGATCACCCGCACCCGCACCGGCCGGGCCGTCCGCTACGAGCACACGCCGCTGGGCGCAGCCCTGGCGGCCGGCTGAACGCCGCCGGGCTGGCCCACCTGGCCGCCCGGAGGCGGGGTGCCATTGACGAACGGCGATCCAATCGGCAGGTAGCTGAGCGTGACGCTCCGGGGGTTGGAGTGCGTGGCGGACTGTGGGCAGAGCTGCGGTCGGTGTTTCATCAGGCGGTCGCTCGTGAAACACCTGCCCGCCCGGCGGTCCACCTGCGGCGATCATGTTTCATGAGCTGTTGCAAATGACTGGGCGTTTGCATACTCATGACACATTCTGAGGTCGTGAGCGACGGCTTCAAGCGCGTGGAATCGCACGACTGCCCGATGTCCACCTGCGCCGCCCCGGCTGGCTCCCCGTGCCGGACCGGCACGCCGTTCTTCTGCTGCTCGGGCTGTTGGTCCGGCTTCCCCTGCTGACCGGGGCCTGTATCGGATGGCTCATCGGCTCGCTGAGGGAGGGCTGAGCACGCCGCCGAGGCCGTCATCGCCGGCATGAGCGAGGTCCTGGACGCCGGGTCCGCCTCCCCGGACCTGGTGGCAATCGAGGCCCGCAAAGGCGGCCGGGCCGCCGGCGGCCCGGCCGACGCCACCGGACGGGAGGCGAACAAGAAGGTGCCGGGGCGCAGGCGGGGACTGGCCGTCGACGCGCTGGGCCCGGTGATCGCGGTGGTGGTGCCGACCGCCTCCGTCCACGACAACGCCGTCGGCACCGCACTGCCGGCCAGGGTGCTCACCGCCACCGAGCCGGCGCCGCGAAGAAGGCCCTGGCGGACCAGGGGTTCAAGACCACCGTCAAGGACCGCGGGGCCCAGGCGGAGATCGCGCCCAACAACGTCGACAACGTCCGCCTGAAGCTCGAGCGGCTGGCCGAGCGCGGGATCCTGGCCGAGACCGAGCAGAGGGGTGTCCACCCGGCCCCGGCCGTAGCCGCCCCGCAAGCCCGCGACCAGGCCGCTCGCCCCAACCGCAATGGCACGCACGTCAACTCACCTACCGCTTCGTCCTCGGGGATGCGAAAACGCGTCAGCCCGTGGGCATTCCGATCCGGTCGCGTTCCAGGACGGAACGCAGCTCCGAGAGGGCCTGCGCAGCGGCCGTCATGGGGGACGCCTTCAGTGCACCTGCGATCAGCTCGGCCAACCGCTCGGTGAAGGTCCCCTCTGCCACGTCGACCAACTGCAGGCCGTCGTCGGTCAGTTCCAGCAGCGACGACCGGCGGTCCGACGGGTTCGGCACGCGGGCGACCCATCCCTGCCGCTCCAGACGGTCGACGCCCTTACTGGTGGCCCCGATGCCGACGGCGAACTCGGCCGCCAGATCCGCCACCCGGGCCCCGGGGTGGTCCCGGAGGTGGCGCAGGAACTCGAACTGCGACGTGACGATCCCGTGCCGCTCGCGAAGACGGTCGTTGAGGGCGTTGTACAGACGCGTCTCGCATCGGACGAGGTCGGCGAAGAAGCTCGGGAGGTCGACCGTCTCACCGCTCACTTTAGATGCCATGGCATATAGTCTACGTTAGATGCTGCGGCATATAGTGCGGAAGAAGCTACTTACGGCAGGAGCACACACCATGAGCAAGGAACAGCGCACGCAGGTCAGCGCGATGCTGCGGCAGCCCCGGCCCGATGGCCCCCGGTCCGTCGGGGCGATCCGAGCCGGATTCAAGGCGATGATGGCCCAGATGGTCGTCCCGGACGGCCTCCGCATCACCAAGACGACGCTCGGCGACCGACCGGCGCTGCACGTCGAGCCGGGCACCGGGACGCGCACCGGGACGATCCTGTACTTCCACGGCGGCGGCTGGGTGTTCGGCTCCCCCGAGACCGCACTGTCGCTCACGGGGAACCTCGTGGCCAGGACCGGGTTCACGGCGTACTCGCCGGACTACCGGCTCGCCCCCGAGCACCCGTTCCCGGCCGCGATCGAGGACACGCTGAGCGCCTACCGCGCCCTCCTCGACAGCGGCGAAGACCCTTCGACCATCGTGTTCGCGGGGGACTCCGCCGGCGGCGGCCTCAGCGTCACCACCTGCCTCGCCGCCCGCGACGCCGGCCTCCCGATGCCCGCCGCGATCGTGGCCTTCTCCCCCGGCCTCGACGCCACCCGGACGGGCGAGAGCATGGACACCAAGGCGGGCATCGACCCGTTCTTCACCCGCGAGAGCCTGGGACACACCGGGGCCATGTACCTGGCGGGAGCCGACCCGCACCAGCCCATGCTCAGCCCCGCCGTCCTCGCCGACCTGACAGGCTTCCCGCCGATGCTCCTCCAGGCCGGCACCGACGAAGTACTCCTGGACGACTCCACCCGCATGGCCGCCCGCGCCCGCGCAGCCGGAGTGGACGTGATCCTCGACATCACCGCCGACGTACCCCACGTGTTCCAGTCCTTCGCCGGCGTGCTCGACGAGGCCGACCGGGCACTGGACCGCGCAGCCCTCTTCCTCACGCAGCATGTCCGCACTCCCGACACCGCGGCCACGTCAGCCCGGTAAAGCCCGGAACCCCCGGCCAAACAACAGCCCGTCAGGGCGACACCGTCCGTACCGAGGATTCAGCCCTGATTTCTCACGCCTCGGGACTGTCCGCGAGGCTCAGCTCTCCTGGACGCCGACCAACCGCACCAGCGGATCGGTCTCACCTTGCACGATGGGGTTCCCCAGCGCCTGAACCTTGCCATCGACCCGCAGATAGCGTTGCGCGAGAAGAACGCTCTTGGCCAGGCCGATCTCATGGGCCTCGACGAACACCGCCTCGGTCCGCCGGCCTTCGTACGTCGCATAGCCGTCCCAGACCAGGGTGACCGCCACCGTCCCCTCCGGCACGGTCTCAAGCGCCTTCCGGCCTGCCTGCACGCTCTCAGGCAGGTCTTCAGCGACGAAACGAGTCAGCTCTCCACGGCCATCGCTCCTTCCCCGCATGGAGAACGGAATGAACCCCTCTTCGCTGCTCTCCGCATTGTCCATCCCGTGATCCAGCGACATGAACAGCAGATCCTTGGCCAACTTGGACATCTCTTCCCATGCAGTCATGGCGACCTGCCACACCCTTCCGTCTTCGCGACAACCTGGCGCTACCGCACCGCACCCTACCGAGCGGCAGAACACGCCCGAGTCTGCAGGGGTCCATCGCCACCGACGGCATCGGCAACGCCTCGACCTGGGCAGATGCCTGCATTGACCCAAGCAACACCAGAGAACTGGACAACTTCGACTTCGACGCCAACCCCAGCATCGACCCCGCGATGGTCCACACCCTCGCCACCTGCGGGTGGATCAACAGGAGCCTGCCGCTCTGCCTCATCCGCGACTCCGGGACCGCCAAGTCCCACCTGCTGATTGCGCTGGGCACCGAGGCCGCGATGGCCGGCTTCCGGGTCGAGTACGCGCTCGCCACCAAGCTCGTCAACTCGTCAACGAGCTCGTCGAGGCCGCAGACGAGAAGCAGCCCGCCAAGACCACCGGCCGCTGCGTTCGGGAGGTAATCGCCGCCGCGGCCGACGGAGGCCGGATCCGAGGACGATCCGGCCCCGACCGGGACTGCGGTGACGGAAACAGGACGCCCCGGTGGAGAGCCACCGGCCGTGGCACCGCCCGCCTCTGACAGGGCGACGCGGGAACCGCCTGCGCCCCGGCTCGATGACGGCGGGCGGCCTCCGTGAGGACGTCCTCGCGGGTCAGCTCACGATTGAGCCCTCGGAGCGCGCAGAACCCGACGAGTGTTCACGCCTCGGCGCGCACCCTAGGACAGGGTCCAGGCCCGAAGGAAGGCGATCACCCCGAGGATCGCCGGCGGTACGAACCACCAGGGGCCCATCGCGCGCCGCACCGACGGGATCGCCGTGACGGCCAGGCCCGACAAGCTCAGTGCGATCGCGCACCCGCAAGCCACGGTGAGGCCGGCGTAGCCCTGATCGTCCCAGTCGCCCGCCGGGCCGAACCGGACAGCCGAGAACACGACGATCGCGTTCAACGCATGGATCAGTACCAGCGGCACGCCCAGCACCCAGCGCAGGCACCCCCTGTCCTCCGGGAGGTCGATACTTTCGCGGCCGTACGTCACTTCAGGGCATTCCTCACATCGTCCAGGCTTCCTTCGAGCTCGTTACCGTAGCGCCGAGCCTGACGGCTCCACCACCGCCTACCGACCGACTGCGCCTGCGCCTGCGCCTGCGACGAGGAGGCAAGGCCTACACCGCCCGGCCACCACGACACCCAATGCCAGGAGCCGCCGCGCAGACCGGCCGGAGCCGGCTTGCGGGACCGCGGCCGGACGGCACCGACGCGTGCGGCAGGGCGATGAAGCCCTCCACCGCCCGTCCTGGAGTTGCCACTTGGTCGCGGCAGGCGCCTCGGTGTCCGCGGTCAGCGGCGCGGTTCCGGGACGACGGGCGGCGGACGGCGGACGACGGGCGGCGGACGACGGACGGGTTTCTGCGAGCGGCCACCGGCGCGGGCCGCTACCGAGGTCGTTTGCCCGACGACGGTCAGGGAGTCCGGTGGTGTGTCGGTGCGGGCGGACGCGGCGTACTGCAACTGCCCGCCCACCTCGCCGCCCGGGTGGCAGTCTCGCCGCGAACCCTCGCTCGCAGGTTCGCCGAACAACTCGGCACCTCCCCAGGTCGATGGCTCTCCACCAACGCGTCATGGCGGCCCGAACCCTCCTGGAGGACACCGACCTGGCCGTGGAGGCGATCGCCGCCAAGGTCGGGCTCTCCACGGCCACGAACCTCCGAAGGCGTTTCCACGCGGCGGTGCGCACCACCCCAGGCGCCTACCGCCGCGCCTTCGGCCGCCCGCCCCAGCCGCCCGCCGGGTGATCCAGCCCCACGGCCGCGGGAGGACTCGGAAAGCCCGTCTTCCTGATCCTGCCCGGATCAGCCGAACCAGACCACCAGGCGGACGTTCTCGCCCCCGTACACGACCGCCAGTTCGCGCATTGCCGCCCATACCGGCCCCCAGCTCCCGTCCGGCGGGGCGAACATCCGGGGCGTCAGAATCGCCGGGCGGTAGACGGCCCCGTCCAGACGGACCTCACCACCGGGTGGCCATTCCGACGGCATCAGGTCCTCCCCGAAGAGCTCCTCCGCCGCGTCGAGGACCTCGATGGACGCCGGGACCACGTCGTCCAGGGTGAGCTCACAGTCAGGGCCCGGTCGCCACACCCCGACGCGGGTGTAGTCGGGACCGTTGCACACAGGTCCGTCCCAGTCGACCGCCGCCACCTCGGCCCACAGGGCGTACGAATGACTGTGCTGCCACTCTTCCCTACCCGTTTCGGCAACCGGCTTTGAGACATCGTCCGGAAGCCCCCGCCGGTCGAACAGCGGCCGCTCCACACCGACACCCCCGCCGAAGCCGAAGAGGAACTCCCAGGCATCGCGCTCCCGTCCGAGCCCGAAGTCCAAGAGATCAACCTCGGTCTCCCAGCCACCGCCGGACCCACGCGTCTCGATCACGCCGTCGATGTCAGCCCCCATGACAACGATCCTAGTGTCCTGAGTCCTTGATCCCGCCGGCAGTAACCGGCGAGGGATTCGGGGATCCGACCGGCGGTCTTGGTCCAGACACACGGGCGGGGGGTTGTCGTTCCAGTCGGCTGCCCAGGCGCGGATGTCGCCTGAACGCAGCCGTCGCCCTGCTGCTGATCCTCAAGGTCACCACCCCGCTCTGACCGACCGACAGGGGGCTCGACCAGTGGCGGTGAGCCCGGACGGGTGCAATTCGGCGTGGGCCCGCGGGGAGCATCCGTCATGATCGGGCCGCCAGCACGTTGTATGAGCCTGCGTCTCCGCCCCGGGGCGTACCGGCCCTCCCCCGGAGCTGCCGGCCTCGACAAACGACGGGGGCCACATGGCACACCGAAACTCCCCCAAGTCCACCGGCCACCGGGCACTGCTCCGCGGGCTCGCCGGCGGCGTGCTCGGAGCGATCGTGGCGGCAACCGCGATCGTGCCCGGGCACGGAGCCGCACTGACCGCTCTGCCGCCCGGCACACAGTTCACCCCGCTCACCGCAGCGGTGCTGACCGAGCCCGCGCCGTTCGATGCCACTGACGGCAAGGTGCACCTCTCGTACGAGCTGCTCACCACCAGTGCTCTGCCCAGCAGTGCTCAGGTGCGACTCGACCGGGTGGACGTCCAGGACGCGAACACCCAGCAGGTCATCGGCTCGCTGAGCGGACAGGCACTGGGCGGGGCCGCCAACCCGGTGGGCGACCCCCTGCCCGGGGCGGACGCGTACACACCGCCGCCACCGCCTCCGGCAGAGACCGTCATCCAGGGTTCCCAGCAGTGGATCATCTGGATCGATCTGACCCTCGACCACGGGCAGCCCGTGCCCCACGTGCTCGAACACCACCTGGTGGGCGCTGTCCTGACCGCATCGGGCGTGTCGCCGTTCGAGGAGACGGTGCAGTCCACCCCGACCGCCCGCACATCTCCGCTCGACCTGCGCCCGCCGGTCCTCCCGGGCACCTGGTACGCCAGCGAGTCGTGCTGCGGCAACACCCACCACCGGCGCGGTTTCGCGCCGATCAACGGCCGCTTCTACGTGCCGCAGCGCTTCGCGATCGACTGGTACCGGGTCGGAGGGCAGGGACAGACCTGGGAGGGCGACCCCACGCAGCTCACCAGCTACCTGAGCTACCGCCAGCCGGTCGTGGCATCGGCCGGCGGCCGGGTGGTGGAGGTCCAGGACGGTCTCCCGGACAACCCGCCGCCCGTGTCACCCCCCGTCCCGCCGATCGCGGACACCGTGGGCAACCACATCACGCTTGAGGTCGCACCCGGCCGGTACCTCCTCTACGGCCACTTGCATCCCGGTTCGCTGAACCTTCGGGAGGGGGACTGCGTCGAACCCGGCCAGCCCCTCGGGCTGATCGGCAACAGCGGCAATTCCACCACCCCTCACCTGCACTTCCAGGTGCTGACGACGACCGAGTTCTTCCCGACCGACAGCCCTCCCTTCACCTTCCGGAAGTTCCGGGTCGCCGGACACGTCGCGCCCCGGCTCTGGGACGACAATCTCGGCCTGCAACCGACCGGCGTCCTGCCGATCCAACCCTCGCCGTACGACGGCGTGCACCGGTCGGAGTACCCACTGGACCGCGAGGTGATCGACTTCTGACAGTGAGGATGTTCATGAACGCCTTCCGGCGGGGTCTGACCCACCTTCTGACTGACCCTGGTCCTCAACCGGACCTGTCGGCACTGCCCGGGAGGCGTTCGTGTGCAGCCACCGGCCCGGCTTGCGTGACTTCATGAGAGCCTGGCCAGAGGCCCCATCACTGTCCTGTCCGCCCGCCGGACCGTGGCTGCCGCCCTGACCGGTTCCATGGAGAGGGCGGCGATGTCCACCATGGCACAGCAAACCCGCGAGATCACCGGCGGCCTCGACACCCACAAGGACACCCACACCGCGGCGGCCGTCGACTCGGCCGGCCGGCCGCTGGGCGCCGAGCAGTTCGAGGCCACCGCGGCCGGCTACCACGAGCTCCCGACGTGGCTCCGCTCGTTCGACACCGGCACCCCCGATCTCCGGCGCCTGGAGCACCGCATCCAGGCGCACCTTGCGCTTGCCGTGGACCTGTGTCTTGCCGCCCAAGCTGATCACGAGCTCCAGCTACCCATGCCGCATATCTATACGAACCGTGGCAGACTGGGCGAAAGTGATAATGCTCTACAGAGGAAAATCACCCATGACTCATGGAGCCCACCCCCACGCTCCTACCGTCCGTGCAAACATCGACCGTGCCCGCGGCTGCGAAGAATGCCGTAGCTGGGGCACCGTGATCACACCCGAGGGCCGCCACGAGCTGTGCCCCAGGTGTCAGCGCCCTGATTAAGCACGCGACCTCCGATCCCTGGCCGGCGGCCTCCAGGCCGCCTTCGACGAATTCGGCCAGTAGCCAACCCCGCCCCCACACCCCCCGGCCCAGGAACCCCTATACAGGCGCCCTGGCTTGGAAGCAGATCACGCTGGGCGCTTCCAGGCGGGCCAGAGCTTGCCGTGGAACAGCCGGCCCGGCCGTCCACGGCGAGATCACCGCGCCCCGGATGTTCAAGCGCCCGGCCCAGGCCCCTGCCACCACCGAAGACCGAAGCGCAGACGCCCCGGGCTCCCGACCGCGGGTGACGGCGGTCAGGCGTCCGGGGCCGGGGCGCGGGCCGCGGCCAAGGCCTCGGTGATGTACGAGGCGACCAGGGCGGGCACCTCGGCTGGGGTGAAGAAGCTCTCGCCGGGGACGGTGATGACCCGGATCCCCGGGCGGGACAGCAGTATCCGGCGTTCGTCGTCGGTGATGCCGCCGTCGCCGCTCTCGCCGTGCACCACCCAGGCCGGGCCCTGTGCGGCCCGCAGCCGGGGCGCGAGGGACCCGTACCGGTCCAGGTACTCCAGGTAGCCACGCATGACGCGGCGCATCACCCGGGGATCATTGCGGCGCAGATCCGCGATCAGTTCGGCGCGGCGCTCCGGGGGCAGCGGACTGTCTTTGCCCGCGCCGTCGAGGAGCTTCAACATCGCGACGTACGGCAGATGGCCCAGCACCGGCGTGAGCCGGTCCAGGGTGCGCAGGAACCGGGACTCGTCCTGCCGCGAGAAACTGGGCGCGAGCAGGACCACCGGCCCCCGGAAACGGCCCGTGGCGACCATCTCGATCGCCACGTTGGCGCCCATGCTGTGCCCCACCACGACATCGGCGCCCAGGCCGGCCGCGCACTCGGCGGCGAGCCGCGCGAAGTTCTCCAGATCGAAGTCCCTGGGCGGGGCAGTGCCGCCGTGGCCGGGGAGGGTGACGGCGGTCAGACGGACGGCGGCGAGCGCCGGTTCGGCCAGCAGCTCGCGGTACTCATCCGCGGTGCACAATCCGCCGGGCAGCAGCAGCACACGGTGCTCGGCGTCGTCCGGGCCGGACTGGCTCCGGTCCCAGCTCAGCCACGACCATCCGTGGCCCCTCGGTTCGGCCATGTCTCCACGGTAGGTCGGCCGTCCAGGGCCCGCCCGGTCAAGCGACCAGGACGGGGCGGGAGCACGTGGGCGGAGTCCACGAACCGCGCCGGGTGGGCGACGGTCGGCGTAGACCAGCAACCTCCACCGGAACCAGACCACCGGGAAACTCCGCCGCCGGCTCGGCCGGGGATCCGGCGAGGAGACCACCCACCTTGACGCGGCGCGGGAACACCCGGATCGACACGCCGCCCCAGGCCACCGACAGGCGCTCTACCCACACCCGTCAACGAGCAACCCGCGCCCGCACCCGCGCACACGGCATGGCCGGCCAGACGCCGAGGCGTTGCTGCCGATGTCCTGGCCGCGATCGTGCGCGAGGAGATCGAGGCCCGCCGCGACATAGGCCTCATCCAGGAGGTGATCGCAGGAGCCGGCCGGTCGACGCCGGCCTGCACCGGCCGCTGCCCGACGACTCCGACCTGGTCAGAGCGGTCGCGGTCCTCGCCCGGGCCCAGCAGGACGCGGTCCAGGGACCGCGCCCGCGCCCACAACCGGCTCCGCTCTCACCTGCGCGAGTACTACCCGGCGATTCTCGAGGCGTTCGCCGACAAGCGGGAGCGGCTGCTCGCGCGGGAGGCCCGCGCGATCCTGGCCGTCGCCCCCACCCTGACAGAGGCCTCCGCCCTGAGTCGCAGCCGGCTCAGGGCCGCCGTCGTTCGAGCGGGTCGGCAGCCGCGGATCGACTCCGAGACCGATCGGCTCCTGGAGGCGTTCCGCCGCACCAGGCTCCGCCAACCGACGCTGGTGGAAGCGGCGATGGGACGCCAGACCCTTGCGCTTCTCGCCCAGCCGGACGCGGCCTGCCGGGCCTGCGACGACCTGGCCCAGGCCACCGAGAAGCTCTTCCTGCAACACCCCGATGCAGAGATCATCACCGGCTTCCCCGGCCTCGCCGTACTCACCGGTGCCCGAATCCTGGCGGAGATCGGCGACGACCGCACCCGGTTCGACACCGCCCGCGACCTGAAGGCCTACGCGGGAAGCGCCCCGGTCACGCACGAATCCGGCCGCAGCCGCCGGGTCAGCCACCGCCCAATCCCATCTGCCCGCAGGGAGAGTTGCGCACCTTCATGGAGCAGCTGAGCCGGACTGCCAGTCGTGGATGATCGAGGATGCCGCGCGCCGTCGATCGTGCCGCTAGGCAAGCAGCACCGCGTTCCACACGTCCCAGATCAGGACCAGTGGGAGGAAGACAGGGAGGAAGACCGCGCCGACGCTTCGATAGGGCGGCTTGCCAGGGCCCTTCCATCGGTAGAGCGTCGCCGTCAGCCCGAAGAGCACCGCGACCAGAGCGGCGGCGATGAGGGACGCACCGAAGAACTGTCCGCTACTTCGTCCCCGAACGAGCAGGCTGGAGCCGAATGCCACGACGCCGAGTCCGATCACGAGAAGGCAGCTGCCCGTGATCAGTCGCCCTGTACGCGCCATCCGGGACACCGGCGCCGTCGTTTCGGTCGATACAGCGGGTACGGTCGACGGCCGGGGTGCGTGCGGGGGCATGGGTGCCACTGCTGTGAGCATGGACGCACCGGCGCGCAGGACGGCCAGGGTGCTGTCCACGGTCGGGCGGTCTTCGGGGTTCTTGGCGAGGAGGGCGGTGATGAGGGAGGCGAGGACGGGGCCGGCGTGCCGCATCGGCGGCGGATCGTGGAGGGCGATCGCGGCGATGGTGGCCGTGGGGGTCTCGCGCCGGAACGGCGAGATGCCCTCCACCGCCTCGTACAGGGTCGCCCCCAGCGAGAACAGGTCACCGGCGGCCTGGTCCTGGGCGCCCTGGAGACGTTCGGGGGCCATGTACTCGACGGAGCCGATGACGCCTCCGGTGGTGGTGAGTCTGGTGTCGGTCTCGTGGACGGCGATTCCGAAGTCGGTGAGCAGCACCTGGCCGTCGTCGGTGAGCATCACGTTGGCCGGTTTGAGGTCGCGGTGCACGATCCCTGCGGCGTGGGCGGCCTTCAGCGCCTTGAGCAGCGCGGCCGCGACCTTGGCTGCGCGTGGGGCGGGCAGCGGCCCGTCCGTGCGCAGGCGCTCTGCCAGGGATTGCCCCTCGACCAGGCGCATCACGATCCAGGGGGTGCTGTCTTCAACGACCACGTCATGGACCGCGACGATGTGCGGGTGATCGCGCAGCTTGGCGGCGTTGCGGGCCTCACGCGCGGCCCGCGCCACCCGCTCACGATGCTCGGCACCGGATGAGGAGGCCTGCTGCGGCAGCCTCACCTCCTTGACTGCCACGTCGACGTCCAGCATTTCGTCGTACGCCTTCCATACCCGCCCGAACCCGCCCGAGTCGAGTTCTCCGACAAGCCGGTACCGCCCGCCGACGACCCGCTCCGACCCCTCGCGAGCTCCCAACGCCCCACCTCTCACCGAGTTCACCACCCCTGGCGATCCTGGCCAGAGGGCACATGTCGCGTACCAGACTCCCACCGACGCAGGTATTCCATGAGCCCTTTGGGTCGGTTGGAGAGCCCAGTGCCGACCATGCCCCACAGACCCCGGGTATCAGTGAGGCATGGTCAGCGGCAACCTACATGCCTCACGTGCCTACGCATTCTCGCGACACAAGATCCCGTTGTGCGTCCAGTCCATGTCTTCGCTGGCGCCACACCGGCGGGTGTACCCCGTCCGGTGCGTTCCGGGCCCGGCCCGACCGGGCACGGCGCCGCTCTGGCACCCCAGCACCGGATCACCGGGGATCGGGTGGCCCACGGCTCTGCGCTGCCGCCTCGCCTCCCGCTCTGCCGAACGATCTTGCCCGCAGGCCCGATCTCATCCGGCCGGGGCGTCTGCTTCGCCGCGCCCGGTCGCCGGGCCTTCGGTCTCGCCGAACCTTGTCGGTGCGGTGACCGTCGGGTCGTTGCCGGTCAAGTCGCAGCTGGCCGCCCAGAGACGTGCCGCGGTCGTGGTGTCGGCGAGGTGGTTCCAGAGGGGTTCGGTCCTGGGTGCACCGCGCAGTCCGAACGCTCGGGGGCTCAACATCTGGCCGCCGCGGACGCTCGGGTCGAGGACGGCCCGGACTGCGGGCCATGCGGCAGCGTCCTTGCCCTGGACGACAAGGCCGAGCGGTAGATGGCTCAGCCGCTCGCCGGCGGTTCGGACGTGCAATGGCGGGCGCGAAGGGGTGAGGGAGTCGAGCGCGCCGCCGGGATGAACGAGCACGCTCAGCGTTGTGCTGCCGGCGGCACGCAGGCGGCGGTCGAGTTCGAGAGCGAAGAGCATCTGGGCCAGTTTGGAGCGCGCATAGGCGCGTTTGGGCTGGTAGTCGCGCGTGCTCTGGAGATCGTCGAGGTCCAGGCGTTCCGACTTGGCAGCGAAGCTGCCGGTGGTGACGATCCGGCTCGCCGGGGTCGCCATGAGCAGGGGGGCCAGGTGGTGGGTCAGCGCGAAGTGCCCCAGGTGGTTGGTCGCGAACATCAGCTCGTGGCCGTCCGCGGTTTCGCGGCGCGGTGGATGGTCGAGCGCCACCCCGGCGTTGTGAACGACCGCGTCGAGGCGGTCCAGTCCGAGCGCGTCCACGGATGCCTTGAGCGAAGCGAGGTCGGCCAGGTCCAGGGGCATGTGCTCCACCTTGGCGCCGGGGACGCGCGAGCCTATGGAAGCGATCGCGTCGTCGGCCTTCGCCCTGTCTCGGCTGCCGAGAACGACCGTGGCCCCGGTGCCGGCCAGCTGCTCGGCGACGAAATACCCGATGCCCGCGTTGCCGCCGGTGACCAGGAAGCTCTTTCCCCGCGCATGAGGCAGTCGGCGAACGTCCCATCGCGGGGCCTGGGGTACGGAGGGCATGGCGGGCTCCCGGAAGCTCGGAGTGGTCTCAAGGAGAGCGGGCCCGCACATTCACAGCCGGCCACGCCCAGTCCCTACGGTCCCGGGGGCCACTCACATCCCACCGGCAGGTCCCTGTCCCCGCTGACAGCCGACCGACAGCGCGCGGGCCCGGCGCGGCAAGGGCTGCAGCTTCCCCCGCCGATCAAGAACAAGTGACAGAACCCACCGGCCGTCGAGATCATTTGGCAAATGGTCAAGATCACTTGTCGCGGGACACTGCTGCCCTGCGCCTGCTTCCATGGCAAATGATCTCTACGTCAGATGATCTTGATGGTCAGCAGGTATCTGCCACTTGATCTCGACCGGCCGGGGAAGGCGAAGCGGGTGAACGTCACCGCACCGTCGGCGCTGACGACCCGTCTCCAAAATGGCGGGTCGCGACCTGTCGCGCATGTCCGACCGCTCGCGCTGGGCAGAAATGACTCAGAGGTGCCAGTCGGGCGTGCGGCTGGCCGGAGGGGAGCGAACGGTGCGCGACATTGCCCTGTACCACCCATACATCCACTTTCGCGAAGAGCGGTGGCTCAAAGCCGCGGCGCTGTACTGGCCCCGAATGGCACGCGTGGTCCCGAACGGGTATCCGATGGCTGACACGGATACCGCCCGCGTGCTCAGCGATGAGCTCGGGTTCATCGTCCGGGTGCCTCCGGACGCTGCCGCCCGGGCTGTGGCGCCGGTCTTCATGGAGATCCTGAACGCACACCAGGATCTCCTGGTGACTGCGCTGGGAGGCCCCGTGGCCCGGGCCCGGACCGGTGACGCCGCAGACGTTCCCTACACCGGTGGCCGGCACGACGCGAACGTCGGGTTGGCGGCAGTTCACTGGGACGAGATGGAGGCTGGTCTGCGCGAGGCACTGATCAGTGCTCAGCTGGCCATCGAAGCCGTCAGGTACCCGCCCGGAGGGGGGCCGCTGCTTCACTGGGTGGCCATGCATCCACGCCTGGTCTGGATCTATAAATGCGTTCTGAGCGCACAGGTGGCCGAGATGGGGCAGTTCACGCCTACCACGGACCAGGATGATGCCCACCTCTCGCCCCACACGTGGTCCCGTGGTCGCCTCCTCGCGGCGCTGACGGGTACGCAACAGGACGACGATGCACTGCCCGACTTGGCGGACGCCGTGGGATTGCTTGCGGTCCGTACGGTGCTACCCCGCGATCTGGACGCGGTTGATGCCCGCAGGATCGCAGCCCTACGCCGTCGTCACCAGGCGGAGTTCGAGGCCTTTCATGCCGCCGTCGGTGAAGCTGTCGAGCTGCTGCGCGACCGACTGGCTGATATCGCACTGCCCGCCGCACAGATGCAGCACACCGCACTCGAAGTCGAACGCCGCTTCGAGGCGCCACTCGCGGAGCTACGCAACGCGCTGAAGGGCGCACGAATCGACACCACGTTCAGCGCAGCCAGCCTCAAGTTCGACCTGCCGGCAGGACTTGCCGCGGCTGGTGGCGGCGCACTGGCCGGGCAGCCGCTCATCGGCACCACCGTGGGCGCCGCCTTCGGACTGTCAGCCCTTCGCCGGACGGCCGGCCGAGAACGCAGCAACCTCCGCAGCACCTCCCCTGTCGCGAGCTACCTTCTCAGCATTCAGCAGGCCCTCGCCCCCCGTTCGCTCTTGCAGCGCCTCACCGCGCGTGGCTGAGCCCCGCCGGCGCTACAGGGGCGAAGGCCCGGGTCCGACCCGCGCGAGCCGGTGACAAAACTGCCGGACGTTGGTCACACATGGGTCTCCGACCATGACGGAGATCTGCCATGCCCCTTCGCCGCTGCAGCAGCAGGACCGCCATGCCCAGCGGCGCCTGGCGGTCCTGAGACACGCCGAGGAAGGGACCCACAGGCCCTACCGGCAGAGGCCCCGGTCGATCGCCGGTCCACGGGACCGAGCCGACCGACCGGGGCGGCCGTGCACCCGCAGCCCCACCCAGGGCCCGCTCTCACCCGTGGTGCACACCGTCGTTGCAGCCCGGCGCGCTGTCCCAGCACGGGTCCTCCGACGCGGGGCCGGACGGCGACGCCCCGCCGGTGGAGAACTGGGTCGGCCAGCCACCCGACGTGGACCGCGGCAACGTCGCCGGCGATGTCGCGGTCGGCAGGGGCGGTGGCGCGACCGCCGACGGCGGCGGCGACGTCCTTACCGGCGCCGGTGGTGGAACCGCGGAGGCGGCCGGCGCGGATCTGCCCGTCGACCCGCTACCCGCAGCCCCCGGAACACTTGCGGTGCCTGCTGTGCTTGCGGTCCGACGCGCAGTCGGGCTCGCGGTTGCCACAGGAACAGCAGCCCCGGCATCCCCCGTCGAGGTCGCCGATTCCGGCCCCGGCGCAGGGCCGGCCCCCTCCCCCACAGACGGACTCGCCGCCGTCACCGGGCCGGTCACCGTGGGGGCCGTGGACGGCTCCGCGGCTCCTGGTCCTCCCCCGTCGGCCAGGCCCTCGATGCCGAGCACGACAGCAGTCACCACCACCACCGCCACCGCGAGCGTGACCGCCACCACCGTGCGCCGCGCCGGCGCAGCCGCCCGCAACACCACACGCGGCACACCCCGCCCCGGACGCGACGCCTCCGCCCCGACCGGTTCAGCCGCAGCGGCCGACCGCGCGCCATCGCCCGGCACGCCGGTTGCCCACTCGTCCGCGCCCGCCGCCGACGGTTTCTCCTGCCCGCCCTTGGTCCCGGCCGGCTCCGACCCGGTGGCGGCACTCGCCGCCGCATCCCCGCTCACACCGGACCGGACCGCGGGCTGGGGCAGCGTCAGAACGGCCGTCTCCGCCGGGCCCGCCGAACCCGGCTCAACCGACTCCGGCTTCACCGGTTCCGTCGGCTCCGACGCCGCCACCGGCTCCGATGCCTCCGGCGGCACCGGTTGGGACGTCCGGGCCCACTGGACGGCAACGGCTTTGCGGGCCGTGACCCAGACCACGACATCGTCCGCATCGCCCCCGCAGGCCTTGACGAACGCGGCCACAAGCTCCTCGCGCGGAAGGTCGGCACGGCCCAGGGCCCCCGCCAGCGTGGCACGGGGAAGCACCTCACCGGCCTGCCCGGCCCGCCGCTCAAGCTGCCGAAAGCTCAGGCCCGACCACTGGCGGAGCTCACGCATCACCCCGACAAACTGCTCCGGCGTCACCACGCCCAGCGGACGTGGCGCAAGGGCCACAGACGAAGCGTCACGGGAATCGGATAAGGAAGACGGATTCACACCCGGCAGCCTAGGCAACGACCACTCACCGACCGGAGCTTCTCACCGCTTTCACCCGACCCCGTGCCCTACTCGTTACCTCTCGATCCCGGCCAGTAGGCCAGGGTGAGCACGTGGCCGGTGTCGGCGACCAACCGCTGCGGCATCGCGGTCCACACCCGTCCGGCGTGGACGTCGCGGCGCACTGCCGTGGTGCCGGGCTGGAACAGGCTCGTCGTCGTGGTCACGGCGGCAGTCTTCCCGGTCCCGGGCCGGACGGTCCGCTCGATGGTGTGACGATTGGCCAGGACAGGGAAACGGTAGCGGGCGACTCCAGGTCCGGCACGCGGGCTCGTGCCAGGTCGTGCGGACGACCAGGCCCGGCGAAACGGCCCGGGGGGCGGCGGCGCACAGCGCGTCGGCCGGGGACCAGCTCGATGCCCGCGCGGGCGGCGGCGGTCATCTCCAGGGCGTCGGCGGTGTCCTCGGCGAGGAGAGCGCGCCGGGGCCGGGCCGGCGGGCCGAGCACGCCGAGGTCGGTCAGCAGGGCATCGGCCTGCTGGTGGGCGCCGGCCCGGGCCGGGGTGGTGACGCGCTCGCCGACCGCGGGTTCGGGCAGGAACGCCCCGCTCAGCCAGTTGTCCACCTGGGAACCGGGCTCAGAGACGAGCCAGGCGAGGGTGGTTCATACGCGGCCGCCGGAACTGCCGCGACTACGGACGCATGCCCGCCCACGCCGTAGCCCACCTTGCCCGGAGCGCCATCGCCCTGATGCTCCGGCGCCTCGGCCGCACCGCAGGGACGGCAGCCGAGACGGGCGTCGCCCTCGCCGTGTGAGACTGCCCTTCCCGTTGCTCCAGAGGTCATGACACCCTCGCCGGCGACGATGTGAGGCTCAGCCGCGTGGGCGAGAAGGAGAACGGTCTTCATCCTTCCCTTTCCCCGCCCGTCTTCGGTGGTGCCTGGCGGGCAGGGTGGGCGTGTGCGCCGAGAAGATCAGCGACGTGCTCCGCGCCTCTCACCTGGTCTTCTTCGGGATCCATGTAGCGCTGGGTGAGGAAGTGGTAGTCGTGGTCACCGCGGACGAGTTCTCGGTAGGACGCCAGGCAGCGCCGGGCGTCGGACAGCAGACGGTCCGCGCCGAGAGCCGCGACCTGCCGGAGGGCCTGTTCTTCGACGGCGATCATCGTCTTGACCTTGGCAGTGACCAGAGCATTGACGTGATCGACAGCTTCCCTCGTGGTGCGTTCCCCGTTGTTCTCCAGGAGGAACACGGCGTTGTGGGAGTAGCCGGACAGGCGTTCCTTGCGGGCCGACAGGAGATCATTGTACAGACCAATGCGCTGGCAGGCCGCGACGCGGAACCTTTTCCAGGTGGGTAGCTGTCGCACTGGTTCGGGCACATCGATGCCCTGGGCGATCTCACACATGTCGAGGTACATCGGCATGCCGACAGAGTCGGTCCGGTGCAACTGGTAGTCGTCGATGGACGGGAGGCAACCGCTCGCCCGGTCGACGGTTTCGGCGTAGTAGGTCCACAACCACCGCACGATGTCGGCGCGGAACGTTCTGCGCCAACTCACCGACCTTCCAGCGGTCAGCCGCGTCCAGAGGTCGAGCAGCGCTTCACCGAGGGGGTTGGTGGGCGGTGCCCCATGCATGACCGCCGTCACCTTGTCGATGGCGTCGGCGCTGAAGGCAGGTTGAGATCCGGCCGCTCCGTCGTCGAACTCATCGTCGAGGATGAACGCAAACGCCGTCCATTGGGCAATGAGCGTGAGGACGGCCGGCGTGGCGCGCGGGTAGTACGTGACTCCTCCCCCGGATGAATCCGGGGGCTTCTCGCTAAGCCGGGTTGGCCTCGCGACGGACCAGCCCGGCCCGTAGGACGTTGATGGCTCCCA
>NZ_JBVINN010000041.1:0-79814 GCF_055579305.1 Kitasatospora sp. NPDC032757 | reverse complement strand
GAAGCAGGAAACATCCCCACCGCAGCGCACACGCGCAGCGGCTCAGCCGCGAGGCTGAGGGGAATCCCCCTCGTTCACGAGGGGGAGGAAGTCAATTCCTCGCCCACCTGCCGGCGAGCGTCCACGCGGACGCTCCGACGCAGCGCGGGCACGGGGACGCCGACCGCCCGGCGGCCGGTGAGGATGGGAATGTCCGGGGGCAGGTCACATCGCTCGACCGAGTCGACCGTCATGGCGGCCAGGGGGTCGAGCACGGGTGGACCGGTCGGCAGCCCGCTGAAGGACTCTGGCCCACCCTCCGATCTGACCTGTTCGCCCGCATGCGCCTCCACGGCACGAGTCATCCGATGTGCCATGTTCGGGCCCTGTCGGGGGCTTCGCCCTCAGCGCCCCCGGCCTTGCCTGCCGGCCGATGGGCGCCTGCCCCTACCGTCCGCCCCAGCCGTCCGCCCCTGCCTCACCGGGGCGACCCCTCACGCTTCCGGGCAGAGTGGTCGTCACATGTGCTCGGGGCGGCTGGTGTTGAGCGGCCGCCGCGTCGATCACCTGGTGGCGGCCGTGTCGACGTCTGCGTTCCGGCTGGATCCGGTGGTGCTGGGCGTTGTCCCCGGGACTGGGGGCGGGTCGGCGGCCGGGCCGCCACCCGACCGGCCCGCCATCTGCGACGACCGCTCGAACTCCGGGGCGATCCGCCCGCTGCGGTGTGAGACCACCTCCCCTCAGGAAGCCTCTGGCCACGGTGAGATGGATCACGTGCCCGCCCTGGTCGGCCAGAGGGCGGTGAGCGCCGCCAGGTGGAAACTCCCAGGTTGGGGGCCTTGTTGTCAGGTGATCTCCAGGGTTGCGTCCGTTCAGTTGGCCGGCTGATGGAAATCTGTGAATTTCCACAGAATTGGTATGCGTTGACGTGCATTCATATGTCGGAGCACGCTTCGGCGCTATGAAGAGATCCCTTCTGAACGGCTCGCTCACCCTCGTGGTCAGCAGCCTCGTGATAGTCGGCGCCGGCGTCACCGCGTCCGCCGCACCCGCCACCAGCCCCGAGCCCAAGGCCCCCAACAGCAGAGCTCTGCAGGACGCTGCTGACCAGATCGCCGCCAACCCCCACGCGGTCAAGGCCGGCGTCCAGGACGAGTTCCAGGCCGCCAACGTCCAGGTGGACCCCGACGGCACTCGCCACGTCCACTTCAACCGCACCTACCAGGGCCTGCCGGTCCGGGGCGGCGACGTCATCGTCCACTCCACCCCCGGCGGCCGGCTGGACTCCACCACCCTCACCCTCGAAGCGCCGCTCAGCCTCTCGGTGACCCCCTCAGTCACCGATCGGCAGGCGATAGCCAAGGGCGTCAAGCTCTTCCGCGGTACCAAGGGCGACGCCACGGCCGTGCTGAAGGTCGACGCCACCGCGGCCACGCCGAAGCTGGTCTGGGAGGTCACGGTCAACGGCACCGGCCCCGACCAGGCGCCCAGTCACTTCCACGTCCTGGTGGACGCGAAGACCGGTGACACCGGTGAGAGCTGGGACACCTTCTCGGCGTTTCTGCACGAGGGCGTGCAGGCCAAGACCGCCGCCGCACCCGCCGCCCAGCCGGCCGCCGCGCTCGCCGCCGCGACCGCCGACGGCACGGGCAAGGGGTACCAGGTCGGCAACGTCACCGTCAGCACGACCCAGAACTCCACTTCCGGCTACACCCTCAAGGACCCCGCCCGGGGCAACGGCGAGACGCGGGACGCGCAGAACAAGACCGTCGCCAACGACTCCCCGCCCGCCGGCTGGGGCGCGGCCCTCAACGACACGGACAACGTCTGGGGCAACAACGCCCTGACCGACCGTGCCACGGTCGCCGTGGACGCCCACTACGGCATCCAGGCCACCTGGGACTTCTACAAGAACGTCCTCGGCCGCAACGGCATCAAGAACGACGGTGTCGGCGCCCGCTCCTTCGTCCACTACGGCACCAACTACGGCAACGCCGGCTGGGACGACGACAGCTTCTCGATGATCTACGGCGACGGTGCCGTCGGCTCCAAGCCGTTCACCGAGATCGACGTCGCAGGCCACGAGATGAGCCACGGCGTCACCGCCGCCACGGCCGGCCTGGTCTACAGCGGCGACGCGGGCGGCCTCAACGAGGCCACGTCCGACATCATGGGCACGATGGTGGAGTTCAACGCCAACAACGCGGCGGACGCACCCGACTACCTCATCGGCGAGAAGATCGACATCAACGGCAACGGCACGCCGCTGCGCTGGATGGACGACCCCAGCAAGGACGGCGCCTCGGTCAAGTGCTGGTCGACCGGCACCGCCGGCCTGGACCCGCACTACTCCTCGGGCGTCGGCAACCACTTCTTCTACCTGCTCGCCGCCGGCTCCGGGCAGTCGCAGTGGGGCAACAGCCCGACCTGCAACAGCTCCACCGTCACCGGTATAGGCAACGACGCGTCCACCAAGATCTGGTACCGCGCCCTGTCGACCTACATGACCTCCAACACCAACTACCCCGGTGCCCGCACCGCCACCGTCAAGGCCGCCAAGGACCTGTACGGTGCGAGCAGCACCCAGTGCGCCGCGGTCGAGAAGGCCTGGAGCGCCGTCTCCGTCGCCCCGACCGCCACCACCTGCGGCGGCACCACCGAGCCCCCGGCTCCGAGCGGCAACCTGCTGCTCAACCCCGGCTTCGAGTCCGGCGCGACCTCCTGGACCTCGACCTCCGGTGTCGTCACCAAGGACGCGGGCCAGCTGCCGCGCACCGGCTCGTACTACGCCTGGCTGAACGGTTACGGCTCCGCCCACACCGACACGCTCTCGCAGACGGTGACCGTCCCGGCGACCGCCACCGCGCCGAAGCTCTCCTTCTGGATCAAGATCGCCACCGGGGAGACCGGCACCACGGCGTACGACACCCTCAAGGTCCAGGTCGTCGACGGAACCACGACGACCACCCTGGCCACGTACTCCAACGCTGACGCCACGTCCGGCTACGTCCAGCGCACGCTGGACCTGTCGGCCTTCCAGGGCAAGGCCGTCACGATCAAGTTCACCGGTACCGAGGACTCCTCCCTCAAGACCAGCTTCGTGATCGACGACACCGCGGTCACCGCCGGCTGATCCCCGGTACCCGAAGGGACCCGGGCGGCACGGCGCGCAACGCCACCGCCCGGGTCCCTTCGGACCGTGCTCACCGGCGCGACCCGGGTGTCGGTCGGGGTCCGGGCGACTCCGCCGCACAGCCGGATTCGTCGTACGCCCCGCCCATCCAGGGCAGCGAGTCCGGCGGCAGGTCTGCGATGGTGATCATCCCCGGTTGCGCGGTGTGTCGGCGGGCGTCGCGCCCGCTGCCGGCGCGGTCGAGGTCGTCCAGGGCCCCTACGCCTTGCGCCTCGGGTTCCGCAGCGTTGCAGGGCTGTTGCGCGGGAAGTGGCGCGGCTCACAGCCCTCCAGGGTGGTGCGTGATCGCATCGTCCGATGCATCAATTCGAGAAGACCGGGCCGCTGCTGACGGCCCGCCGGCCGGCCGCCGCCGTGGCCGCCGTGGCGGTCGCCACCGCCCTGCTCGTGGGCTGTGGCTCCCGCACGGCCGGTGCGGACGGTACTCCGTCGGCGTCCGGCACCGCCGGGCCGTGCGGGATGCCGCAGGCGTCGCCGTCCGCAGGGGCGCAGGCGCCGTCCGGGCCCGCCCGGGGCGGCGTGCGGATCACCGCCGCCAATGCGGTCTGCGCGGAGTACGAGGTGACCAACCTCGGCAGTGAACCGTCCGATGTCACTGTGACGTTCAGTCGGGTCGACGCGTCCGGGGGCGTGCTGGACAACGTGACGCGCACCGTGGCCGCGCTCGCCCCGGGGGCCACCGAGCAGGGGCGGGTCGACCTGGACGGGCCCGGGTCGGCGCGGCCGGGGGCGGGCCGGCAGGTGAAGATCCTCAAGGTCCGCAGCGTGCCCAGCGCCGAGGCCCCGCACCCCGGCGGCCCGTGTCCGGCGTCCGGGCTGCGGCTGTACGCGGACGACGGCGACGCCGCGATGGGCCTGCGCGTGGTCGGCCTGCACCTGCGCAACTGCGGGACGTCCACGGTGACCGTCAACGGATACCCGGAGCTGCAACTGCTCGACCTGGAACACCGGCCGATCGACGGGGTGAGCGTCCTGCGGGGCGGCGCTCGGATCGCCGCGGGCACCGGCGCGGACGACCCGCCGCGGAAGATCGCGCTGCAGCCGGGGGAGGGCGCCCGGGCCACCCTGGTCTGGCGCAACACCACCGAGGCCGGCGGCCCGGTCAGCGCCCCCTACGTGCGGGTCCGCGCCACCCCGGACGCGGCTCCCGTGATGGTCACCCCGGAACTCGACCTGGGCACCACCGGACGCCTCGGCGTCGGCGCCTGGACGACGGACGACCAGCAGCCGCCCGCGCCCGGGCCGTCTGCGGGGTGAGGGCGACACCGAGCGCGGATGTGTCCCGCACCGGCCCCACCCCCGGATCCACGTCGGCAGTGGGGCGCCCAGGTTCCGCGGGACTGTCGCTGGGGAGCACATCTCACCAAGATCCGGTCACGAGCCCGGAATTGCCGACTCACCGCTGAACCGGGGCGGATCCGCACGCCGAGGCCCGGCCCCCGCCCCACCGACGGCGGCGGGGCGGGGCCGGGCGGGGGAGGGTCGGGCGGGAGACGTCAGGCGAGGCAGTAGCCGGCGGGCAGGGGCTCCAGGTACTTCCTGTCCAGCAGGGTCTTGACGGTGTAGGCGTCGGTACCGAAGTCGGACGGCTTCAGCGTCTCGTTCAGGAACTGCTGGACGCCCTTGCCCGGCTGGGCGAACCCGGAGGCGATGCCGCCCTGTTCGACCTTGAACGGCATCTTCACGGTGTAGCAGCGGTAGCTCTCGACCTCCTTGCCGTCCTCGACGACGGGGTTGAGGCTGTCCGGCGGGAGGGCGCGCTCGGGGAAGGAGGTGCCGGGCTTGGAGAGGTAGCGGCCGTAGTAGAGCCCGAAGCGGTCGAGCTTGGTGCCTGCCGTCAGCTCGACGGTCGTCCGGTCGATGGTGCCGTTGACGTCGCGGAAGCCGTCCTCGGCCGGGTACTTCCAGTCGAGGCCGTCGCGGTACCAGGAGAGGAACTGCTGGGGCGTCAGGCCGCCGAAGCGGTCGTAGTTCTTGAGCAGCCTGGCGACCGTGGCCGGCAGGGTCTTCGGGCCCAGCTCCTTGAAGCCGCAGTAGTACTTCTTCTTCTCCTCGGCGGTCGGCCGGTACTGCTCGCGCGGGCAGTCGGTCGGGTCGGCCTGGACGGCGCCGGCGCTGGCCGTGGCGGCGGCGCTCTGGGTGGCGGCGGTGCCGGTCGCCAGCAGGGCGGCTGCCAGGGAGAGGGCGGCGAGGTGGCGGGAGCGCATGGGGGTGTGTCCTCCGGGGGTCGGCTTGGAGGGGTGCGGGCCGGGCGCGCCAACAGGGTTGTCCGGCACCGCGGAACGGACCGATCGGCACCGGAAGCTACACGCCCCCGCCCCGTCGATTCGTGGACGAAACGCCCGCCCCTGCCCCGTTCACCCGATCGCCCGGCACTTCTCGCTCCACCGGGGCGGGGGCCGGCCGCCGGCCTCAGCGCTGAGCCGCGTGGCCGGAGTTGGCGGCGTCCCGGCCCGTCGGTTCGGCCGGCGCCGGGGTCACGAACGTCCGCTCGGTGAGCGCGACGGCCGGCCTCAGCACCAGTACGGCGGCGCAGGCCACGGTGACCGCCGCCATCACGACCAGCAGCGTCCGGTAGTCGAACCGGTCGATGAGGACCGTGCCGGCGGCGAGCGACAGCGACTGCGGGACCAGCACCAGCATCGTGCACACGGCGTTGACGCGGCCCTGGAGCCGGGACGGCGTGTGGAGCTGCGCCGCGGACGACAGCACCACCATGATCCACGTGATGGCGATCCCGTCCGCGACCTCGCCCGCGACGACGAACGCCAGGTGCGGCACGCAGTAGGCGAGCGCCGCCACGGTGAACGCGCCGATCCCGAGGCCGGCGGTGCGCGCCATGCCGACCCGCCGGATCAGTGCGGAGACCGTGAGGCCGCCGACCACCGCGCCGACGCCCTGGACGGCGTTGAGCGCGCCGAGCGCCGAGGGCGGCCGGCCCAGCCCCTCGTCCACGACCGCGAACATGACGGTCTGGCTCAGGCCGATGACGCAGAACGCGCAGGCCGCGGCGTAGCCGATCTGGGCCAGCACCGGTGTGGCGCCGATGTGCCGCATGCCCGCGAGGGCGCTGCGGAGGAACGGCTCGTGGGACGGCTCCGGTCCGGCCGACTCCTCGACCCGCAGGCCGGCGAGCGCCAGGATCGCGGCCAGGAAGGTCAGGGAGTTGAGCACGGCGAGCGTTCCGCCGCCGGCGGCCGCGTAGACCGCCACGCCGACCAGCGGGGCGATGATGCGCAGCCCCTGACCGGTCGTCTGGAGGATCGCGTTGGCGCCGGTCAGCTGGTCGTCGGGGAGGAGGTCCCGGCGGATTCCGGCCGATGCGGCGCCGAGGACGCCGAAGGCCACGCCGTAGCAGACCGCCACCAGGTAGATGATCCACAGCTGTTCGCCGCCGTGCACCGTGAGCAGGGACAGCACGGCCAGCGCCATGAGGGCGTTGGTGACCATGAGCAGCGGGCGCCGCCGCACCCGGTCGGCCAGGTGGCCGAAGAGCGGCGACAGCAGCATGGGCGCGCCGAGGGCGGCCTCGACCCCGCCGGCGGCGGCGTTGCTGCCGGTGAGGTCCTTGGCCCAGATGCCCAGGGTCAGGTACAGGGCGCTGCTGCCGAAGCCCGAGAGTGCCTGGCCGATGAGCAGGCGGCGGAACCGGGGGTCCGCGAGCGGCTTCACCGCCTCTCCCGGCCGTCACGGCGGTGCAGCAGGACCGGTGCGGACTCGTAGCCCCAGATGAGGTTGGAGTGCAGTCTGCGGGCTGGACCGGCCGGTTCGGCGCTTCCGGCCTGGGCGAGCAACTCGGAGAACAGGACCCGGAGTTCGGTGCGGGCGAGGGCGCCGCCCAGGCAGAAGTGCGGGCCCACGCCGAAGGCGACGTGCGGGTTGGGCGTGCGCCGGACGTCGAAGCGCTCGGGCGCCTCGAAGACCGTCTCGTCCCGGTTCGCCGACGGCATCCAGACCGTCACCGGGTCGCCGGCCCTGATCGGCCGGCCGGCGATCTCGGTGTCCCGGGCGGCCGTGCGCAGCACGTGCATCGCCGGGCTGGTGAAGCGCAGGATCTCGTCGACGACGCCGTCCATCAGGTCGGGGGAGGAGGAGGCCAGCCGCCACTGGCCGGGGTTTGCGGCGAGGGCGAGGAGCCCGCCGACGGTGGCGTGCCGGGTGGTCTCGTTGCCGCCCGAGATGAGGCCGTCGCAGTTGAGGAAGATCTCCTCGTCGGTGAGCGGCACGCCGTCGACGAGGCCGTTCACCATGGCGCTGATGACGTCCTCGCCCGGTTCGTCGCGGCGGAAGTCGACGAGGTCGGCGTAGTAGGCGAGCATGGCGGCGTGTGCTTCGAGCCGGGCGATCGGGTCGACGTCGGAGGCACCGAAGGCGGCCCGGGTGGACTTCAGCATGAACCCCCAGTCGCTCTTCGGCACGCCCAGCAGGTCGCAGATCACCGCCACCGGCAGGACGGCGGCGAAGTCGGTGAACTCGCAGGGTTCACCGGCCAGCACCGGCTCCAGCTCCTCGCGCACGATCGTCCGCATGTTCTCCTCCAGGCGGGCGACCGTGCGCGGAGTGAACGCGGAGCTGATGACCCGCCGGATCTTCCCGTGCCGGGGCGCGTCCGTGACGATGAGCATCTTCCCGGCGGCCTCGGCGGTGGCGGTCGGGTTGTGGCCGATCCGCATGCCCTGGGCGGAGGTGAAGGTCGCGGTGTCCTTGAGCACCCGCTGGACGTCGGCGTGCCGGGAGACGGCCCAGAAGCCGCTGCCGTCCGGGGAGTCGTTCCAGTGGACGGGGTGGTCGCGGCGGAGCCCGGCCCACACCGCCTCCGGGTCGCCGGCCCCGTACAGGGCCGGGTCCGCGAGGTCGACCGCCGGCGGGGCCCCGGGGCCCGTCTTCGAACCCCCGCCTGCGTCCGTGTGAAGACGGCCCCCAGGGCTTCCGGTTGCCTTCGTCATGACGCGCTCCCCTGGGTGGTGGCCGGCGCCGGGCCGAGCAGCTGCTCGGCCCGCGCGATGGACAGGATCTGTTCGGGCCGGCCGAGGACCAGCTCCGGGAGGTGCCGGGAGACGGCCGCCACCGGCCAGTCCCACCAGCGGGCCGTGAGCAGCCGCTCGACGTCCTCGGGGCCGTAGCGGGCGCGGATCACCCGGGCCGGGTTGCCGCCCACGATCCGGTAGGGCGCCACGTCGGAGGCGACCAGGGCGCCGGCGCCGATGATGGCGCCGTCGCCGATGGTCACCCCGGGCATGATCGTGGCGCCGCGGCCGATCCAGACGTCGTTGCCGATCCGGGTGTCGCCCTTGCGGCCCGGCCCCCGGGCGATCAGGTCGTCGATCAGGCCGTCGCGCCAGTCGCCCTCGAAGCTGAGGAACGGGTAGCCCGTCGGCCCGTCGAAGACGTGGTTCGCGCCGGCCATCACGAAGGTCACGCCCGCGGCGATGGAGCAGAAGCGGCCGATGAACAGCCGCTCGGTGCCGAACGCGTAGCGGACCCGGGCCTCCTCGAATCCGGCGGTGTCCTCGGAGGCGTCGTAGTAGGAGAAGTTCCCGGCGACGACCTTCCCGCCCGGTTCGAGCACCGGCCGGATGAAGACGAGGCGGTCGTCGCCGAGCGGACGCGGATCGCGGGGGTCCGGGATGTCCAGGTCGGGGTCGAGGTCCGGGTCGAGGTCCGGGTCGAGGCTGGGGTCGATGTCGAGGCCGGGCATGCGGTGGTCAGTCACGGACGGCCTCCGTTCCGGCCTTCAGGGCGGTCGGGGCCTTCAGGGCGGCCGTCACCAGCGGCCCCGACTGCTCCATGACGAGGGGCGTCATCATCGCGTCGTGGTCGGAGTCCACCACGTGGTGCTCGGCCGCGGTGAGGTACGGCTGCCAGGCCTCCTCCGCGGAGCCCCGCTCGGCGACGGTCTTGGCGGCGGCGATGCTCAGGACCCGTCCGTGGTAGCCGTCCCGGTGCGGCGGCCCGAGGAGGGCGGCGACGCCCTTGGCCGCGCGGACCAGGGCCCGGCTCTGGCGGGCGTCGAGGGCGCCGTCGGCGGTAGGGCCGGCGATCACCTCGCCGGTCACCCAGGCGGCGAAGTCGCCGTCCAGCTCCTCGGGCGTCACCGGCCGTTCGTACGGCCAGGCGTCGTAGAGGACGACCAGGTCGACCGCCCGCCCGGAGGCCTCCAGCAGGCGGGCGACCTCGTAGGACAGCACCCCGCCCAGCGACCAGCCCATGAGGACGTACGGGCCGTCGGGGTGCGTTGCGGTGATCAGGTCCGCATAGCGCCGGGCCAGCGCGTCGAGCGACTCCACCGGCTTGAAGCGGCCGTGGCTCTCCGTCACCTGGATCCCGTAGACCGGCTGGTCCCGCTCCAGGTGGGGCAGGACGGAGCTGTAGCACCAGCTGAGCCCGCCGATGGGGTGGATGCAGAAGACCGGACGGCTGCTCGCCCGGCCGCGCCGGAGCTCGATGACGTTGGCGTACGGGTCGGCCGGGACTTCGTCCAGCCGCGCCGCGAGACCCGCGGCGGTGGGCGCCTCGAACAGCGTCGCGATGCCGATCTCGGCGCCGAGCAGGGCGCGGATCCGGCCCATCAGCCGGGTCGCCAGCAGCGAGTGACCGCCCAGCTCGAAGAACGAGTCGTTCGGGCCGACCCGGTCCAGCCCGAGCTCCTGCGCGAAGAGCCGGACCAGGACGGCCACCCGCGGGTCGTCCGGGGCGTCCCCGTCGTCCGGGCCGGCCCCTGCGGGGCCGTTCGCCGCGGGGCCGTTCGCCGAGGGCGCGGGCAGGGCCTTGCGGTCCAGCTTCCCGCTCGGCGTCAGCGGCAGGTGGTCGAGGACCACCACGTCACCGGGGACCAGGTACTCCGGCAGGTGCTCGGCCGCGTACCGCCGCAGCGCGGCGGCGTGGTCCCGGTCGTCCTGCGGCTCCTGACCGGCTGCCAGGACGGCGTAGGCCACCAGCCGGACGTCCCCCGGGCGGTCCTCGCGGGCGATCACCGCGGCGTGGGCGACCTCCGGGTGGCCGGTGAGCACCGCCTCGACCTCGCCGGGCTCGACGCGGAAGCCCCTGATCTTGATCTGCTCGTCCGTCCGGCCGAGGAAGACCAGTTCGCCGTCCGCGGTCCATCGCACCAGGTCGCCGGTGCGGTACATCAGCTCGCCGGGCGCGCCGAAGGGGTTGGGCAGGAAGCGCTCCGCGGTCAGCGCGGGCCGGTTCAGGTAGCCGGTGGCCAGCCCGGCCCCCGCGAGGTACAGCTCCCCGGGCACGCCGGGCGGGACGGGGCGCTGCAGCGCGTCCAGCACGAACACCCTGGTGTTCGCCACCGGCCGGCCGATCGGGACGGCCTGCGGCACCCCGTCGACGGTGCGCATGGTCGCGCACACCGTGGACTCGGTGGGGCCGTAGGCGTTGACCACCTTCGCGAAGTGGCGGGCCGCGTCGAGGACGGCGGGCGTGCAGGCCTCGCCGGCGGTGATCAGCGTGACCCCGGCGACGTCCTCGTCGAACTCGGTGGCGAGGACCACGGCGGGCGGCAGGGTGGCGTGGGTGATGCCGTGGACGCGCAGGAAGTCCGCCAGGGCCGGGCCCGGGATCCGGTCGGACTCGGGAACGACGACCAGGCACCCGCCGCTCAGCAGCGCCATCCAGGTGTCCCAGACGGAGGCGTCGAAGCTCATCGAGGCGAACTGCAGCACCCGGCTGTGGCCGTCGACGCCGAGCGTCGCCGCCTGGGCGCGCACCATGCTGGGGATGCCGCGGTGGGAGACGGCCACGCCCTTCGGGCGGCCCGTCGACCCCGAGGTGTAGATGACGTACGCGGGGTGGGCGGGGAGCAGCGGTACGGTCCGGTCCGCGTCGCCGGGCGCGGTGGCCGGCCGGTCCGCGACCGAGTGCCGCACGTGCTCGTCGTCCAGCGCCAGGACCGGGAGGCCGGGGCTGCCGGGCAGTCCGGCGGCCACCTCCCCGGTGCTGAGCACGCAGGCCGGGGCCGCGTCCTGAAGCATGAAGGCGACGCGGTCGGCGGGGTAGGACGGGTCGACCGGGAGGTAGGCCGCCCCGGCCTTCAGGACCGCGAGCAGGGCCACCACGATCTGCTCCGAGCGGGGCAGCGCGAGGGCCACCAGGCGGCCCGGCCCGATGCCGCGGGCGATCAGCTCGTGCGCCAGCCGGTTGGCGCGGGCGTCGAGTTCGGCGTAGGTCAGCTCGGTGCCGAGGTACCGTACCGCCGGGGCTGCGGGGGTGTGCGCGGCCCGGGCGGCGAAGAGCTCGGGCACCGTCCCCGCCGGCACCTCGGTGGTGGTGTCGTTCCAGTCCCGCAGGACCAGGTGCCGCTCCCGGGCGGAGAGCAGCTCCACCTCGCCGACCCGGCGGCCCGGATCGGCGGCCATCGCCTCCAGCACCAGCACCAGCCGGTCGGCGATGCCCTCGACGGTGGCGTGGTCGAACAGGTCGGCGTTGTACCCGATCGCGGCGACCAGGCCGGTGGCCGTCCCGGCCGCGTCGTCGCCACCCGGGCGCTCGCCGAACACGAAGGACAGGTCGAAGGCCGAGATCCCCATACTCAGGTCGTGGGAGGCGACCACCAGCCCCGGGAGGGCGAGCTCCGCGCTGATGCTGTTCAGCATGGAGACGCTCACCTGGAACAGCGGGTTGGCGCCGGGCACCCGGGCCGGGTTGAGCGCCTCCACCAGGGTCTCGAACGGGACGTCCTGGTGGGCGTAGGCGCCGAGGTCCGTCTCCCGGACCCGGCCGAGGAGTTCGGTGAAGGTCGGGTCGCCGGAGACGTCGGTGCGCAGCACCAGGGTGCTGGCGAAGAAGCCCACGAGGCCGTCCAGCACGGCGTCGGCGCGCCCGGAGGTGGCCGTGCCCAGCGGGATGTCCGGCCCGGCGCCGGAGCGGGACAGCACCACGGCCACCGCGGCCTGCAGCGCCATGAACACGGTGCAGTCGTGGGCCCGCGCGGCGGCGGCCAGGGCGGCGTGCAGGGCCGGGCCGACCTCGATCGCGACCTCCCCGCCGCGCAGGCTGACCGTGCCCGGCCGCGGCCGGTCGAAGGGCAGCGCGAGCTGGGCGGGGATGCCGGCCAGGGCCTGGCGCCAGTACTCGGTCTGCTGGGAGAGCCGGCTCGCCGGGTCGTCCTCGGCGCCGAGCAGGTCCCGCTGCCACAGCGTGAAGTCGGCATACTGGACGGGCAGCGGCGACCAGGCCGGTGCCGTGCCGGTGCGGCGCGCCGCGTACGCCTCGGCGAGGTCGTCGAGCAGCGGCTCCAGCGACCAGCCGTCGCAGGCCACGTGGTGGACGACCAGCAGGAGGACGTGCTCGTCCGGGGCGAGGCGGAAGAGGCGGGCGCGCAGGGCGGGTTCGGTGGTGAGCCGGAAGACCCTGTTGCTCTCCTCGGCGAGTTCGGCCTCCAGCGCGTCCGGCGTGGTGTCGGTGACGGTCAGGTCCGTCCGGGCCTCACGGCCGGTCAGGACCTGCTGCCAGGGGCGGCCGTCCTCGGTGGGCAGGACGGTGCGCAGCGACTCGTGCCGGTCGACGACGTCGGCCAGGGCCGCGTTCAGCGCCTCGACGTCCAGGGCGCCCGACAGACGCGCCGCGTACGGGATGTTGTAGGCCGCCCCGCCGTCGAGCTCGTTGAGGAACCACAGGCGGCGCTGGGCGAAGGACAGCGGCAGGCGGTCCGGGCGTACCGCGGGGCGCACGGCCGTGCGGGCCCGCTGCCCGAGGGCGACGGTCGCGGCCAGGCCGGCCGGGGTCGGTTCCTCGAACACCGCCCGGATGGACAGTTCCACGCCGAGGGCGGAGCGGATCCGGTCCACCAGCCGGATGACCAGCAGCGAGTGTCCGCCGAGCTCGAAGAAGGCGTCCTCGACCCCGACCCGCTCCAGCTCCAGGACTTCGGCGAACAGGCCGCACAGGGCCTCTTCGGTCGCGTCCGCGGGTTCGCGGCCGGCGGACCGGGCGGAGAGCTCCGGTGCGGGCAGGGCGGCGCGGTCGATCTTCCCGTTCCGGGTCAGCGGCAGCGCGTCCAGGACGGTGATCGCGGAGGGGACCATGTAGGCGGGCAGGTGGCCGGTGGCGAAGTCGCGCAGTGAGCGGGAGTCCGTCCCGTCGGGGCAGGCGGCGTAGGCGACCAGTCGGGGGTCGCCGGGGGTGGACTCGTGGACGACCACGGTGACGCCCTGGACGGACGGGTGCCGGGCGATCGCGGCCTCGACCTCGCCGAGTTCGATGCGGAAGCCGCGGATCTTGACCTGGTCGTCGGTACGGCCGCAGTACTCCAGTTCGCCGGCGGTGTTCCAGCGGCCCAGGTCGCCGGTCCGGTAGAGCCGGCCGCCGGGTTCGGTGGCGAAGGGGTCCGGGAGGTAGCGCTCGGCGGTCAGGCCCGGGCGTCCGAGGTAGCCGCGGGCCACGCCGGGACCGCCGACGTGGATCTCGCCGACGACCCCGGTGGGCGCCGGCTCGCCGCGGGCGTCCAGGACGACCAGCCGCCAGCCCGGGATGGTCCCGTCGATGGGGGAGACGTTCCCCTCGGCCGCGGCGGCGGGCCCGGTCCCGACGGGGGCCATCACCCGCCAGGTCGTGAGCACCGTGTTCTCGGTGGCGCCGTAGGCGTTCACCAGCCGGGTGGCGTCCGCGGGGTGCCGGCGCTGCCACTTGCCGACGGTCGCGAGGTCGAGCGCCTCGCCGCCGAGAACGACCAGCCGCAGCCGCAGTGCGTCCAGCGGGTGCCGTTCCTCCCGGGCCACGAACTGCCGGAAGGCGGAGGGTGTCTGGCTCAGGACGGTGACCCCTTCGCGGGCCAGCAGTCCGTGCAGCGCGTCCGGGTCCATCCCCGCCTCGCGGGGGACGACGACCAGGTGGCCGCCGAAGGCCAGCGCGCCCCAGATCTCCCAGACCGAGAAGTCGAAGGCGAGCGAGTGGAACAGCGTCCACACGTCGGTGTCCGACACGTCCGAGAGGATCTGCGTGGAGGCCAGGAACACGGCGAGGTTGCCGTGGGTGACCTCGACGCCCTTGGGCCGGCCGGTGGAGCCCGAGGTGTAGATGACGTAGGCGAGTTCGGCCGGTCCGGGCCGTACGGGCGCCGGGCCGGCGGCGTCGGTCGTCCGGGTGGCGTCGAGGGTGCGCCACGGCCCGTCCGGGACGCGGGCACCGGTACCGGGGTCGGTGAGGACGATCGGTACCCGGGCGTCGTCGAGGATGAACTCGAGGCGGGCCGGCGGGTAGTCGGGGTCGACGGGGACGTAGGCGGCGCCGAGCCGCAGGACGGCGAGCACGGCGGCGACCATGTCGACGGAGCGGCTGAGGCAGAGCCCGACGCGGTCGCCCCGCCGGACGCCCTCCTCGGCCAGCTGTGCGGCGATCCGGCCGGCGCGCTCGTCGAGTTGACGGTAGGTCAGCCTGGTGCCGGAGCCGTCGGTGACGGCGGTGCGGTCGCCGACCGCCGCGACCTGCGCCGCGAACCGCTCGACGGCCGACGGCCGCTCCTCGGGCAGCACGCCCTCGGGCCCGTTGCCCAGGCCGAGCAGCCACTGCCGCTCGGCCCCGTCCATCACGGGGAGTTCGCCGACCGGCCGCTCCGGCTCGGCCAGCGCCCCGGCGAGCAGCAGTTGCCAGCGGCGGGCCAGGGCCTCGACCGTGGCCCGGTCGAACAGGTCCTCGGCGTACTCCAGCACGCCGCTCAGGCCGGCCGGCTGCCCGTCCTCGCGGTGTTCGGTCAGTCCGAGGCTGAGGTCGAACTTGGCGGCCCCGGCCGCGAACGGCTCCTCGGTGACCGTCAGACCGGGCAGGACCAGGCCGCCGTCCCCGCCGGCCTCCAGCGAGAAGCTCACCTGGAAGAGGGGGTTGCCGGCCGCCGTGCGGACGGGGTTGACGGCCTCGACCACCCGGTCGAAGGGGACGTCCTGGTGGGCGAAGGCCGTCAGGGCCGTGCGCCGCACCCGCTTCAGGAGGTCGCCGAAGGTCGGGTCGCCCGAGCAGTCGACCCGGAACACCAGGGTGTTGACGAAGAAGCCGACGAGTTCCTGGAGGTCCTCGTCCGTCCGGCCGTCCACCGGGGCGCCGATCGGGATGTCGGTGCCCGCCCCCAGCCGGCTCAGCAGAGCCGCGAACGCCGCCTGCAGGGCCACGAACGGGGTGACCCGGTGCTCGCGGGCCAGCCGCGCCAGCGCCCGGTGGGTGTCGGCGTCGACCTCGAACCGCACCGTCCCGGCCGGCGAGGGGCCCGCCGCCGGTGGCCGCGACCGGTCCCGGGGGAGCGGAAGCTCCTGCGGGGCGCCACGCAATTCCTCGCGCCAGTACTCGAGTTGCCGGGCAAGGAGGCTCTGCGGGTCGTCCTCCGCGCCGAGCGCCGAGCGCTGGCGCACCGCGTGCTCCGGGTACTCCAGGGGCAGGGCGGGCCAGACCGGCTCGGCGCCGGCCCGGCGGGCGGCGTAGGCCGTGCCGAGGTCACGCTCCACGAGCCCGAGCGACCAGCCGTCCGCGGCGATGTGGTGGAGCAGCAGCACCAGCACGTGCTCCGCCGGGCCGGTCGCGAACAGCCAGGCCCGCACCGGGAGTTCGGAGGTCAGGTCGAACTCGTGCCGGCAGGCCAGGTCGACCGGGCCCGCCAGCTCGCCGGCGGCGCACTCGGCGAACTCCACCGTGAACCGCCCGGCGACCTCGCCGGGGGACACGACCTGCTGCCACGGCTCCCCGGCGATCTCCGGGAACACCGTCCGCAGCGCCGCGTGGCGGCGTACGACATCGCCGAGCGCCTCCGTGAGCGCCGTCCGGTCGAGGGGCCCGGAGATCCGGACCACCCGGGGCATGTTGTACCCGGCCCGGAACTCCCCGAGCCTGGAAAGGAACCACAGCCGCTGCTGCGCCAGGGACAGCGGCAGCCGGCCGGCACCCGCCGCGGCGGGTGTGTCCGGCGAGAAAGGTGCCGGGACGGGAGCCGACCCGTCTTCCCGGGCGTCCAGACCGTGTGACATCAGATGTACCTCCAACTCCGTCCCGAACGACCGTGATCAGGCGCTGCGCAGGCTCTTGGGCCGCATGTCGGTCCAGTTCCGCTCGATCCACTCCAGGCAGTCCGGCTTCTTGCCCCGGGCACCGGCGTCCAGCCAGCCGGCCGGGTTCTCCCGGTCCTCGGGCCAGATCGAGTACTGCTCCTCGTCGTTCACCACGACCTTGTAGTCCAGGTCGAGTTCGTCGTTGGACATGGCAACCTCCACGGCGCAATGGGTTGGGATGACAAGTGGTGTTTCTTGCAAGGATCTTGATGAAGCGTCAGGCGGAGAGGCGGTGCGCGAGTTCCGCGACCGTGGGGTGGAGCTGGACGTCGACCGGCTTGAGCGGGAGGCCGAGTTCGCGCTTGATCCGGAAGGCGATCTGCACGGCCCGGATGGAGTCGCCGCCGAGGTCGAAGAAGTCGTCCTCCGCGCCGACGCGCTCCACCTGGAGGATCTCCGCCCACACCCGGGCCAGGGCCTCCTCCAGCGGGGTCCGCGGCGCCACGTGCCCGGCCGGGTCGGCAGCGGAGCGGACGGGCGCCGGCAACGCGGCGCGGTCCACCTTGCCGCTCGGCGACAGCGGCAGCGCGTCCAGCACCACCACCGCCGAGGGCACCATGTACGCCGGCAGCCGGCGGCCCAGCCAGGCGCGCACCTCGTCGGCCGAGACCGGGGTGGAGGCGGCCGGGACGACGTACCCCACCAGCCGGCGCTCCGCGCCCTCGCCGAGCGCCGTGGCGGCGCCGGCGGCGACCCCGGGGTGCGCCCGCAGGTGCGACTCGACCTCGCCGAGCTCGATCCGCAGGCCGCGGATCTTCACCTGGTCGTCGGTGCGCCCCAGGTACTCGAGTGCGCCGGCCGCCGTCCGGCGGGCGACGTCGCCGGTCCGGTAGAGGCGTGCCCCGGGCACCTCGCCGAACGGGTCGGGGACGAAGCGCTCGGCGGTCAGGCCCGGCCGTCCCAGGTACCCGCGGGCCACGCCGGCGCCGCCGACGCAGAGCTCCCCGCGGGCCCCGGGCGGCACCGGCCGTCCGGTCCCGTCCAGGACGTGGGCGACGGCGCCGGGGACGGCCCGGCCGATCAGGACGTCGCCGTCCGCGGCGCATTGGTGGGCGGTCGCGTAGACGGTGGCCTCGGTCGGGCCGTAGGCGTTGACCAGCTCGGCCACCGCGGCCCAGCGCGCGGCCAGTGGCGCCGGCAGCGCCTCGCCGGCGACGACGACCCGGCGCAGCGCGGGCAGGTCGCCGGGCTCCAGGCCGGCCAGGACGCTCGGCGGCATCGAGATGACGGTCGGCCGGTGCGCGCGGATCGCCGCGACCAGCCCCTCGCCGACGCGGTCGGCCCCGCCGGGGGAGACGACGAAGGTGGCGCCGGTGGTGAGGGCGGACACGAGGTCCGCGACGGACACGTCGAAGCTCAGCGACGCGAACTGGAGGAGCCGGTCGTCGGGCCGCAGGGCCATGACCTCGTCCGTGACGGCCACCAGGTTGTCCAGCGACCGCCACTCGACCTCGACCCCCTTGGGCGTGCCGGTGGAGCCCGAGGTGTAGATGACGTAGGCGGGTTCGGCGGCCTCCGGGCGGACGGGCCCGGTGTGGGCTGCGTCCGTCGCCCGGGTGGTCTCGACGGTGCGCCAGGGGCCGTCCGGGATGCGGCTGGCGGAGTCGGGGTCGGTGAGGACGAGCGGGACGTCCGCGTCCTTGAGGACGAACTCGATCCGCCCCGCGGGGTAGTCGGGGTCGAGCGGGACGTAGGCGGCGCCGAGCCGCCACACGGCGAGGACGGCGGCGACCATGTCGACGGTGCGGCCGAGGCAGAGCCCGGCGCGGTCGCCGCGTCCCACTCCGGCTCCGGCGAGCAGGGCGGCGAGTTGGGCCGCGCGTTCGTCGAGTCCGCGGTAGGTCAGCCGGCCGCCCGCCGCGTCGGCGACGGCGAGGCCGTCACCGTTCGCGGCCACCTGCGCCGCGAACCGCTCCAGGACGCCCTGCGGCGCGACGGCCCCGGTGCGCGGCCCGGCCGGCGCCGCGACCGGTCCGGTCAGCTCGCCCGCCCGGTCGGTGAGATCGCCGGTCAGCTCGCCGAGCTCGCCCTCCGGGTCGGTGACCAGCGACTCGACGGCCCGGACGTGCTGTTCGGCGATCTCGTCGACCTGGGCCGGGCTCAGCAGGCCGGCGTCGTAGTCGATGCACAGCTGCAGGCCGTCCGTCAGCGGGTTGCGGAAGAACGTGACGGTGAGCGGGACGTCGGCCGGCTCCACCCGGCGGCTGGCGGTCAGTTCGCCCAGGCCGCCGAGCAGGTCCGCGTGTGCGCCGTCGCCCATGGTGTCGCGCATGACGTGGAAGTTGTTGAACGTGAAGTTCGTCGTGAACAGGTCGCGCCCGCCGGCGAGCTGCCGGATCCGGGCCAGCGGCATCCGGCGGTGGGGCAGGATCCGGGCCTCCGCCTCGAAGACCCGGCGGACCAGGTCGGAGCGGCGCCCGCCGCCCACCGCGAGCCGGAACGGCACGGTGTTGAGGAACAGCCCGCGGGCCTCCGTCCCGCCGGTCTCCTCCAGCCGGCCGTTGAGCGTGACCCCGCAGCAGACGTCGTCGAGGCCGGTCTGCGCCGCGATCACCTGGAGATGCGCCGCGAGCAGGACGGTCTTCTCCGGCACGCCGAGGCGCTTGGCGAGCGCCCCGACCCGCGGGCCCAGGCCGGCCGGGAGGTGCGCGTCGCGCCAGCCGTACCCGCCGACCACGCCGCTGGCGCCGTCGCCGCGCAGTTCCCGGCCGGCGGGCCGGGGCGCCGGCCCGGCGAGCGCCGGGAGCTCCGGAAGGGTGTGCCCGGCGAGCGTCTCGGACCAGAACCGCCGGGCCTCGGGCGAGGCCGAGGCCTGCTGCTCCAGGGCGACGAAGTCGCGGTAGGCCGAGGCCGGGGGCGGGAGCTGCGCCAGGCCCTCGCCGTCCAGGAGCCGGGTGTAGTGCAGGAGGATCTCGGTGATCGTCGACCACAGGCTCCAGCCGTCGAGGATGGAGTGGTGCTCGACCAGCGTCCACTGGAAGCTGTCGTCGGTGAGCACCTGGACGGCGAAGCGCAGCAGCGGCGGCCGTTCCAGGTCGAACGGGCGGCGCTCCCGCTCCATCAGCTCGTCGACGGCCCGGTCCTGCTCCGCCGGCGCCAGCGCCCGCAGGTCCTCGACGAGGATCGGTGGGTCGGCCTGGCGGTGGACGAGTTGCAGCGGTTCGCCGTAGCTCGTCAGGTCGAATCCGGTCCGCAGCACGGGGTGCCGGGCGACCACGGCCCGGACGGAGCGGCGGAAAGCCTCCTCGTCGAACCGGTACGGCAGTCGGTAGCTCGCGGCGTTGACGTAGGGGAGGACCTGGAGGTCGGACGCCATGTGGTAGATCATCCCGACCTGCAGCGCCGTCATGGGGTAGGCGTCCTCGAGCTCGGACTCGGGGCCGTCGCCGATCCGGGCCCGGTCGGCGGCGGAGAGGAGCTGGAACGGCTCGGTGCGCGCGCGGTCGCCGGCCGTGTCGGCGGCGGCGGCGAGGTCGGCGAGGGTGCGGTGCTCGTAGATCTGGGCGACGGCGATGCCGAGCCCGCGCCCGCGGGCGACCGCGGCCACCTGCACGGCGCGGATGGAGTCGCCGCCGAGGTCGAAGAAGCCGTCGTTCGTTCCGACCTTCTCGACCTGGAGGATCTCGGCCCAGATCCCGGAGAGGATCTCCTCGGCCGGGGTGCGCGGCGCCACGTATGCGGTGGCGTCGCCGGAGAACTCCGGCGCGGGCAGGGCGGCGTGGTCGGTCTTCCCGTTCCGGGTCAGCGGCAGCGCGTCCAGGGCCACGATCGCGGCGGGGACCATGTAGGCGGGCAGGTGGACGGCGGCGAAGTCGCGCAGCTCGCGGGAGTCCGCCCCGTCGGGGCAGGCCGCGTAGGCGACGAGCCGGCGGTCGCCGGGGGTGTCCTCGCGGACGACCACGGTGACGCCCCGGACGGACGGGTGCCGGCCGATCGCGGCCGCCACCTCGCCGAGTTCGATCCGGAAGCCGCGGATCTTCACCTGGTCGTCGTTGCGGCCGAGGTACTCGAGTTCGCCGGTGGCGGTCCAGCGGGCGAGGTCGCCGCTGCGGTACAGGCGGGCGCCGGGCACGTCGGTGAACGGGTCGGGGACGAAGCGCTGGGCGGTGAGGCCGGGGCGTCCGAGGTAGCCCCGGGCCACGGCATCGCCGCCGACGTACAGTTCGCCCTGCACGCCGACCGGCACCGGCTCGCCGTGGCCGTCCAGGACGAGCGCCCGGTAGCCCGGGAGGGCCCGGCCGATCGGGCTGCTGCTGGCGCCGGTCCGCTTCTCGTCCAGGACCTGCCAGGTGACGTGGACGGTGGTCTCGGTGATGCCGTACATGTTGACGAGGACGGGGCTGTCGGGCGTGTGCCGGCGCCACCAGGTGCGGACGGAGGCCAGGTCGAGCGCCTCGCCGCCGAACACGACCAGGCGCAGGGCCAGTTCGTCCCGCGGCCGGCGTTCCTCCTCGGCCACGAGCTGGCGGAACGCGGAGGGCGTCTGGTTCAGGACGGTGACGCGCTCGCGGACCAGCAGGTCGAGGAAGGCCGCGGGGTCGCGCGTCACGTCGCGCGGGACGACCACCACGCGCCCGCCGTGGGCGAGGGCGCCCCAGATCTCCCACACCGAGAAGTCGAAGGCGAAGGAGTGGAACAGCGACCAGACGTCGGTGTCACGGAGGCCGACGGTCTGCTCGCCGGCGTCCAGCAGCGCGGCGAGGTTGCCGTGGGTGACCTCGACGCCCTTCGGCCTGCCGGTGGAGCCCGAGGTGTAGATGACGTAGGCGGGTTCGCCGGCCTCCGGGCCGACGGATCCGGTGTGGACGGCGTCCGTCGCCTGGGAGGTGACGAGCGTGCGCCAGGGGCCGGCCGGGACGCTCCCGGCGGTGTCGGGGTCGGCCAGGACGAGCGGGACCCGGGCGTCGCCGAGGACGTACGCGATCCGGTCCGTGGGGTTGTCGGGGTCGACGGGGACGTAGGCGGCGCCGAGCCGCCAGGCGGCGAGGACGGCGGCGGCCATGTCGGCGGTGCGGCCGAGGCACAGCCCGATGCGGTCGCCGCGGCCCACTCCGGCCCCGGCGAGCAGCGCGGCGAGCTGGGCCGCGCGCTCGTCGAGCCCGCGGTAGGTCAGCTGCGCACCGGTGCCGTCGGTGACCGCGACGCGGTCACCGGCCGCCGCCACCTGCGCGGCGAACCGCTCCATCGCGGACGACCGCACCCGCGGTGCCGGTGCCGCCCCGACGAGCTCCGCCCGCTCCTCGGCCGACAGCAGTCCGGCCCGCGCCACGCGTGCGTCCGGCTCGGCCAGGAGAGTCCCGAGCAGCCGGCACCAGTGCCCCGCCAGGCGCCCGACCAGCTCCGCGTCGATCAGCTCGGTCCGGTGCTCGGCCTCGATCTCGATCCGCTCGCCGTCGTCGTTGACGTTCCAGGTGAGGTCGAACTTGGCGGACTCGGTGTTCACCGGGACGTGGGCGGTCTCCAGTCCCGGCATCCGCGGCGCCGCGTGCCCGTGGGCGTAGCCGAACAGGATCCGGAACAGCGGCGAGCCGTCCCGGTCGGTGCCGAGCCGCCGGGCGAGGTCCTCCAGGGCGACGTCCTGGTGCTCCAGGGCGTCGATGAACGCGTCCCGGGCGGTGCCGAGCAGCCCGGCGAAGTCGGTGTCCGGGCCGGCGGTGATCCGCAGCGGGACCACCTTGACCAGGCAGTCCACCAGCCGGTCCGTCCGCGGATCGTCCCGGCCTGCCAGCGACGTCCCGATGACGAGGTCCTGCTGCCCGGAGTAGCGGGTGAGCAGCGCGGCGAACCCGGCGAGGAGCGTCATGGCGGGGCTCACCCGGTGGGTCCGGCTGAACGTGCGGACCGCGGCGGAGAGGGAGTCCGGCAGGGTGAACCGGGATGTCGTGCCCCGGTTGGTGCGGGCCGTTGCCCGGCGTCCGGAGCCGAGCAGCTCCGTCGCCGCGGGGGCGTCGCGCAGCGTCCGCTCCCAGAAGGCGAGGTTCTCCTCGGCCGTGGCGGCGTCCACCGGCGGGAGCCCGGGCGCCGGCGGCACCTCGTCGGGCACGGGCGCGGGGTCCGCACCGGCCCGGTAGTGGGCGGCGAGCTCCTCCAGCAGGACGTTCACCGACCAGCCGTCGCTCACGAGGTGGTGGGACACCAGCAGCAGGAAGTACTCGTCCTCGGCGTACCGGATGACGGACACCCGCAGGAGGGCGTCGGTGGCGACGGCGAAGGGACGCGCGATCTCCTCGGCCATCGCTTGCCGGGCCGCCGCCTCGTCCGGAAGCCGGAGTTCGCGGACGGGGATGTCGGTGTGGTCGAGGACGGTCCGGCGGGGGAGGCCGGCGACGGAGGCGAACCTCGTCCGCAGCGCGGGGTGGCGGCGGACGAGCGCCTCGACGGCGTCCCGCAGCCCGTTCGGGGACAGCTCGCCCCGCAGGTGGAGCGCGACCGGCACGTTGTAGACCGGCTGCCCCGGGTTGACCTGCTCGGCCAGCCAGATGCTCCGCTGCGTCGGCGAGACGGGTAGCGAGTGGGTCATGACGCTCAACTTTCCTGATCGGCGGTCTGCCGCTGCCGCTGCCGGTGCACGTCCGCCCGCGCCAGCCGGATGACCCTGACGGTCCTGTGCAGGCCCGGGAGATCGGGCTCGTGCGCTTCGATGTACGCCGCCAGCGCGGCGACCGTCCCGTCGACGAGCAGGACGCGCAGCGGCACCGTGACGGACAGCTCGCGCCGCACCCGCGCCACGATCCGCGTCGCGGTCAGCGAGTAGCCGCCGAGCGCGAAGAAGTCCTGGTCGGCGCCGACGGCGTCCACGCCGAGCTCGTCGGCCCAGATGTCGGCCAGGACGGTTTCGAGGGCGGCGCGCCGGCTGGAGGCCGGGGCCGGTTCGGCGGCCGCCTGCTCCTGCTGGGGAACGGCCCCGGGGTCCGCGGCGGTCCGGTCCGGCGCGACCGGCTCCCCGGCGGGCAGCCACTGGTCGGCCCGCAGCTCCGGATCCCGCACCACGGCCGCGAGGAGCGACAGGTAGTGCTCGACGAACCGGGCGATGCGCGCGGCGTCGTAGCGGTCGGCCCGGTACTCGACGTTGCCGATGGTCCCCGACGTGGTGGACTCCAGCGTCACCATCAGCCCGAACTTCGCCGAGCGGACCCGGACGGGCACCTCCTCGGCCGCGGCGCCCGGGAGCGTGAGCCGCACCGGGTCGACGTTCAGCAGCTCGAAGATGACCGAGGTCAGCGGCGAGCCCTGGGCGCCGTGGACCCGCCGCTCCCGCAGGGCGGTCTCCAGCGGGTAGTCCTGGTGCACGTAGGCGTCGATGACGGTGGTCCGGGCGCGGTCCAGGAGCTCACGGAACGGGAGTCCGTCGGCCAGCCCGGTGCGCAGCTGCACGAGGTTGACGAACGAGCCGACCAGCGCTTCGAGTTGCGGGTGGCTGCGGCCGGCCACGGAGGTGCCGACGGTGAGGTCGTGCTGGCCCGAGTAGCGGTGGAGCAGCCCGAGGAACCCGGCGTAGAGCACCATGAACGGGGTCGTGCCGCTGCGCCGGCCGAGGGCCTCGACCTCGCCGAGCAGCCCGGCGGGTATCTCGAAGCGGTGGCAGCCGCTGCGCAGGCCGGGGCCGGCGTCGGAGAGGTGCAGTGCCGTCAGGTCCACCTCGGGGGCGCCGACGACGCTCTCCCGCCAGTGGTCCTGCAGCGCGGGCAGCCGCTCGGCCAGCACGTCCCGGTGCCAGGCCGCGTAGTCCAGGTAGCCGGTGCGCGGCCCGTCGTCCGGCGCGGTCGCCCGGCCTGCGTACAGCGTGCCGAGCTCGTCGACGAGATGGGCCAGCGACCACTGGTCGCAGACGATGTGGTGGACGACGAGGAGGAAGGCCCAGTCGTCGTCGGCGAGGCGCACGAGCACCGCGCGCAGCGCGTTCCCGGCCAGGTCGAAGGGCGCGTTGACGGTGTGCTCGACCAGCGCGGCGAGGGCCTCCTCGTCGGGTCCGGGCAGCTCGACGGTCTCGAAGGGGGCCGCCGAGACCGGGGCGACGGTCTGGACGGGGCCGCCGTCCGACTCCGTGATCCGCAGCCGCAGCGCCTCGTGACGCCGCACCAGCTCGTCCAGGGCCCGCCGCAGCGCCTCCGGGTCCACCGTGCCGCGCAGCCGCCAGTACAGCGGGAAGTTGTACTGCGCCGCGCCCGGGTTGAGCTGTTCGGCGAGCCAGATCCCGGTCTGCGCGGAGCTGAGAGGGTGGGCGCCGCCGGTCGGTGCCGTGGGGATCGGCCGTACCGTCGCGGGCGAGGCCCGGTCGATCCAGTCGGCGAGCGCGGACAGCACAGGGTGGTGGAAGAGGTCCTCCACGGTGAGCTCGACGCTGAAGACGGTGCCCACCCGCATGGCGACCCGAGCGGCCAGCAGAGAGTGCCCGCCCAGGGCGAAGAAGTCGGAGCCGGCGTCGATCTCGGCGGGGGAGACGTCCAGCACCTCGGCCCAGACGCCCGCCAGGAGGTCCTCGGTGGCGGTCAGTTCGGGGAGGCCGGGCGTCGCCGGGGCGGCCTCCGCCGCGTCCGGGCCCGCGCTCTCCTCGACGTCGAGCAGGGGCAGGTCCGGCGAGTCCCGGAGCACGGCCAGCACCTGCCGGACGTCCTCGCAGAAGGCCGTCACACCGGCGGGGTCATAGAGGTCGCGGTCGAACTCGCAGCCGGCCTCCTTGCGGTCCGGGTCGAGGCTGAGCACCAGGTCCCGGTCGGCGAGCTGGGATTCGATGCCCCGCCACTCCTCGGCCGGGCGCCCGAACAGCACCGCGACGCCTGAGCGCCCGGCGGACTCCTGCCCGGCTTCGGGTTCGAGTCCGGTTTCGAGCTCGGCGTCCAGCCGGCCGAGGGTCACCGTCGCGGCGGCCCGGCCGCCCAGGTCGACCTCGACGTCGAGGAGTCGGGCCGGCCCCAGGAGCGTGCCGACCGCGAGCGCGGTGCGGCCGCGGTGGTGGCGGGCGGCCAGGGCGGCGGCGACTGCGGCGACCGCTACCGTCTGCGCCTCGACCCCGTACCGGGCCGAGACCTCCGCGAGGCACTCGGCGAAGGCGGCGCCGTCGACGCTCACCGACGCGCGCCGGAACTGCGGCACCGGCGGCCGCGGCCGGTCGGGCGGCAGGGTCGCGTGGGCGGCCGGCTGCCGGGGCTGGATGAGGCTAGCCGACATCGGCGATCGACTCCTTGGCGTCCTTGACGATGAGGGTGCGGCCGAGGACGAGGGCGTCCAGCTTCGAGCGCAGGAAGGTGCGCAGGGCCTCCTGCGGGGTCGCGATGACCGGCTGGCCGCGCAGGTTGAAGGAGGTGTTCAGCACCACCGGGGTGCCGGTGCGGCGGCCGAAGGCGCCGATCAGCTCGAAGAACCGCGGGTTGCTCTCGGGGTGGAGCACCTGGACGCGGGCGCTGCCGTCGACGTGGGTCACCGCGCCGAGGTTCTCGCGGTGCTCGGCGCGGGTCTGCGTCACGAACAGCATGTGGGCGTACCGGCTTTCGGTGCCGGGGGCGATCTCGAAGTACTCGGTGGCGTCCTGGACGCGGACCACCGGCGCGAACGGCCGGAAGCTCTCGCGCTCCTTGACCACCTCGTTCAGGCGGTCGCGCATGGCCTCGGTCCGGGGGTCGGCGATGATGCTGCGGTTGCCGAGCGCGCGGGGGCCGAACTCCATCCGGCCCTGGACCCACGCGGTGATGCAGCCGTCGGCCAGGAGCTCCGAGACGCGCTCGACGAGGTCGGCGTCGGTGGCGAACTCCTCGACGGTGCAGCCCTCCGGCTCGCCGACCGCCGCCGCCAGCTCCTCGTCCGAGAAGCCGGGCCCCCAGTACGGCATGGACATCCGGCCGGCCCGGGAGGACGCGGCGGCGTCTGTCGCGAGCGCCGCGCCGATCGCGGTGCCGTCGTCGCTGGAGGCCGGCTGGACGAAGATGTCGTCGAACAGACGGCTGCGCGACACGAGGCCGTTGAGCGTGCAGTTCAGCGCGACACCGCCGGCCAGGCAGAGCCGGCTCAACCCGGTGCGCTCCCGGGCCGCGCGCAGGACGTGCAGCATCGCCTGCTCGGTGATCGCCTGCAGGCCCGCGGCGATGTCGGCGTGGTCCTGGGTCGAGGGCTGCCCCGGGAGCCGGGCGGGGCCGAGCACGGCCGCCAGCTCGCGCAGGACGCCCTCGTGGGTCTCGTGCTCGAAGGCCGTGCGGTCCCGGGCCAGCACGGGGACGGTGTACGTGCCGTCCTCCCGCAGCCGCACCATGGCGGCGAAGCGGTCGTAGTAGCGCTGCGGGTCGCCGTACGGCGCGAGGCCCATCACCTTGTACTCGTCCATGAAGGGGACGAAGCCGAGGTGGTGGGTGACCAGGCTGTAGAGAATCCCGACCGAGTGCATCGCCGGGATGGTCTGGAGCACCTCGATGTCCGCGCCCCTGCCGACCGCGACGGTGAGGCTCTCCGACTCGCCCATCCCGTCGCTCACCACGATCAGCGACTCCTCGAACCCGCTGGGGTAGAAGGTGCTGGCGGCGTGGGCCAGGTGGTGCGGGACGGGCCGGAAGCGGTCGCCCCAGGGCCGGCCGGGCAGGAACTTCTCGGCCAGCGCGAGCTGCGACTCCGTCGAGTACACCTCGCGGAACCTGGCCGAGGAGTAGGGGCTCTCGAAGCTGCCGGCCGGCTCCCCGTAGGCGAAGCCGTGCGCCAGGACGTCGATGTCATCGGGCCCCAGACCGGCCTGCGCCAGGCAGAACTCGATCGCGTTGACGGGGAACGACCCGGTGGTCTTCTCCCCCGTGAACCGCTCCTCCGCGGCGGCGGCCACCACCTCGCCGTCGATCACCAGGGCCGCCGCCGAGTCGTAGCCCTGGGCGAACCTGTGCAGCCGGGTATCGAGCCCGGGGAAAGCCTCCCGCTTGAATTCCAGGCCGCCGTTCAGCCCGCTGTAGCCGAGGACGCGCATAGTTCCCAACCTCACCGTCGATGCCACGCGAAATTGTTCGGCTCTCACGCTAGGCCGGGAAAGCCCCGTGCGTCGCCGCCCGCAGGTCGGGACCTGACCTGTACTTCGGTACGGCCGGGATTCTGGCCGAAAGGACGAGCAGTAAAACGTTGACCCGTGCGCGGCGCCGCTCCTAATGTGACCGACGGACATATCGAAGGAACAGCGGATTCCGTCAGGATTCGCGTGAGCGACCGGGTGATAGGAGCCTGAGCTCGATGTGCGGAATAGCTGGGGTTTACGGACTCGACGACCCGGCCGGCCTGGACCCCGAAGTCCTGACGGCCATGACCGACGCGCTGGTGCACCGGGGCCCAGACGCGCACACCACCTGTGAGACCGGCGCGTTCACCGCCGGATTCCGCCGCCTGTCGCTGGTCGACCTGGCCGGCGGCGGGCAGCCCCACGCCACCCCGGATTCCTCGGTCGTCTCGGTGTGCAACGGTGAGATATTCAACCACCGGAGCCTGCGTGACGAACTCCGGCGAAAAGGCCACCGATTCCGTTCCGGATCGGACACGGAAGTGCTCGTCCACCTCTACGAGGAATACGGCACCGAACTCACCGAACACCTCGACGGGCAGTTCGCCTTCGCCCTCTACGACCGGCGCGAGGACCGCCTGCTGCTCGCCCGCGACCACTGCGGAGTCCTTCCGCTCTTCTACACGGTGGTGGCCGGCCGGATCATCTTCGCCTCGGAGATCAAGAGCATTCTCCGGCACCCGCTGGTGGAACGCCGGGTCGACCTGCGCGGGCTCGACCAGGTGCTCTCGCTGCCCGGACTGGTGAGCCCCCGGACGATGTTCGAGGGCATCCGGTCGCTGCGCCCCGGCGAGCGGCTCGTCGCGGACCGCTCGGGACACCGCACCGAGCGCTACTGGGACCTCGACTACCCGCTCTGGGACGACGAGGCGCGCCACCGGGACGCCGCCGCGCTCGGCGACCCGCGCGTGCTCGACGGGTACGCCGACCGGACCAGGGGCCTCCTCGAAGCCGCCGTCCGCTCCCGTTCGGTCGCGGACGTCCCCGTCGGGATGTACCTCAGCGGCGGCCTGGACTCCAGCCTGATCGGCGGACTCATGGCCGCCGAGCGCCCCGGCCACCCGTGGCCCAGCTACGCGGTGACCTTCCCCGGCAGCAGCATCGACGAGGCGCGCTACCAGCGGCTGGTGGCCGGCAAGATCGGCACCCGGCACCACGAGGTACCGGTGGACGCCGCGGACACCGCCGGCCTGCTCAGCAGCATGGTCCGGCACGCCGAGACCCCGGTGAAGGAGTCCTACAACGTCTGTTCGATGCTGCTGGCCCGCAAGGTCCGCGCCACCGGCACGGTCGCGGTGCTCAGCGGCGAGGGCGCCGACGAGCTGTTCGGCGGCTACCCGGGCTACCTGTTCGACACGGGCGGCCCGGGCCGCGGGCCGGGCGACCTCCTGGAGGAGCAGCTCGAACGCGAGGCCGCCCACCGGATGTGGGGCCTGGACCTGCGGTACGAGACCGACCAGCTCCCCGCCCACGACCTGCGCCGCCAGCTCTACAGCGGCCCGCTGGCCGAGGAGTTCGACGGCTTCTCGGTGACCGCCCAGCGCCTCGTCGAACCGGAGCGCCTGATCGGACGCCACCCGCTGCACCAGCGCTCCTACCTCGACTTCCACCTGCGGCTCGCCGACCACCTGCTCGGCGACCACGGCGACCGGATGGCCATGGCCAGCTCCGTCGAGATGCGCTTCCCGTTCCTGGCCAGGGACGTCGTCCGGCACGCGACCACGATCCCGCCGTCCCTGATGACGGCCCACGGCCGGGAGAAGGCCGTGCTGCGGCGCGCGGCCGAGGGCCTCGTCCCGCCCGAAGTCCTGGACCGCCGCAAGTTCGGCTTCCGCAGCCAGACCAGCACCGAGCTGCTGCTGGCCGGCGACGACTGGTTCAACGACCTGCTCTCGCCCTCGACCGTGCGCCGGCAGGGCTACTTCGACCCGGCCGTCGTCGCCGAGCTGATCCGCCGGCAGACGTCGGGGGCCCGCACCGTGCACCCGCACCTGGACACGGACTACCTGCTCGTCATCGCGACCTTCGCGATCTTCCTGGAGGAGTTCGACCTGCCGTGCCTGGGATGATCCGAGAACGCGTCACCACGCACCCGACGACCGCCGTGCGGCCGATCCCGGCCGACGCCCCCGCGCGCACCGGGGAGCCCGGCACCCGCAGGCCGCTGATCGGCGTGATCGGCGGAATGGGCCCGCTGGCCTCCACCGAGCTCCTCAACACGGTGTACGGACTCGAACCGCCCGAGCACGAGCAGCTCGCCGCGCGGATCCTGCTGTGGTCCGACCCGGCCGTGGCGGACCGCACCACGGCCATCCAGTCCGGGACGGTCGACCTCGTCCGGGAGGCGCTGGAGTACTCGGTCGACCGCCTGCTCACCGCCGGCGCCGACGTCGTCGTGGTGGCCTGCATCACCGCGCACCCCGCGATCCGGCTGCTGCCGGGGCGGCTGCGCTCCCGCTGCGTCTCCCTGGTGGACCTGGTCTTCGAGCAGCTCGCCGAGCGCCCCGGCCGGCACCTGGTGCTGTGTACCCGGGGAAGCGTCCTCGCCGGGGTCTTCACCGACCACGAGCGCTGGCCCGAGTTCGCGCACCGCCTGGTCCTACCCGACGACGAGGACCAGGAGCAGCTGCACCGCCACGTCTACCGCCTCAAGCGCAACGGCGACCGGCTCGCGACGATCGCCTTCGTCCGCGGACTGCTGCCGAAGTACCGGGCCGCCGCGTTCGTCGCCGGATGCACCGAACTGCACCTGGTGACCCGGGCGATCGAGGCCCGCGGGCTGACCCGGCACCTGCCCAGCATCGACCCGATGACCGTCATCGCACAGCGAATCAGGGATGGAGCAATATGACAACGCCGACGGTTCTGAGGCGATGGGCGGACAGCCTGGCCCGCGACAGCTCCCGCTGTGCCGTCAAGTCCGGTGGCAGAGAAGTGAGTTACCGGGATCTCGCGGGCCGTGTCGCCGGCTACCAGGCCGCGTTCGAGCGGATCGGCAGGCCCGCCGACCCGGTCCTGCTCTCCTGCGCCGACCCGGTCGAGGTGATCGCGGCCGTCCTCGGCTGCATGGCCGCCGGCCGCACGTTCGCACCGGTCGACCCCCGGCTGCCCGCCGCCGTGCTGGACGGCGTGCTCGCCGCCCTCCGTCCGGGCGCGGTCGTCGCCGACACGGCGGGCCGCGAGGTGCTCGAAGGGCGCGAACTGCCCGACGGCGCCGGGTTCGTCCGCCCCGAGACGCTGGAGCCCCGCGAGTGGTCCGCCGAGGCCTGGCAGCGGGCCGCCCCGGAGGACCGCGGCTACGTCTACTTCACCTCGGGGACGACCGGGCGCCCGAAGGGCATCCGCGGCAGCCTCCGGGCCGTCCACCACTTCGTCGACTGGGAGATCGCCGAGTTCGGGATCGGCGAGGGCACCAGGGTCTCCCAGCTGACCTCGCCGGGCTTCGACGCGTTCCTGCGCGACGCCTTCACCCCGCTGTGCGCGGGCGGCACCGTCTGCGTGAACCCGGCCGCCGAGACGCCGGTCGGCGAGGGCCTCGCGCGCTGGCTCACCGAGAACGAGGTCGAGGTCCTGCACTGCGTGCCGACCCTCTTCCGCACGCTGCGCTCCGCCGCCCTGACCCCCGGCTCCTTCCCGGCCCTGCGCGCCGTGCTGCTCGCGGGCGAGCAGCTCCACCCCTCGGACGTCTCGTGGTGGCGCGGCCTGTTCGGCGGCGGCAAGGAGCTGGTCAACCTGTACGGGCCGTCCGAGACGACCATGACGAAGCTCTTCCACCGGACGACGGGGGAGGACGCCCACGCCCGGCTGGTGCCGGTCGGCCGGCCGCTGCCGGGCGTGGCGGCCCGGGTGCTGACCGGGCCCGGCGATCCGCAGGACGCGCTCGGCGAGGTGGAGATCGAGGTCCCGTTCCCGCTCCTCGGCTACCTCGGCGAGGACGAGTGGCGCGGCACGGCCACCACCTACCGCACCGGCGACCTCGGCAGGTTGCGGCCCGACGGGGCATTGGAGCTGTACGGCCGCCGGGACCAGCAGGTCAAGGTCCACGGCGTGCGCATCGACCTCGGCGAGGTCGAGAACGCCCTGCGCGGCCGTCCCGGGGTGCACGACGTCTGCGCGGCGGCGGTCACGGAGGACGCGTCGACCGCCCTGGTCGCCTACGTGGTGGCCCCGGACGTCCCGGACGCCGAGCTGCGCGCGCACGCCGCGCAGCGGCTCGCACCCGGCCTGGTGCCCTCGGTGTTCGTCCGCATGACGGCGATCCCCCGGACGCTCAACGGCAAGGTGGAGCGCCGCTCCCTGCCGCCGGTCCCGCTGCAGCGGACGGCGGAGGCCACGGAACCGCCGCAGGGGCCGGCGGAGACGCGGATCGCCGCGATCTGGAGCGAGATCCTCGGCCTGGCGGGGGTCAACCGCGACGACGACTTCACCCTGCTCGGCGGCGACTCCCTGGCGATCGCGCGGCTGATGGACCGGGTCCGCTACGAGTACCAGGTGGACCTCCCGCTGCGGGCGTTCCTCCTGGACCCCACCGTCGCCGGGCTCGCCTCGGCCGTGACGGACCGCATGGCGCGGAGCGGGTCGTGAGCGCTCCCGCGGCGGCCCCGCCCGCGAACGCCGTGCTCCGCGCCCGTCTGACGGGGGAGTTGGACGTCACCGCGCTGTCGGCCGCCGTCGGCGACCTCGTGGCGGCGCATCCGGAGCTCAAAGCGGCGGGGGAGCGGCCGGGCCGGGTCCGGCTGAGGGTCATCGACCTCTCGCGGTCCGCCGGGGAGCAGCAGCGGCGTGTCCTCGCCGACCTGGCGGCCGACGAGGCCGCCCGGCCGGTCGGGCCCGCCGGCCGCCCCCGGCTGCGGGCCTGCCTCGCCGGGCTGGGCGCCGGGGCGTACGAACTCCTGCTCACGGTGGACCGGGAGCGGGCCGACGCGTGGTCGGTCGCGGGGCTGACCCGGGATCTCGGCGCCGCCTACCGCGCCCGGATTCCGGACGCACCGGCGCCGCCGCCCGCGACCGGACCCCTGCCGGGCGCCTGGCTCCCGGGCGAGCGGGCGTCCCGCAAGCTGCCCGCGGAGCCCGGCGGCGACGCGGCCGAGCGGGTGCTCGCTGCCTTCACCGCGGTGCTCGGCAGGTACGCCGGGACGGACGAGGCCGTGGTGACCGTGCTGGACGGCCCGGCGCACCGGGTGATCCGGCCGGACCTCTCCGACGCCCTGACGTCCGCTCGACTGCGCGCCGTGGTGCGTACGGCGCTGGAGGCCGGCGCGGACGGACCGGCCTTCCCGATCCGTGCCGTGTTCGCGGGGCACGGCCTTCCGGCCGCGGCCCTGGACCTGCCGGGCATCACGGCCGAGGTGACCGTCGACTCCCCGCCCGACCCGGAGGGCCGGCTGATCCTGGCCGTGACCGGGCCGGACGAGTTCACCGTCGCCCTCACCGGCACGCTGCCGGGCCGGGTGACGGCCGAGGGCTTCGCCGGCCACCTCGTCCGGGCGTTGCGGTTCGGGCTCGACACCCCCGACCGGCCCCTGGCCGAACTCGACCTCTCCGGCCGCCCCGCGCCGTACCCGGCACCCGCCCCCGCCACCACCCGGCCGTACCGTGACTACCTGGCCTTCCTGGACGAGGAGTTCGCGGCACGGGTGCAGGAAGCCCCCGAGGCGGTCGCGGTGAGCTCCGCGGAGGGCACGCTCGACTACGGCGGGCTCGACCGGTGGAGCTGCCGGATCGCCCGCGCCCTGGCCGGCCACGGCGCGGGCCCCGGGCAGGTGGTGGCGCTCCTGCCGAGTGGCGGCGCCGGCCAGATCGCGGCCGTCCTCGGCGCGATGCGCACCGGCGCGACCTTCACCTGTCTGAACCCCGCCGACCCGGACGCCCGCCTCCGCGACATCCTGGCCGGCACCGGGGCGGTCTGCGTGCTGGCCGACGAGGCCGCCGCCGCGGCGCACCCCGCGCTCCTCGGACCGGACGGCCGGCTCGCGGGCCTGCCGGTGCTTCCGCTGGAGGCCGCCCCGGGGGACGACTCGCCGGGGGAGCACGTCTGCTTCCCGGCCCCGCCGGTCGCCGACCACCCGCTGTGCATCGTCCACACCTCGGGGAGCACCGGGACGCCCAAGGGGATCGCGCTCTCGCGGGCCGCGTTCGCGCAGTTCGCCGAGTGGCAGCGGGACCGGTTCGGGATCGGGCCGCAGAGCCGGGTCGCCCAGTGGGCGCCGCTCACCTACGACGCCGCGTACACCGAGATCTTCGCGGCGCTCACCGCCGGCGCCGCGCTCTGCCTGCCGCCCGCCGCGGCCCGGCGCGATCCGGTCTCGGTGGTGCGCTGGCTGCGGCGGGAACGGATCGGGCAGATCCAGACCGTGCCGTCGTTCTTCCGGCTGATCACCGAGGCGCTGGACGCGCAGGGCGGCGAACTGCCGGACCTGCGACACGTCCTGGTCGCCGGTGAGGTGTTCCCGGTGGACCTGGCCGAGGCCTGGGCGCACCGGGCGGTGCGGCCGGGGCTGCACAACCTGTACGGGCCCACCGAGTGCATCCTCGCCACCCACCACGAACTGCCCCCGGGCGGGGCCTTCCCGGCCACCGTGCCGATCGGCGGGGCGATCCCGGGCCGGGAGGTTCTCGTCCTCGACGGCCTCGGCCGGCCGTGCCCGGCCGGGGTGCCCGGCGAGATCCACCTGCGCAGCGCGTTCCTGGCCGGCTCCTACCACCGCCGGCCCGCCGAGACGGCCTCGGCGTACCTGCCCGATCCCTGGCGGCCCGGCCGGACGCTGTACCGCACCGGCGACCGCGGCTACGTGCGGGCCGACGGCACGCTGGCGTTCACCGGCCGGACCGGCAACCAGGTGAAGATCCGCGGGAACCGGGTCGAACTGGACGAGGTCGAGGCTGTGCTGGAGCAGCAGGCCGGCGTGCGGGAGGCCGCCGCGGCCGTCCGCACCACCGCGTCCGGCGACCCCTGCCTGGTGGGCTACGTGGTGGCCGACCCCGGAGTCTCCGGGGAGGCGCTGCGGCGGCTCCTCGCGGCGCGGCTGCCGGCCCCCGCGGTGCCCGACCTGATCGCGGTGCTGGCCGACCTGCCGCGCACCGCCACCAACAAACGTGATCGTGCGCGGCTGCCCTGGCCCCTGCCGGCACGACGGAACGAACCGGAAGGTGACGAATCATGACGAACGCCGAAGCGGCGATCGCGGTCCTGGCGGCCGGGACCGGGGCCGGCCCGGACACCCTGCGGCTGGCCGCGTCGTTCAAGGTGGCGGCGGTGCTCACGGGCTCCGACGCGCTCGGCGGCGGCGCGAGCTGGCGCGAGCTCGTCGCCCGGGTGGCCACCCCGGAGGGGCGGGCCGAGGCCGAGCGGGTCGGGCGGGAGGCCGCCGAGCTGGAGCACGTCGGCCCTGACCGCGTCGAGGGTTACGTCCGGACGGTCCTGGAGCGGATGACCGCCTCCCCGGACGAGGCGCACGACGCGCACGGGCTGGTCGGCGGGGAGGAGCTGGCGGCCGTGCTCGCGGGCTCGGGCGGGCCGGTCCGGCCGCTGCCGGACCGCCGGTTCCACGAGCTGTTCGAGGAGCGGGTGCGCCGGCACCCCGACGCGGTCGCCGCGGTGCAGGCAGGGCGGAGCTGGACGTACGCGGAGCTGAACGGCCGCGCCAACCGGATCGCCCGGTCACTGCGGCGGGAGGGGCTGGCCGACGAGGACGTGGTGGCCGTGGTGGCCGAGCGCTCGCTGGAGTGGATGGCCGCGGTGATCGCGATCTTCAAGGCGGGCGGCTGCTACCTCCCGCTGGACCCGGCGTTCCCGGCCGAGCGGATCTCCGTGGTGCTGGAGCGCAGCGGCTGCCGCCGGGTGCTGGCGGACCAGGGGCTGGCCCAGCTCGACGAGGCGGTGCGGGGGCGCGGCGACGTGACCGTCTCGGTGCTGACCGGGGTGACGGCCGGGCCCGGCCCCGAAGAGGACCTCGAACTGCCCGTCCGCACCGACCAGTTGGCGTACATCTACTTCACCTCGGGATCGACCGGTGAGCCCAAGGGCGCGATGTGCGAGCACGCCGGCTTCCTCAACCACCTCTACTCCAAGATCGAGGACCTGGGTGTCCGCGAGGGCGACGTCATCGCCCAGACCGCCCCGCAGTGCTTCGACATCTCGCTGTGGCAGCTGCTCTGCGCGCTGCTGGTCGGCGGCCGGACGGAGATCATCGGACAGGACACCATCACGGACGTCCGCCGCTTCGTGGAGACCGTCACCCGGGCGGGCGTCCAGGTGGCCCAGCTGGTGCCCTCCTACCTGGACCTGGTGCTGGAGACCCTCCAGGGCGACAGCCTCGGCCTGCCGTCACTGCGCTGCCTCGCGGTGACGGGCGAGGCGCTCAAGACCGAACTGGTGCACCGGTGGTTCGCCGCCTTCCCCGGCATTCCGCTGGTCAACTGCTACGGCACGACCGAGGTTTCGGACGACACCAACCACGGCGTGATGCACCGCCCGCCGGCCGGCCGGTCCGTCCCGCTCGGCCCGCCGACCCGCAACGTCCGCGTGTACGTGGTGGACGAGCAGCTGCGCATGGTCCCCGACGGGGCGCCGGGGGAGATCGTCTTCGCAGGGGTGTGCGTCGGCCGGGGGTACGTCAACGACGCCGCCCGGACGGACGCCGCGTACCGGGCGGACCCGTACCGGCCGGGCGAACGCCTCTACCGCTCCGGCGACTTCGGCCGCCGGCTGCCCTCCGGCGAGTTCGAGTACCTCGGCCGCCGGGACTCGCAGGTGAAGGTGAGCGGATTCCGGATCGAGATCGGCGAGATCGAGAACCGCCTGCTGCAGGTCCCCGGCGTCCGCGACGGCGCCGTGGTGATCGCGGGTTCGGCCGAGGACCCGCAGCTGGTCGGTTTCTACAGCGGCGCCGCCGCCCCGGAGCCCGGGGCCGTGGACCGGGCCCTGGCCGCCGTCCTGCCGCACTACATGGTGCCGGGCCGGCTGCACCGCCTTGCCAGGCTGCCGCTGTCCGCGAACGGCAAGATCGACAAGAAGGCGCTGACCGCCGCGGCCCGGGAGCAGGGCCGGCCGGCCGCCGACGGCGACGTGGCGCTCCCGGAGACCGACACCGAGCGCCGGGTCGCCCGGCTGTGGGCCGAGCTGCTCAACGTCCCGCTCGACCAGGTCGGCCGCGGCTCCCGGTTCGTCGAACTCGGCGGCACCTCACTGGCCGCGATCCGGCTGGCGATCGCCCTGGACCGCGCGGTGACGGTGGGCGAGCTGAAGGCCACCCCGACCGTCGCCGAGGTGGCCGGACTCCTCGACCGCAAGGCGGCCGGCCGGACGGCGGAGGCGCGCCGATGACCACCACCACCCGCACCGCCACCACCCGCACCGCACCGGTCCTGCGCGTGCTGGAAGCCGCCCCCGGCCCGCGGTGGGCCGCCGAGCACCGCGGGGAGGTCCTCGCCGAGGTCGAGGCGTCCGGGGCCGTCCTCCTGCGCGGCCTGGGCGTCGCCTCGGCCGCGGACCTCGCGGCCGTCACCGCCGCCCTCGGGGTCGAGCCGATGGTCGAGCGGGAGGGGTTCGCGCCCCGCGAGCGCCACGGCGCGACGGTCTACTCGGCCTCGCACTGGCCCGCGGACGCCCCGATGTGCATGCACCACGAGCAGAGTTACGCCTCCGAGGTCCCCGGTCTGCTGGTGTTCGGCTGCCTGACCGCCCCGGACCGCGGCGGCCGGACGATGCTCGCCGACTCCCAGCAGGTGCTGCGCAGCCTCCCCCAGGAACTGGTCGAGCCGTTCCGTCGGCACGGCTGGCTGCTGCTGCGCACGTACCAGGACGTCGGCCTGCCGTGGACCGACGCCTTCGGCACCGAGGACCGGGCCCTGGTCGACGCCTACTGCGCGGCCGAGGGCATCCGGCACGAGTGGTTCGACGACGGCCGGCTGCGCACCGCGCAGCGCCGGGCCGCCGTCGTCGCCCACCCCCGCACCGGCGTGCCCGGCTGGTTCAACCAGATCGCCTTCCTCAACGAACTGACCATGGACCCGGCGATCCGCGAGTACCTGCTCGACCAGTACGGGCCGGCCGGTCTGCCGTTCACCACGGCCCACGGCGACACCGCCCCGGTCGGCGCCGACACCGTCGAGACCGTCAACGCGGTCTACGACGCGGCCGCCTTCGGCGAGTCCTGGCGGGACGGCGACGTCCTGGTCGTCGACAACATCCGGATGGCCCACAGCCGGGAGCCGTACGAGGGCCCCCGGGAGGTCGCCGTCGTCCTCGGCAACCCGGTCCGGCTCGCCGGCCACGTCCTGCCCGGCGGTGAGGCCGGATGACCGCCGCCTCCTTCGCGCAGGAACGCGCCTGGCTGGCCAGCCGGTTCGCCGCCGACACCGCGCTGTACCACGTCGCGGACCAGTGGCCGCTGCACGGGGACGTCTCCGAGGGACAGATCCGGGCGGCACTGGCCGCCGTGGTGGACCGGCACGAGGCGCTGCGCACCGGGTTCCGGGTCGTGGACGGCACGCTGACCGCGGTCGTCCACGACCGCGTCGACCTCGATCTGGAGGCCGTCGACCTGTCCGGCCGGACCGAGCAGAAGCAGCGCGCGGACCGCGAGGCCCTCGCCGACCGGCTGAAGCACACCGCCTTCGACCTCTCCCGCGCACCGCTGTGGCGCGCCGGACTGGTCAGACTCGGCGCCGGGCGCTGGCGGTTGCTGTTCGTCGCCCACCACGCGGTCTGCGACGCCCCGTCACTCTTCAACCTCCACGCCGAGATCACCGAGTTCTGCGCGGCGTTCGAACAGGACCGGCTGCCGCACGTCCCCCGACTGCCGCTCTCCTACGGCGAGTACACGCGGCAGCAGCGCGAGCGCCTCGGCGGCGCCGAGATCGCCGCGCTGGCCGGCTACTGGCGGGCGCAGCTCGCCGGTCTGCCACCCGCGCACGGCCTTCCGCTGGACCTGCCGCGGCCGGCCCGGAGGTCCTTCGCCGGCGCGGAGCTCCGGGCCGAACTCCCGGCCGGCACGGCGTCCGCGCTCGCGGAGGCCGCCGGCCGGTACCGGGTCACGCCGTTCGAGGTCCTGCTCGCCGGGTACGCGGCCCTGCTCCACCGGCGCTCCGGCCGGGACGACATCGTCCTCGGGGTGCCGCTCTCCGGCCGGGACCGCCCCGAACTGCTGCCCCTCGTCGGCACCTTCGTGAACATGGTGGTGCTCCGGGTGGACACCTCGGGCGACCCCTCCTACGCCGGGCTCGTCGAACGCGTCCGGGCGGTGTGGCGGGCGGCCCGCGACCACCAGGAGATGCCGCTCCAGACCGTGGTCGAGCAGCTCGCACCGCAGCGCGGCCCCGGCCTGCCCCCGCTCTACCAGCTGGCGTTCAACGTCACGGCGGCCGAGGGCTTCGGGCCCCCGTCCACCGCGGCCGAGGACGACCTGCTGCTGGAGGTGTCCGGCACGACGGCCCGCCTCGAGTACAACACCGCCCTGTTCGGACGGGAGACCGCCGAAGGGCTGCTCTCCGACTACGCGGCGGTGCTCACGGCGGCCCTCGCCGACCCGGCGACACCGCTGTCCCGGCTCCCGGCGGGCCCGGGGCCCGAGGGGGGTGCCGTCCCGGTCCCACCACCCGGCCACGTCCCGCCGCGCACCGCCGCCGAGGAACTGGTGGCCCGCGTCTGGGCCGAAGTCCTCGGCGTCGACCGGGTGGGCGTCGACGACGACTTCTTCGCCGTCGGCGGCCACTCGCTGCAGGCGCTGCGCCTGCTCGCCAGGCTGTCGTCCGACCACCGCGTCGAGACCACCGTCGACGCCTTCTTCTCGAACCCGACCGTCGCACGGCTGGCCGCAGAGCTGGACCGGCACGCCGCGACGCACCGGGAGAACCAGACCGACCCCGAGGGAGAGACATGGCAGTGACCGGCCGGATCGACGGCGTGCCCAGCGAGGTCTGGGACGAGGAGGTGCTGGCCCCGCAGTTCGGCTACGAGGCCGAAGCCCTGTTGCCGCACTACGTGTCGATCGAGAAGGTGCTGCTGCTGGAGTACCGCAGGATGGGCCTGGTCGACCCGGAGGGGGCGGCCGCGATCGCCGGACGGCTCGACGAGCTGACCCCCGAGCTGATCCGGGCGGACCCGCGGGACAACATGTCGGACATCTTCTTCGCGATGGAACGCCACGTGGCCCGCGGCGGTACCGCCCCGTTCGCCGCCTGGCACGTGGACCGCAGCCGCAACGACTTCCAGGCCTGCGGCCAGCTGTTGACCTGCCGGGAGAACGTCCGTGCCCTCGCCGGGGACCTCCTCGCGCTGGGACGCACGGTGGCGGCGCGCGCCGCCGAACTGCCCGACAGCCCGATGCCCGGCTACACCCACGCGCAGGCCGCGCAGACCATCACACCCGCCTTCTACCTCTCGGCGCTCTCCGAGGAGACCCTCGGCGCGGCCCGGCGCCTGCTGACCACCTACGACGAGATCGACCGCTCGCCCCTCGGCGCGGGCAGCATGGCCGGCCAGGAACTGCCCTGGGACCGCGAGCGGATGGCCGGGCTGCTGGGCTTCCGGCAGCCGCAGCCGCACGCCCTCGTGTCGGTGGCCTCCCGGTCCTGGGCCCTCGCGGTCGCGTCCGAGCTCTCGAACTTCGCCGTGCTCCTCAGCCGGTTCACCACCGACCTGATGACGTGGAGCGGAGCCGGGTTCGGGTTCGTGGACTTCCCCGACGCGCTGGCCGGGATCTCGGCCGCGATGCCGCAGAAGCGCAACTTCCCGGTCCTGGAAAGGATCCGCGGCCGCTGCTCGCACGTCGTCGGCTGCGCGACCCAGCTCGCCTTCGCCCAGCACGGCACCCCGTACGCCAACAGCGTCGAGGTCTCCAAGGAGGCCGGGCGGCACCTCCAGGCCCAGTTCGCCGCGCTGCGCTCGGCCCTGCGGCTGGCCCACACCGTCCTCGCCACCGCCACCTTCCGGACTGACCGCATGCGCGAGGCCTGCGAGGGGGACTTCCTCGGCGCCTTCACCCTCGCGAACCGGCTGACCCTGGACGCCGGCGTCCCCTGGCGGACGGCGCAGGTGATCGCCGGGGCCTACGTCAGGGCCGCCATCGCCGAGAACCTGACCGCGGCCACTCCCGACGGCCCGCTGCTCGCGGCGGTCGCCGAGGAGCACGGCCACCGGGTGCCGGAACCCGCCGAACTGCTGTCCGGCGCCCTCGACGCCGACAAGGCCGTCCGGGTCAAGAACTCCGCGGGGTCGACGCACCCCGACGCCGTCCGCGCCATGCTCGCCGCGCAGGAACGCGGCTACCGCGAGGTGTCCGGGCAGTGGCTGGTGCGCGGCGAGGCGGCGAGCGTCGCCGTGGCGCGCGTCGACGCCCTGCTGGCCGTCGAGGACACCGCCGAGCGCACCCCGGCGGGCACCCCGTGACCGGCCCCAGCCTCATCACCCGCCGCCCGGGCGCGGACCTGCGCAGCGGCCGCGCCGACGCCTCCGGGACCTTCGGCGAACTGCTCCAGGGACGGCTGCCCGACGGCACGGACTTCCTCGTCACCCTGCCGATCACGCTCCGCTCCCGGGCCTGGTTCCGCTTCGACGGGGCCGGTCCGCTGCGGGTCTTCCCCGCCCACAAGAAGAAGTCCCTGCGGCTGGCCGAGGCCATGCTGACGGTGCACCAGCCCGGTAGCGGCGGGACCCTGATCCTGGACAGCGACCTGCTCATCGGCAAGGGACTGGCCAGCTCCTCGGCCGACCTGGTCGCCACCGCGCGGGCGGTCGGCGGCGCGCTGGGACTGGACACCGGCCCGGCGGCGGTGGAGCACTGGCTGCGCCCGATCGAGCCGACCGACGGGGTGATGCACCCGGGCGTCGTCGTCTTCGAGCACCGCGAAGTGCGGCTGCGCGAGGCCCTCGGCGGGCTGGCGCCCGCCACCGTGGTGGCCGTGGACGAGGGCGGCCACCTGGACACCGTCGCCTTCAACAAGCGGCCCAAGCGCTACTCGCCGGCCGACACCGCCGAGTTCACCGGACTGCTGGAGACCCTGACCGCGGCCGTGCGCGCCGGGGACCTCGCGGCCGTGGGTCGGGTGACCACCCGCAGCGCCGTCCTCAACCAGCGGTTCGCACCCAAGCGGCACCTGGACGCGATGCTGGCCATCGCCGGGCGGACCGGGGCGCTCGGCGTCGTGTGCGCGCACAGCGGCACCATGCTGGGCCTGCTGTTCGACGACGCGGACCCGGACCGCGCCCGCAAGGTGGCCGAGGCGCACGCGGCCTGCGAGGCCCTGGGCGACGACACGCTGCTGTTCCGGACCCTCCCCCGGCCCTCCCGGCAGGGCAGTTCCCACACCTCCTAAGGACGTGCACACATGCGGCAGGAATCGGTCATCGACGGCATCGGCCACACCCCGGTGGTGCGGCTGCGGGTGGACGCCCCCGAAGGCGTCGAGGTCTTCGCCAAACTGGAGATGCAGAACCTCTTCGCGATGAAGGACCGGGTGGCCCGGCAGGTGATCCTCGAAGCCCGGCGCACCGGCGCGCTGGCCGAGGGCGGGCCGATCGTGGAGAGCTCCTCGGGCACGATGGCGCTCGGGGTGGCCCTGGTCGGCACGTACCTCGGCCACCCCGTGCACATCGTCACCGACCCGCGCATCGACCCCATCACCCTGGCCAAGCTGCGCACCCTGGGCTGCGAGGTCCACATCGTGGCGGAGATGACCGGGCAGGGGTGGCAGAGTGCCCGGCTGGAGCGCCTGGCCGAGCTGATGGCCGACCTGCCCGGCGCGTTCTGGCCGCGCCAGTACAGCAACCCGCAGAACCCCGCCGCGTACCGCGGCCTGGCCGGCGAACTGGTCGCCGACCTGGGGTCGGTGGACGTCCTGGTCGGGGCGGTGGGCAGCGGCGGCTCGCTCTGCGGGACGTCGAAGGCGCTGCTGGAACGCCTGCCCGACGTCTCGGTGGTGGGCGTGGACTGCGTGGGCAGCGTGCTCTTCGCCCAGCCGGACCGCCCGACCCGCAAGCAGGGCGGGCTCGGCAACAGCCTCATCCCCGAGAACATCGACTACCGCGTCTTCGACGAGGTGCACTGGCTGTCCGACGACGAGGCCTTCGACGCCACCCGCCGGCTCGCCCAGGAGCAGAAGATCTTCGGCGGGAACACCTCCGGGTCGGTCTACCGGGTCCTCACCCACCTCGCGGCCCGCGCCGAGCCGGGCACCCGGCTGGTCGGGATCATGCCGGACCGCGGCGACCGCTACGTGGACAGCGTCTACGCCGACGCCGCCGCCGACGCCGGCCGGGGCGCACCGCGGGGCGCCGTCGCCGACGCCCCGGAGGAGGTGGAGTACGGTGCCACGGTGTCCAGTTGGTCGTTCGCCCGGATACCCCGCCGGGACCGCCGGCTGCTGCTCTTCGTCGAGTCCAACACCACCGGCACCGGGATGATCGCGCTGCGGACCGCCGTCCGGCTGGCCCTGGAGCCGGTGCTGTTCACCAAGGACGCGGCGCGCTACCCGGACCTGGCCGACACCGGCTGCCGGGTCGTGGTCTGCGACACCGACGACGAGGCCGCGCTGACCGCGGCCATCGCCGGGGTGAGCGCCGGACGCCGGGTGGCGGGCGTCACGACGACCAGCGAGTTCTACCTGGAGCACACCGCGCGGGCGGCCGCGGCCCTGGGCACGCCCGGCAACCCGCCGGAGGCGATGACCCGCTGCCGCAACAAGGCGCTGACCCGCACCGCGCTGCAGGAGGCCGGGGTGACCCAGCCCGGGTTCGCGATCGTCACGGACCCGGACCGGGTCGCGGCCGCCGTCGCCGCGGTGGGGCTGCCCTGCGTGGTCAAACCGGTCGGGGAGTCCGGCTCGCAGTCCGTGCTGTGGTGCGAGGACGCCGTGACCGCCGCCGCGCACGCCACCGAGCTGCTCGCCGTCACCCACAACGTGCGCGGCCAGCGGACGCCGGGCGCGGTGCTGGTCGAACAGTACCTGGACGGGCCCGAGTTCAGCGCGGAGATGTTCGGCGAGGACGGCGAGGCCCGGTGCGTCGGCGTCACTCAGCGCACCGTCAGCCCGCTGCCGCACTTCGTCGAGACCGGTCACCTCTTCCCCGCCGACATCGACGACGTGCTGGCCGACCGGATCGCCGACACGGCCCGGCAGGCGCTGAAGGCCGTCGGCTTCGAGCGCGGCCCGGCACACGTCGAGCTCAGGCTGACCGCCGACGGTCCGGCCGTCATCGAGATCAACGGACGGCTGGCCGGCGGCATGATCCCGGAACTCATCCGCCCGGCCACCGGGATCGACCTGCTGGAGCAGCAGATCCGCGCCGCCGCCGGCCTGCCGCTGAACCTGTCGGCCGACCACGCGTCCCGGGCCGGCCTGCGGTTCCTGACCGCGCCGCGGCCGGGCCGGCTGACCGGCGTGGACGGGGTCCGGCAGGCCGAGCGGGTGCCGGGCGTGGAGCGCGTCCTGGTGAGCGCGACGCCGGGGCGCGAGGTCCGGCCACCGCGGAGCGCCTACGACCGGCTGGGCCACGTCATCGCCGTCGGCGCGTCGCCGCAGGAGGTCGGACGGGCACTGGCCGAGGCGACCGGACTGATCGAGGTCGGCGTCGAAGGGGAGTGACGCCACCGTCATGCCCCGCCCGGGGCAGGCCGGTCGCCATGGTGCTCGTGGAGGTCGGCCGCGATCCGGCCGAGCATCCCCTCCATCTCCTCCCGGAGGAAGAAATGGTCCCCGGGGTGGACCTGGAGGGCGAAGGACGCCGAGGTGTGGTCGGCCCAGCCCGCGGTCAGATCCGCCCGGACGATCCGGTCGTCCCGGCCGGCGAACGCCGTGATGGGGCAGGAGACCCGGCTCCGGGCCGGCGCGTGCCACTGTTCGAGCAGGGTCAGGTCGGCCCGGATCACCGGCAGCATGAACTCCATCAGTTCGGCGTTGGCGAGGATCTCGGGAGGCGTGCCGCCCATCGCGGACAGCTCCGCCACGAGCGCGGCGTCCGGCAGGCCGTGCAGCGGCCTCGGCTCGGCGGCCGAGGCCGGCAGGGCCCCGGACACGAAGAGCCGGGCCGGCGGCGTGCCCCCGGGCCGCCGTTCCAGCTCCTCGGCCACCGCGTACGCGATCTTCGCGCCCATGCTGTGCCCGAGGATCGCGAAGGGCCCGCTCTCCTGCCGGAGGACCTCCTCGCACAGCGCGTCCACCATGGCGGCCATGTCGGTCAGCAAGGGGTCGCGCAAGCGGGTGCCGTGGCCCGGCAGTTCGACCGGGACCGCCTCGACGGAGAGGTGCCGGGCCGCCTCCGTCCAAGGGCGGAAGAAGTGCGCCGCCCCGCCGGCGAAGGGGAGGCAGTAGAGGCGGGGCAACCCCGTCGTCCCCTTGGTCCACGGCAGCCAACGGGTGCTGTGGTGCTGGTCCTGTCGCAACATCAGGTGACACCGTTCTGGTGGGCGAAAACGGCGGCCTGCAGGCGGTCCCTGAGTCCGAGTTTCCTGAGCAGCTGGGAGATGTGGAACTTGACCGTCGACTGAACGATGCAGAGCCGCTTGGAGATCTCGGCGTTGGACATCCCGTTCGCCAGCAGCGCCAGGATCTCGCGTTCGCGGAAGGTGAGAAGGTTCAGGCCGAGCGCCGGGAACAGCGCGGGCTGTTTGTCGCGGACCCAGCCCAGGAGCAGGGCCGCGATGTCGGGGGAGAGGAAGGAGTGGCCGGTGGCCATGGCTCTTATCGCCTGGGGGAAGTCCTCCACCAGGGTGTTCCGGGTGACGATCCCGGTGGCGCCGGCCAGGATGGACTCCAGGACGGCGTCGCCCTCGGCCGGTGCCATCAGCAGCGTGCGGGGCGCCTCCCGGCTCGGCCTCAGGAGCTCGCGGACGAGATCGATCCCCGTCATGTCCGCGAGCTCGAAGTCGGCCACGACGACGGCGGGGTTCAGCTCCCGCGCCAGCGCGCTGGCGGTGCTCCCGTCCGCGGTCTCACCGACCACCCGGATGTCCGGCTCGGCCACGAGGGCCGAGGAGAGTCCGCTGCGCATCAGCGGCTGGCCCGCACATATCAGAATGGGTATTTCCATCGGTCTGTGACATCCCCCTTCTTCGGAGTGGTCCTCCCAGCACGCCCGGTTCCCGCCGGTCCTGGCGTCGCCCACGGGCGAGCCGCCGGCCGGCCGGACTTGTCCGACCCCCGTCGGGGAGTGCTGCTCGGATTCGGACTGAATCAGCCCCTGCCGGGCCCGGCGGGCACAGCAGGCCCGGCGGCGTCGAGCCCGAGGGCGATGGCCAGCAGCTGGGTACGGCTGCTGGCTCCGCTCTTGGCCCGCATGTTGCGGACGTGGGTCTCGACGGTGTGGTGGCTCAGGTGCAGCAGACGGGCGATCGCCCGGGAGGTGCGGCCCTGTGCGAGGTGGACGAGGATCTCCCTCTCTCGCGTCGTGAACAAAGGTTCAGCCTCCCCAGGAGGTGTCGTCGCAGCGGGTGAGGGGCGGGCAGGTGAGGACACCGGCCGCGGTGGGAACGTCGTGGCGGGCGGGCGCCGAGGTGGCCGAGGCGACCGGCGTCAGCCAGGCGGCAGCAGCGCCGAGGAGTGCCACGGTGATGAGGATGATGCGCTTCATGGGGATCTCCCGTGGGTTCATTGGCATTTGCCCCATTGGGTGAAGGGGCCATGGCTCCACTCTGGCGGGCATCGAAGATCGCCGACATGCTTGGAGCCGTTCATCAACTTGCCTGACAGCAAAGGGGTGTGGGGGTAAATATGGACAAAAACGATCGCGATGTGACAGAGCGTCGGACCGAAGCAGGTCAGGGGCACGAATCCGACCTGTCCGTCTACGCATGGTTTGCGGAGAACCGCTACACCGGCGCCCACGATCCGGCGGTCGTGGCGCAGGCGACGGGACTGTCCCCGTCCGGTGTGACGGCGGCGGTCGAGCGTCTGCTCGATTCGGGACTGCTGGCGCCGGCCGGCGCCAGGCAGGAAGCACTGAGGGTGGTCTCCCCCGACTCGGCCTTCTTCCGGCGCGCCGCTCCCGTCGAGGCGGAGATCCGTCAGCGTCAGGACGACATCGCCCGGATGCGCAGCCGGTTCGACGAGTTCTCCCCGCTGTTCCCGGACAGCCGGGAGACCGGCGCGGGCATCGAGGTGATCCCCACACTGGCGGAGGTGCGCTTCCTGCTCAACCGGCTGGGCGAGCAGTGCACCACCGAGGTGGTCTCCTGCCAGCCCGGCGGCGGCGCCCGGATTCCCGAGGCGATGTCCGAGGCACTGGTGCGCGACCGGGCGATGCTGGAGCGCGGCGTGCGCATCCGCACCCTCTACCACCACACCGCCCGCTTCAACGGCCCCAGTCAGGCCTACGTCGCCGCCGCCTCCGTCCTGGGCGCCGAATACCGCACCACGCACGAACTGGCCGGGCGGATCATCATCATGGACCGCGAGACCGCCTTCCTCCCCGCCGCGGGCCCGGAGCTGGGAGCCGTGGTCATCCGCGAACCGTCGACCGTCGCCTACCTGTACGAGATGTTCGAACTCACCTGGGGCCAGGCCACCCCGTTCCAGGAGTCGACCGGACGCGAGATGGAGGCCGTCGCCCGGGAACTGCACCGCACGATCCTGCGGCTGCTCGCCGACGGGCTGAAGGACGAGGCGATCGCCCGGAGGCTGGGCATGTCGCTGCGCACCGCGCGCCGTCACATCGCCGAGATCCTGGAGCAGCTCGGCGCCGACAGCCGCTTCCAGGCGGGCGTGGCCGCCAGTCGGACGGGCCTGCTGGATACCTGAAAATCGTGATGCCGTCCGACACGCCGATGCTCCATGCTTGACACTCCGACATCGCTGTGGTGGCCGGCGCCGCCGAAGGAGAGTGCACGTGGACTGGGAACGCCTGAGCGAGCGCCCCGGGCTGGACCCCTACCTCCAGGAGCTGGCGCTCTTCCTGGACGCCCACTTCGCCCGCACCTTCGGGCTGCTCTGGCCCGAGAACGACCCCGTCGTGCCCCTGGACGCGGGCGGATCGCCGGACGCGGCACTGGCCGCATACGTCGCCACCGGCCTCACGGCCCTGCTGGGCTGGAAGGTCGCGCACGCCACCGGTGCCCGGCCGCCCTCCGGCCACGTCCTGGTGATCCAGTCCGCCGGATCGAGCCACTGGACGCTCCTGTCACCGGGTGACGTCGCCGCCGAGGTCTCCACCCTGAGCGGCGAGGCCCTGTACCTCCCGTCCGGCTGTCGGTCCAGCGCCGTCCACAGCGACGACGCGAGGCACGTCATCCTCGTGGTCACCGATCCCGAGGAGGGGCCGCCGGCGTCACCCGCCGCGCCGGCGGCCGACGGCCTTCAGGGCTGAGTCCGTCAGGGCTTCCGGACGGCTGAGCTCCGCTCACGCCGTTCCCCGCCGCGGGCGCCCCGCCGCGGGTGCAGCGCCCGCGATGGCACTCCCGGCTCCGGGATGCACGGCGGCGCGGCGGGGAAGAGGCTTCCCGGCGCGGCGCTACCGTCGTCAGGGTGACGGGAATCGATGCCGACCGGCGGTGGTCCGAGTCCATGCCGGCGGCCTACGAGCGGTACCTCGTGCCGGTGGTGTTCCGGCCCTTCGCCGAGGACCTGACCGCCCGGGCGACGGCACTCCGCCCTGAGCGAGTCCTCGAACTGGCTGCGGGTACCGGCGCGTTGACGTCGGGCCTGCTCGCGGCGGCACCCTCGGCCGAGGTGACGGCCACCGACCTGAACGAAGCCATGGTCGCGTTCGGGTCGACCCGGGCCCCGGGCGCGGGCCTCGGGCTCGGCCTCGGCCACGGCTGGCTGGTTCGCCGTGAGGCAGGCAGGCAGGCAGGCGGCTCCATTCCCACTCCAACGGTGGCGGACCCCTGCTCCGGGCACGGTTCGCGAGAACACCGGCGTCGGTCCGGCCAGTCTCCTCTCGTGGAGTCCTTCCGCCGGAGCGGGCCGCGGGTCAGCCGTTCAGCCAGCCGGAGGCGTCGAACCGGGCCAGGCCGCTGTGCCCGGCCAGGACGTCGAAGTGGCGGTGCCGGCCCCACAGGGCCCGGTCGCCGATGACCAGCAGTCGGCGGCGGGCCCGGCTCACGGCGACGTTGAGGAGGTTGGGGCTGGCGGCCGCCCAGTCGCGGGCTCCGTTCTGGGACGCCACGGTACCCAGCAACAGGATGACCACGTCGGCCTCCTTGCCCTGGGTGGTGTGCACCGTGCCGACCCGCTTCGCGGGAAGCCGGTTTCCGGTCGTACGCCGTGCCCCGGCGACCACCTCACGGAAGGGGCTCACCACGAACACGGACTTGCCGAGGCGCTCGCGCACCTCGTCGGGCGACACGGTGCGGAGGTCGGCCGGCTGCCGGCCCTCCCGGTGCGCGGCCTCGGACTCCTCCTGCTCGATCTGCGCGCGCATCCGATCCTCGAGGAGGTCCAGCGCCCTGCCGAGCACGAGGCCCTGCTGAGCCACCCACTTGCCGTCGGACTCGCCCCCGACGACGTTCAGCCAGACGCTGCGGTCGGCGAGCGGACAGGGCGCCCGCTCACCCGTGCCGAACACCATCAGCCCGTCGTAGGCGATGCGGTTGCTGATCTCGAACATCGGATCGTCGCAGCGACGGTGCACCCGAAGCGGTGACCCCACCCACACCTCCGTCCCGCCGTCCGGGAGTTCGGCCGGGAGCCAGGTGCCGCACCGGGCGAGGCGGTCCGCGACCCGCTGGACCGAGGTACGGCCGGGCGCCCACTCCTGCGCCACTCCGTAGTGGGTCCGGAGCCGCTGCTGCACCGTCCAGGGCACCGTCACGACGGGTTCGAGCTGCAACGGGTCGCCGACCACGACCGCGCGGCGGGCCCGCCAGAGTGCGCCGACCGCCTGCTGCGGGGCGGCCTGCCCCGCCTCGTCGATGAACAGCCAGCCCAGGGCCTCGGAGCCCAGGCCCGCGAAGAGGCGGTCCAGCGAGGCGAAGGTCGTCGACACCACCGGCACGACCAGGAACAGCAGCTGCCAGGCTGCGCGGACGTGCTCCGGCGGCAGGTCCTTCGGGGCGTCCCCACCCACGACCTCCATCACCGCCTGCAGGCTGGTGAGCAGGCGCTTCGCCTCCGCAGCGAGGAAGGCCCGGTGCAGATCCAGCGCGGCGAGGAAGACGCGGGTGCGGGCGGCGCTGAACTCCTCGTCCATCCAGGGGGCGGACGTCTCCCGCCGGCGGTCGGCCTGCGGGTCTCCGGGGAGCGCGGCCCAGTCCTCGGCCGGCACGTGTGCGCGCCACCGTCGCGTCGCCTCGGAGACCCGGTGGGCGGCGATGTCGGCGGTGGTCCGAACCGTCGCCGCTGCCCGCTCGGCAGCGGTGACGGCCTGCTCCGCGCGGCGCAGGCCGTCCAGCCGGCCCGCGTACGAGCGCTGTGCCGCAGCCTCGGCGGCAGCGGCCTCCATGCCGGCGGCCCGTGTGGTGGCGAGGAGCTCGCCGAGCCGGGCGAGTGCGGTCTCCGACGTCTCCCATGCCGTTTCGGCCTGGGCCATGGCGCTCACCAGGGGTTCCCGCCCGCGCAGCCAGCGCTCCTCCGCATCCGAGGACAGCCGGGCGCGGAGCCGGCCCGGACGCTGACGCGCATCGTACGAGCGCAGGTCGTCCAGCCGTGACTGGCACACCCCCCGGCGCAGTTCCACGGTGCGCTGAGCCTCGGCCAACGTTGCGGACACCTGGTGCTCGGTCTGCCGGGCGGCCGCCAGCCCTTCGGCCGCGGCCTGCACCGCGGCGTGTGCGTGGGCCAGCGCGCGCTCGGCCGGCGCCTTCTCCGCCCGAGCCGCTGCCACGGCGGCATCAGCCGTCCGTATCTGTTGCGCCAGGAGCTGCCGGCTGTCGCGTGCGGCGGCCGCGGCCTCCCTGGCTGCGGCGAGCTCCTGGACGGCCTGGCGCGCCTCGGTGAAGCGGCGTACCGCCACCGGCCAGGGATCTCCCAGCGGAGCGGTGGCCGGTGCATCCGACGCGCCCGGGGCACCGGATGGGCGGCTGTCGCTGTGCGGGTTCCGATCCGGGGCAGGTCGGGCGTCACGGTCCGACTCCGTCTGCCGGACGAGGAGATCTCGCAGCCCCTGACCGGTGGCCACGGCTTGTCGGCGGCGCCGGCCGGGCCGTTGCGGGTCGGCCGTCTCCTGGATCTCCCGGCCCCACCAGAGGCGGCTGACGAACTGGGAGCGGTTGGCGCGATTGCCGAGAGGCGCCGCCACCGCTCCCCACGCCTCGGCGCCGCCGAGCAGGAGCCTGCCCTGCGCGGCGAGGTAGTCGGCCTCCTCGCGCCACTCCCCGGCCACCGCGGCCGCGGACGGGATCTCGGTCGTCACGTTCTCGACCGCACCGTTGTTGGCGGACGCGATGACGATCTCGTAGCCCGTCAGCTCCTCGCGCAGCCCGTGAAGCTTCCGGTTCCACTGGCCGGAGCTCCAGGTGTGGACCTTGCCGAACGCGTCCGCGGGAGTGGCCAACGCCGCCAGCCGCTCCGCACGTTGCACCACCAGGGCGGCGATCAGGTCCCGGAGCATGGTGGTCTTGCCGGTGCCGGGCGGCCCGTTGACCGCGTAGAGGCCGCCGCCCCCGGCGCCGCCGAGCTCCGCCAACGCGCTGTTCACCGCGAACTGCTGGCTGAGCACGAGCGGTTGGTCACTCCTGCCGGGCCACCGGCCGAGCGGGGCAGCCGTCGGACGGACACCGTCCAGCAGGGTCTGCGGCCGTTGCCGGACGTCGGTCCGGCGGCCGGAGTCCAGAGCCGCGGTGGGCCGGAGGTACTCCTCCAGCGCCCGCCCCGACGTGCCCTCCGCTAGCGCCGCAGTCACCTGCTCGAGGTCCGCCGCGATGAAACTGTTCAGGAAGTCGGCCTGGTCGCTCTCCGCGCTCTGCGACTCCCGGACGGTGTAGCTCTTCACCCGCACGGCGTCCGGCCGCAGCGCCTCCGCGATCCCGAGCTGTTCGGCGACCCAGCGGGTGACGGCCGCCAGGTCCCTCACCTCCAGCGGCTTCAGGCCCAACGGGACGGGGAGATCGCCCGCCGGGTCCGGACCTCGAGGGTCTTCCGCCGCGTCCGCGTCGTCCCCGGAACGCGGACCGCCGTCGAGGATTCCCTCCACCCGCTCGGTCACGTGATCGCTCACCCGGCTGGTGACCCCGTCCGCGAGCGCGTTCGCCGCCGACCCGGTCAGCGTCTCGGCGACCGCCTGGGTGACCGAGCCCAGCGCCGCGCCCGCCACGGTGCCCACGGCCGAGGCGATCCCGCCGACGGCCACGCCGAGCACGACGTCGACCGCCACGCCCGCGATCGCACCGAGCGCAGATCCGGGCCGGGACGGCGCGCCGCTCGCTCCTCGCTGCCGTTCCACCACCGGGAGCCGGCCGTCGCCCAGCTCGAGGAGCGTGGACACGCACTGCTCGGAGTCCTTCTCGAAGTCGTCGAGCCAGGCCGGGTCCGCCGGTCCCGGGCGCAGGGCCCGGCCCACCGCCCAGGCGCACGACGAGATCGTCACGCTGTCCTTGAGGAGCAGCCCCTGGTCGTTGACCGAGAAGCAGAGCACTGCGCTCTGGCCGCCCAAACGGCCGTCGAAGTCCTCCGTGGGCCCGTCGGTGCCGAACACGCCGAGCAGCGTGTCGCGCAGCGCGGTCAGCTCGAACACGCCCGCGTACACCGTGTGCTGCCAGGACCGTCCGCGGCCGGGCGCGCGCCGGCGGAGCCGGTGGCCCGGCTCCCACGGCAGGGGCCGGCCGTCCTGGACCGGGTAGACGTCCTTCGACGGATCCACCCGGTCGACCTTCTGCGGGCTGAACAACTCCACCGCCCGCCAGTACCGGACGATCCCAGCCCTGCGCTCGCGTTCTCCACCGGCCATCCCCACGCCCCCTCATGCCAGCCACACCCGGAGATCAAGCAGCGTACGGGATCACGAACTACCCACGCGTGCCTTGGTGACTCCGGCGGATCGGGAGGACGGCGGATCGCCGGGTTTCCGCATGCGGAAGGGGCCGGAGTCCCTGCTGCACGGCCCATCAGGTGGGCAGAGCAGGTGCACCGTCGCGAGGCCGGGGGCTCAGGCCGTGGGGATCTCAGCCGTTCGCCTCGGACTGCCGGCACCCGGCAACGGCCGCACGGGCTGAGCACGTGTCAGGCCGGTCCCGCCTACCGGCCGCCGGTGTCCGGCGAAGTCCCGGGAGCACCCGTGATGACCAGCTCGCCGACTCTGTCCGCGAGGACCGCCCGGGCGTCCGGCGGCATCCTGTCGTCCGTGACGAACCAGCCGATCTGGTCCAGGTCGGCGAAGGTGCTGAGCCCGGTGATGCCCCACTTGGTGTGATCCGCCGCCACTGCGACGCGGCGGGCGCGGGAGATGAACACCCGGTTGGTCTGTGCTTCCGCGAGGTTGGGGCTGGTCAGACCCTCGCTCTCGGTGACTCCGTGGGTGCCCAGGATCAGAAGGTCCACATGGAGGGAGGCGATGGCGTGATCGGCGATCGGGCCGACGAGCGCCTCGGAGCGGGTCGCACTGCCGCCCGTCAGGAGCACGACGGGCGCGCGGTGGGCGGCGTCCGCCGCGCCGCGGACGAGGCGCTCGACCGGAAGGGAGTTGGTGAGGATGGTGAGGTCCGGCACGTTCAGCAGTTGCGCGGCCACGGCGTGCGTGGTGGTTCCGCCACTGATGGCCACCACCGTGCCGGGGTTGACCAGGGCCGCGGTCGCCTCGGCGATGGCGGCCTTGGCCGCGGATTCCAGGGTCGACTTCACCTCGAATCCGAGCTCTTCGCTGGTGCCGACGGCGACCGCGCCGCCGTGGACCTTCTCCACCGCGCCGGACCGGGCCAGGGCGTCGAGATCGCGGCGGACCGTCATGTCCGACACCCCGAACACGACGACGAGATCGGAGACGCGCACGGCGCCGTCGCGCCGGACCGCCTCCAGGATGAGGGCGCGGCGCTGGTGGACGAGCAGTCCCTGGTCGGACATCCCCATACCTGTCGTCGACTCCCTCGGGCGGATCGGATAGGGCGAAGTGGGACTTTCGGACACCGGGTGCGCGGAGAGCGGACCGGAGAGCCCGCCCACGGTGCTGTCAGCCTCCCGCGAGGTTCCTCCGGGCCCCGCTACCGGCGCGCGGCCGGTACCGGGACCGCTGGTGGCACCCGTCCCGGACGGGTGCCACCAGCGGCCGGCGGCGATCAGGCCGACCCTCGGCGGCCCTCGCCGTTCCGCCGGGCGTACCGGCCCGGCCGCTCCGTCCCCGGAACGGCCGGGCCGCTCCGGGGACGGCGGAAGTCAGGGAGCGGTCCCGGTGTCAGGCAGGGAGGCCGATGGCGCGTTCGCCGTTGCGGCGCTGCTGGATGACGACGGCGACGACGAGGAGGGCGCCCTGGGCGACGTTCTGCCAGAAGGAGTTGATGCCCTGGACGGTGAGGCCGTTCTCGAGGCAGCCGAGGAGGGCGACGGCGAGCAGGGTGCCACCGATGCCGCCCTTTCCGCCCTTGAGGGCGCAGCCGCCGAGGGCGGCGGCGGTGATGGCCTTGAGTTCGAGGCCTTCACTGCCGGACACGGGCTGGCCGCTTCCGGTGCGGGCGGTGAGGAGGATGCCGGCGATGGCGGCGACGGTGCCGATGAGGGCGTAGACGGCGACCAGGTACTTGTTGATGTTGATGCCGGCGAGGCGGGCGGCGGTGTCGTTGCCGCCGATGGCGTAGATGTTGCGGCCGATGTCGGTGTACCTGAGGAGGAGGTGGACGGCGAGGGCGACCAGGATCAGGATCCAGACCATGACGGGGAGTCCGGCGATCTTGCCGCGGCCGAGGAAGATGAAGATGTCGTTGTTGAGGACGTACCCCTGGGCGCGGCCGTTGGAGATGAGCTGGGCGAGGCCCTTGTAGGCGGCGAGGCCGGCGAGGGTGGCGATGGTGGGGTTGACGCGGCCGTAGACGATGATGACGCCGTTGAGGACGCCGATGAGCAGGCCGGTGCCGACGGCGGCGGCCATGCCCGCCAGGGCGTTGGAGCCGGCGGAGGTGAAGGCCATGGCGGAGACGACGGAGGCGACGCCGGCCTGGGAGCCGACGGAGATGTCGAGGCCGCCGCAGATGATGACGACGGTCTGGACGACGGCGAGCAGGCCGGTGATGGTGGCGGCTTCGGCGATGACCTGCATGTTGTTGAGGCTGAGGTAGTTGTCGTTCAGCACGCCGAAGAGGGCGAGCACGACGACCAGTGCGCCGATCAGGCTGAGGTTCTGCCCGCCGACCGAGGCGAGGACCCTCGGCGAGCCCGCGGACCGGCGTGGGGAGTGGCCGCCGTTCTTGGCGGATGGCGTGGTGCGGGTCGTGGTGCTCATGCGGAGGCTCCGGAGGCGGGGGCGGGGTTGGTCGTACCGGCGAGGTCGTCGGCCATGGCGAGGTTGAGGATGGCTTCCTCGGTGGCCTGGGCGCTGCTGAGTTCGCCCGTGATGTGGCCGTTCTGCATGACGACGATGCGGTCGGCGAGGCCGAGGACTTCGGGGAGTTCGGAGGAGATGACCAGGACGGCGACGCCTTCGGCGGCGAGGTCGGCGATGATCTGGTAGATCTCGGCCTTGGCACCGATGTCGATGCCGCGGGTGGGCTCGTCCAGGATGAGGACCTTGGGCTTGCGGGCGAGCCAGCGGGCGAGGACGACCTTCTGCTGGTTGCCGCCGGAGAGTTTGCGGACCTCGTGTTCGATGGAGGGGGTGCGCACCCGCAGGCGGTCGGTGTACTGCTGGGCGAGTTCGCGCTCGGCCCCGCGCTTGACGAAGCGGAAGCGGCGCAGGCGTTCGAGCACCACCGTGGACGTGTTGTCGCGGATGGAGCGCTGCAGGAAGAGTGCCTGGGCCTTGCGTTCCTCGGGGGCGAGGCCGAGTCCGGCGCGGATGACGGCGCCGGGTTTGCCGGAGGGCAGGCGCCGGCCGTCGAGGGTGACGGTGCCGGAGTGGATGGGCAGGTCGCCGGCGAGGGCGAGGGCGAGTTCGGAGCGTCCGGCGCCGATCAGGCCGGCGAGGCCGACGACCTCGCCGGCGTGGATCTGCAGGTCGATGTCGCGTACGGCGTCGGTGGTGACGCCCCGGACGTCGAGGACGAGGCGGTCGGTGGCCACGCGGGTGCGGGAGAACAGGGAGGAGAGGTCGCGGCCGACCATGAGGCGGACGAGGTCGCCTTCGGTGGTGGTGGCGGCGTCCTGGACGCCGGCGAGGGTGCCGTCGCGCAGGACGGCGATGCGGTCGGCGAGTTGGAAGATCTCCTGCATGCGGTGGGAGACGTAGACGACGGCGACGCCGTCGTCGCGCAGGCGGCGGATCAGGGTGAAGAGTGCGTCGACCTCGTGTTCGGACAGCGAGGAGGTGGGTTCGTCGAAGGCGATGACCTTGGCCTCGCCGGTGAGGGCCCGCAGGATCTCGACGAGCTGGCGCTGGGCGGGGGTGAGCTGGGAGCCGAGGAGGTCGGGGTCGAGGACCTTGTCGAAGCCGAGGCGCTTGAGGTCGGCGGTGATGCGGCGGCGCAGTTCGGCACGGTCCAGGCGTCGGCCGGCGGCGCGGGGCAGGGAGCCGGCGTAGACGTTCTCGGCGACGGAGACGTGCGGGATGATCTCCGGTTCCTGCGGGATGATCCGGATCCCGGCGGTCCGTGCCTGGGCGGGGGAGGCGAGGTCCACGCGCCTGCCGTCGAGGACGACGTAGCCTTCGGTGGGCTGGTGGTCGCCGGTGAGGATCTTGAGCAGGGTGGACTTGCCGGCGCCGTTCTCGCCCATCAGGGCGGTGACCTGGCCGGCCGGGAAGTCGAGGGTGACGCCGCCGAGGGCCTGGACCGTGCCGAACCGCTTGGTGACCTGGTGGACGCCGGCGCTGCCGGCGGCGGGCTGGGCGCTGGGCGGGCGGGGATCCGGGTTCGCGTCGTGGGCTGGGCTCATGGGGTTCCTCGAGACGGCGTACGGAGGGACGGGAAGGGCTCGTGGCCGGTGCGTCACGGTCGCTTGCGCACCCGGGGAGGAGCGGGAGGTTCCGGTGGGGTTCGGTCCGTCCGCCCCTCGGGTGGTGCCGAGGCGGCGGGAGGGGGGTGCCCCGGCCCGGCGGGGCAGTTGCCGGGCCGGGCCCGGGGCACCGAGGCCGGCCGTGGGGTCCGGCCCGATCGGGGGTCAGCTGCAGGTGACGCCGGCGCTCTGCCAGGTGGCCGCGTCGACCATGGTGGTGGGGGCGAAGGCTTCCTTGGGGAAGTCCTTGCTGTTCTTGAGCTTGTCGTACATGGTCTGGACGGCGAGGGCGCCGACGTCCTTGCCGTTGATGAACAGGGCGGCCTTCATGCCGGTGGGCTTGTTGCCGCTCCAGTTCTTGCAGGCGAGGTAGGCGCCGAGGCCGACGCCGATGACGTTGTCGGGGCTGATGCCGGCGTTCTGCAGGGCGGTGACGCCGCCCTGGACGTTCTCGTCGTTGCAGCCCCAGATGACCCAGTGCTTGACGCCGGCGTTGGCGGTGATCGTCGCGGCGATCTTGTCCTGCGCACCGGTGGGGGTGTTGTCGGTGGCGACGTCGATGTTCTGTACCTGGGCGGCGTCGGCGCTGAACGCCTCCTTGGCGGCCTTGACGCGGTCGCCGCAGACGGTGACGTCCTGCTTCCAGGCGGAGATGATCCGGGTGTCGGCGGGGTTCCAGCCGGCCTTCTTGTACTCCTGGGCGGCGCGCTTGCCGACCTCGGTGCCCATCTGCTGGCCGGAGAAGCCGATCCGGGCGACCAGGTCGTCCTTGGCGCAGGCGGCGGGGTCCGGGCCGGTGGCGCAGATCTGGTCGTCCGAGGTGAGCAGGGCGACCTTGGCGTCCTTGGCGGTCTGCACGACCTGCGGGCCCACGGCCGGGTCCGGGACGACGATGATGACGCCGTTGGTCTTCTGCGCGATCGCGGACTGCACCTCGCTGATGGTCTTGTTGGCGTCGCTGCCCAGGTTCACCACCTTCAGGTCGACGCCGAGCTCCGCGGCCTTCGCCTTGGCGCCGGCCGCCTCCCCGACGAAGTACTCCTGGTCTCCCTGCTTCTGCAGGTAGGTGATCGAGATCTTCCCGCTCACCGGCGCGACCGGGGCATCGCCTCCGGCGACGGACTCCTGCCCCGTCGAACAGGCGGTGGTCAGGCCCAGAGCGAGCAGCAGACCGGTCGCGGCGGCAACACGGCTGGTGGGACGGAACATGCGGGAGCTCCTTCGCGCAGGCGCCGACTCCGGCGCCCACAAAGGGTCGGGGGGTACTGCCCGTTCGGGCCCCGGGCGGAAGTGGGAGCTGATGGGCCGCACTCGCTTCGACCTGCGAGGTACCAGCCACCAACCCTCAAGAATCAACACTTTCAAACGGGATGGCACATATGACATCTCTGTTGCGCGGTAGTGTCAAGAGGAAGTCGGGGACGAGATCAGCTTGTGACCTCGCGGATCCCGGGTGTGGGACACCCGTCGGCGCGGCGCGGCCCGTATTCGGCCGGTCGGTGACGAGGTCCGTGTCCGCCGCCTCGACATCAGCCGTGGAGGACGGGTGGGACCGTCCGATCCGCCCTCACTGCCCGCGCCCTGCCGGCGGTCGGCGGCTCGCTCGGGCGCTGCTGTGTTGACTTTTGTTCTATATCGTTTGACTATGAGCGCGATTGCTCGGTCCGGGGAGCCGACACGGGGCCCTGTACGGAAGGAAGCCATGATCAAAACGTCGGACAAGCTCGCGGACGGCCGCGAGCTCCTCTACTTCGACCCGGACGAGGCCGTTCCACGGGAGGGCCACGGCGACCTGCGCCCGCTGGAGGCCTCGGTGAGCCTGTCCGAGATCCGCCGCGACCCGACCACCGGCAGCTGGGTGACCGTGGCCGCGCACCGGCAGGCCCGCACCTACCACCCGCCGGCGGACGAGTGCCCGCTCTGCCCGTCCCGCGAAGGCAGGCTCAGCGAGATCCCGGCCTCCGACTACCAGGTCGTCGTCTTCGAGAACCGGTTCCCGTCCCTGGCCGGCGACGCCGACCCCGAGCTCCCCGGCCACCCGGTGGCCGAGGCCGCACCCGGCACCGGACGCTGCGAGGTCGTCTGCTTCACCGCCGACCACGGCTCGTCGTTCGCCGACCTGACCGAGTCCCGGGCCCGCCTCGTCCTCGACGCGTGGACGGACCGGACCGCCGAACTCTCCGCGCTGCCCGACGTCAGGCAGGTGTACATCTTCGAGAACCGCGGCGCCGAGATCGGCGTCACCCTCGCCCATCCGCACGGGCAGATCTACGCCTTCCCGTTCCACCCGCCGCGCACCGTCAGCATGATCGAGCAGGCCGGCCAGCACCGCGCCGCCACCGGCCGCAACCTCTTCGAGGACGTGCTGGCAGCCGAACGCGCAGACCCGGTGCGAGTGGTGCTGACCGGCGAGCACTGGACCGCGTTCGTTCCGTTCGCCGCCCGCTGGCCCTACGAGGTGCACCTCTACCCGAACCGCAGGGTCGCCGACCTCACCCACCTCGACGAGGCCGAACGCGCCGAGTTCCCCGGCCTGTACCTGGAACTGCTGCGCCGCTTCGACCGGCTGTTCATCGAGGAGGGGCAGTCGGAGCAGGCCCGGCCGACGCCGTACATCGCGGCCTGGCATCAGGCGCCGGCCGTGGACGGCCACGAACTGGCCCTGCACCTGGAGCTGTTCACGATCCGCCGCACGGCAGGCAAACTGAAGTACCTCGCCGGCGTGGAGTCGGGCATGGACGCGTTCGTCAACGATGTGTCGCCGGAGGCGGCCGCACAGCGCCTTCGAGAGGTCGCATCATGAGTACCACCGCCACGGGGGAGCCCACCCGATGACCCGGACCCACGCCGCCCGCGGCGCCGCTGCCCCGAACGCCCTCGCAGGGACGTGGGCAGCGCCGGGCCGCGTCAACCTCATCGGCGAGCACACCGACTACAACGACGGGTTCGTCCTGCCGATCGCCCTGCCGCACACCGCGCGTGCCACGGTGCGGCTGCGCACCGACGGGGTGTTGCGGCTGTACAGCGAGCAGGGCGGTGGAGCCGCCGTGGAGCTGGCCGTCACCGAGCTGGCCCCGGGCGGCGTGGACGGCTGGGCCCGTTACCCGGCCGCCGTGGTGTGGGCGCTGCGCGAGGCCGGACACCCGGTCGGCGGCGCCGACGTGCGCATCGACAGCGACGTGCCGACCGGCGCCGGCCTCTCCTCCTCGGCGGCGATCGAATGCGTGATGGCCGCCGCCTGCAACGACCTGCACGATCTCGGTCTGGACGGCCCCGAGCTGGCCCGGATCGCGCAGCGGGCCGAGAACGCGTTCGTCGGCGTCCCCTGCGGGATCATGGACCAGATGGCGTCTATGTGCTGCCGCGAGGGCGGGGCGCTCTTCCTCGACACCCGCGACCTGTCCGCCCGCCACGTCCCGCTCGACCTCGTCGCGGCCGGCCTGCGGCTGCTCGTCGTCGACACCCGGGTCAAGCACGACCTCGCCGACGGCGAGTACGCGAAGCTGCGGGCCGGCTGCGAACGGGCCTCCGCCCTCCTCGGCCTGCCCGCCCTGCGCGACCTCGGCCCGGACGGACTGCCGGCGGCGCTGGGCCGGCTGCCGCACGAACTGCGCCCGCTGGTGAGGCATGTGGTGGGCGAGAACGCGCGGGTGGAGCGGGCGGTGGCCCTCCTCGACACGGGTGACCTGCGCGGACTGGGTCCGCTCCTGACCGCCGGGCACGCCTCGCTGCGCGACGACTACGGCGTCTCCTGTCCGGAGACCGACCTGGCCGTCGAGGCGGCGGTCGGTTCCGGTGCGCTGGGCGCCCGGATGACCGGCGGCGGTTTCGGCGGTTCGGTGATCGCCCTGGTCGACGCCGGCGCCGTGCCCGCCGTCACCGTCGCGGTCGAGGAGGCCTTCCGGCAGGCCGGCCACACCGCCCCTCGTACCTTCACCGCCGTTCCCGCGACCGGCGCCCGCCGCATCGCCTGACCAGGCCGGGGGTTCCCCGCCGGCAGCGCACCACGCGCCGCCGGCGGGCAGCCCCCGATCGTCGCCGCCCGGGCCCGGCGGGCGTGAAGGCGACGGGCCGGCCGTGGCCGTCAGTGGCCGTCCGTGGCCGTCCAGGTCGGGCCACGCCGACGGCCCGGGCTGTGCCGGGGGATCAGTGCAGTCCGGCGAAGAGGTCGTTCTCGGGCACGGCCGCGCCGGTGGTGTCCTGGATCCGTACGAAGGTCTCCACGCCCATCAGCTCGGTGAACCTCTCCTTGCCCATCTTCAGGAAGAAGATGTTCTCGCCCTGGCTGGCGTGTGCGGCCAGCGCGTCGAACTTCTGGCCACCGAACTCGGTGGTGTCCACCCAGGTGGTGATCTCCTCGTCGGGGAGTCCGATCTCGGCCATCGCGGCGGCCTCGGCCGGATCCGGCTCCTCCCACTCCGCGCCGAACTCGCGCATGACCTCCCCGAAGCGCTGCATCATCGAGCGCGGCGCCGTCGTCCAGTACACCTTCGGCGTCATCCCGGTCATCGCCAGCGCCGCCATCGTGACGCGGTTCGCCTGGATGTGGTCGGGGTGGCCGTAGAACCCGTTCTCGTCGTAGGTCACGACCACATCGGGCCGGTAGCGCCGCAGGAGTTCGGCGAGGCGGGCAGCGCCCTCCTCCACGGGCGTCCGCCAGAAGGACCCGGGGGCGTCGTTGGCCGGCCAGCCCATCATCCCGGAGTCGGCGTACCCCAACATCTCCAGATGACCGACCTTCAGGATCTCGCAGGCCGCCTCCAGTTCCTGGCGGCGCATCGCGGCGACGGCCGCCGGATCGTGCCCGGGATCGCCCGGCTTGACGCCCTCCGGTCCGTCACCGCACCCGCCGTCGGTACACGTGACCAGGACCGTGCGGATCCCCTCCGCCGCGTACCGCGCGAGGACACCCCCCGTCCCGGTGGCCTCGTCGTCGGGGTGGGCGTGCACCGCCATCAGTGTCAAGGGCCGGTCAACCATGAAAACCATCCTTCGGTCCGAGTAGTGCTCGGTCCGAGTCTGCGGCACGCGGGCGGGTGCCCGCCCGCAATATCGGGGTGACCGGGCATCCGGAAGACCCACGGGCCCCGGATCACGCCGGAGCGGATGCCCCGTCGGCCTCCACTCCCGGCCGGCGCGGCACCGGTCCCTACGGCGGCCAGTCCGACGAAGCCGGCCGGAGCCGGGTCGGACCGGGTGCCACGTCAGCCGTCGTGCCGGCCCTGAAGGTCGTTCAGGGACTCCTGGAAGCTGCGGATCAGCGCGGCGAGGCCGGTCTCGAAGGCCCGCTCGCGGAAGTCGGGCGGGGCGTTCCGCAGCGGTTCGAGCCCGGGCGGGAGCGCCTCGTCCGTCCAGGCCGCGTCGTGCGGGCGGTCGAGGTGGAGCGCGGAGCCGATCAGGAGGTACTCGACGGACTGGACGACCGAGAGCACGTGCTCCTCGGGCCAGCCGGCCTCCCGCAGCATGGCGAACGCACAGGCGTAGGCCTGCAGGGCCGCGACGGACCGGGTCGGCCGGGAGGCGAGCAGCGGCACCGTGTTCGGGTGGCGGGCGAGGGCGGCGCGGTACGAGCGGGCCCAGGCGTCCAGGGCGGCGGTCCACGGCTGGACGGTCGGGTCGAGCTCCATCTCGGCGACGATGAGGTCGCTGATTCCGGCGATGATCTCGTCGCGGCTGGAGACGTAGTTGTAGAGCGAGGGCCCCTTGACGCCCAGCCGGGCCGCGATGCGGGTGGTCGAGAGCGCGGCGGCGCCCTCCTCGTCGACCAGTGCGAGAGCGGCCTGCATGATTCCGTCCCGGGTCAGCAGTGGCCGTGACGGCCTGCCCATCTGTTGGTCCTCTCGTCCGCTGGTGGTTACCCCCGGGTATGGGCTCTCGCCGTGGACTAGTGTACGTTCTCGCCCAGGAAAACTACGGGTTCTAGTTTTAGGGGTGTCCATGGATGGCGCCTGGCGTCTCCCCTGTGGCGCCAGGCCAGGACCTCGAAGGCAACCCACCTTCGTGGCCCGGGCCGACGGCGGACTTCGGCCACATCCCCGTGACCCCCTCGGTGTACGCGTGGCCATCCGGGTTCCTCCCGTGGAGGACCTTTGCCGTGGGCCTGTCTGGCATGCCCTTGACATCTCTTCGGCCTGTCGACGGTTGGGCGTGAAGGCGACCGTCAAGCCGTACCTGCGGGCCCAGGTGCAGGGCAGGGTCACGGCCGGAGTGCCCCGCCGATCACCACCTGACCGACAATCCGTCAAGTCGAAAGCCGAGTACCAGATATGAGCATCAAGGCAAAGCTCGTTGCCACCGCGACCCTGACGGCCGCGATCACCGCCGGCCTCGCCACCACCCCTGCGGTCGCCGCGGCCCCCGCCGCGCCGGCGGTCGCCGCCGCCCCCGCGGCGAGCAGCGGCAGCACGGTGACCGAGCAGCAGTGGCTGGCCGACGTCACCGCCGCGATCGCGCCCGCCCGCGCCTACGTCGAGCGGCGCACGGCCGAGCCCACGGACGAGAGGCCCGCGATCGTCTTCGACATCGACAACACCACCCTGGCGACGCACTTCCACCCGTTCGCGATGCCGGGCATCTCGCCGGTCGTGGAGCTGGCGCAGTACGCCCACGCGCGCGGGGTCGCGATCATCTTCGTCACCGCGCGCGTGGACTTCATCGAGCCGGTCACCCGGTACAGCCTGGAGAAGGCGGGCTACACCGTGGACGAGCTGCACGGGCGCGACCTGTGCGATCTCTTCGAGCCGGTCCAGCAGTACAAGACGGATGAGCGGATCGAGATCGAGAACGAGGGTTACACGATCATCGCCAGCGTCGGCAACAACTGGACCGACCTCGGTGGCGGCCACGCCGAGCACACCTTCAAGCTGCCGGACTACGACGGCCTGCTCTCCTGACCCACCGCGCCGGTGTGCTCCGAGGACGACGCGGTTCGGCCGCCGGGGCCGGTGGTCCCGCCGTCCGGCCGCGCGTCGGCTGCTGAACGGCGGCCCACGGGGTCGGCGGGCGCCCTGCGCAACGGTGCTTCCGGGGTGTCACCGTTGACTGACAGCGTCCCCGCCCGCCAGGGCGGGGGCGTTCTCGGCCGCCGGGGTCACAGCACCTGGAAGGTGAACTCGTCCGCGGGGCCCGCCGGGGAGGAGCGGCCGTTCGACAGGACGGTCCGGTGTTCGCGGCGTACGGATCCGAGCGCAGGTCGGCGCCGGGCGTCACGCGGGCGGACGATCCCCGGGGCGGCGCGTTGCCTCCAGGACGGATGGCCCCGGCCGGCTCGAGCTGCCCGGTATCACGCGGTGCCGATACGGGAATGCAACGCTCTTTACAGGTCCCTGATGTGACCGATGAAAGGACGAAACGCTCCCCGGACAGGAATCCGACGTCCCACGCCTACCGTGCCTCACATGCCACCTACACACGGCCGGACCAACGGTCACCACACCAGGACCCGCAGCCGAGCACGCACCCAAGCCGTCCTGACGGCAGGCGTGTTGGCCGCGGGCCTCGCGCTGGCGGCTCCCGCGGGGGCCGCGGGGAGCACAGGAGCCGCGCCGAAGGAGGCGGCCCCCACGAGCCGGGTGGCCGTCCGTGCCGAGGCGGTCACCACCGCGCAGCAGCAGGCCGTCCTGGACCACTGGACCCCGGAGCGGATCGCCGCCCTGACGTCACCGTCCTCCGGCAACCCGCCCAAGAGCAGCCCCGACGGCGCTCCGTGGACCGGTGCCGCCACCCTGGACAAGACGGTGGGCAGGCTCTTCTTCACCAATCACGGCGAGGACGAGAGCTGTACCGCGACCGTCGTGGACAGCGCCAACCGCAGCACCGTCGTCACGGCGGCGCACTGCGTCAACAACACCGACCTCCTCGGTGACAACAACGAGTGGCTGTCGAACGAGATGTTCGTCCCGGGCTACCACGACGGCCTCGCGCCCTACGGCAGGTTCGTGGCACGCGCCGGGGTGGCCGACGCCACCTGGCTCCTCAACGACCAGCAGAACGCCCTGAGGTTCGACGCGTACGACCAGGCGTTCCTGGTCCTGAACAGCAACGCCGAGGGCAGGCGCGTACAGGACGCCGTCGGTGCCGCACAGCGCATCGGATTCGACCGGCCGGGCGGCGCCCTGGTCCATGAGTTCGGCTATCCGCGCGCGTCGAGCGATCCGGCGCGTGCGGGCCTGCCCGAGTACACCGGGGCCAGGCTCGCCCACTGCGTGGGACGGACCCGCGAGTACCTCGGCACCAAGGACCACCCGGAGCCCCGGGGCGAGTGGGGCGCGCCCTGCGTGATGGGTGGCGGCTCCAGCGGCGGTCCCCGCATCGCCGGCTACGACCCGTCCACCGGGATCGGCACCGTCGTGGGCGACAACACCCAGGGCCCCTATCTCGACTCCTCGAGCCAGGTCTGCACCTCCGGCACCGCCTCCTGCACCCGGCATCTGGTCGGCCCGCAGTTCACCTCCGCAATCACGAAACCGCTGTACGAGGCCGCCCAGAGCGCCCGGAGCGTCGGCTGAGCCGTGCGTGACCCGCCGGGGGCAGCGGATCCCCGCCGATCACCACCACCGACGCACCCCGATCCTCCGGGGCCCTGTTCTTCCGCCCCACCCCCGGGCGCCGGGACCCGGCGTCACCGTTTGATCGCGACCACCCTCGAAACGAACCAGGGACGGCAACCATGTCAGTCACCCACCGGGCGTTGCCCCGCAAACTCGCCGCTGCGGGAGCCCTCCTGCTGAGTGCGGCCACGGCGGCAGTGCTGCTGCCGACGGCGGCCCTCGCCGCGGAACCGGAGTCCGTGACAACGCACTCCGGCGCCACGACCGAACAGGAGCGCAGCCGGATCGACTCCTACTGGACCCCCGCCCGGATGAAGCTGGCCGGCGCGATGGTCCCCGAGATCACCCCCGTGCCCGAGGACGACAACACGCCCGACGATCCGCATCGGCTTCCCCCGGACACGCTGGACCCCGGGGCCGTATGGAGGCACGGCGGAGCGGTGAACGAGAGCGTCGGCCGTCTCTTCTTCACCTTCTCCGACGGCTACGACGGCAGTTGCACCGCAACGGTCGTCACCAGCGCGAACCGCAGCACCGTCATCACGGCCGCGCACTGTCTGAGGGCCGTCGGGGACCCCGCCACCGACGGCAGGTGGAACCACAACCTCTACTTCGTGCCCGGCTACCGCAACGGGACGAAACCGCTCGGCGGCTTCAGTATCAAGTACATGGCCACGTCCTCCCGCTGGGACGCGGATCCGGGCACGACGACCTCCGATGCCGTCGCTGTCGCCGGGTACGACACGGGAATCCTCGTAGCGAACCCTGCGGCCGGCGGACGACGGATCGCGGACGTCACGGGAAGCCAGAGGATCGCGTTCACCAAGCCCGCCAAGGACGAGTTCATCCACTCCTTCGGGTACCCGAAGGACCGGCTCAACAACCCCGGTGCCCCATACGCCGGTTCGCGCATGATCCACTGCGCCGGACCGGCCCGGCCCGGCCCCAAGGCCCCCCTCTTGTGGGGTGAGCCCTGCGACATGTCCCACGGGGCGAGCGGCGGGCCCCACCTCGCACAGTTCGACACCCGGACCGGCGTCGGCACCGTCGTCGGCGTCACAACCACCACCGACGAACTCGCGGGCGGGCAGACCGGCACGCTCTACGCCACACGCCTCGGCGACAGCGCCCACCGCCTCTACGACTGGGCACGGACCCGCCCGGCCTGACCTCCTGTCCGGCCCCTGCTCGGCCGGCACCTCCTCCCGGCCGGGCAGCGCGTCGGACGGTGCCTCAGACCAGCGCCGCGCCCCATGCCCTGGCCCGGTCCCGTTCACCGGCACGCAGGGGGCCGTCGGCCTCGTCGACGATGAAGCCCTCGGGCTCGGCCACCACGTCGTAGTGGTGGCGGGAGAGCCGCTGTGCGATGCCTTCGGCCGCGCTGCCGCTCATCCGCATGTCGGCGCGTGTGTCGAAGGCCGCCGCGTGGGTGCCGGGTTCGGTCTTCGGGAGGTCGTGGAACCAGGAGCGCAGGCTTTGGCCCCCCGCGGTCGCGGCGGCCTCCCTCGCGGCGTCCTCGTGTCCCTCCTTCTTCGCCTCGGCGGTGGCGGCCAGCCGACGGCTGAGACCTGAGGACATGCCGTGCATGTGGGTCGGTCCACCGACCACCAGGAGATCGGCGGTCCGCGTCACGTCGGCGCCGGCCTCCGCCACGGGGATGCAGTCGACCGCGGCCTCCGGGTCGGCGTCGTGGACGCCCTCGGCGATCGCCTCGGCGATCTCGCGGGTGTTGCCGTACATGCTCTCGTACACGATCACTGTGTGCATGGTTCTCACCTCTCCCTCCAGCGTGCCGCGCCGCTCGCGTACCGGGCGTGGGCCGTTCGGCCCTGACCGTTCCGCCGACGGGACCCGGTGCCGGAAGGCCGGTGCGTCAGCCGTGGTCGGTGCGTCAGCTGGAGGGGACGACCGCGGCCGTGCTCAGTGCCCGTCCTCAGGCGGAGCGGGGACGGTGAAGACCGGGCAGTGGGCGCGGTGCAGCAGGCCGTGCGGGACGGACCCGAGCCGCATGCCGGTGAACCCGCCCCGCCCGCGGCGTCCCACCACGACGCCGAGCGCGTGCGCGGAGGCCTTGGCCAGCTCCTCGACGGGGTGGCCGCGCACCACCTCGTGCGTGGGCGCCGTGTCGGGGTGGAGGGCCCGGCGTCCGGCCGTGGTCTCGTCCAGCAGCCGCCGCAGGGTCCGGACGGCCTCCTCCTCGTCGAGACGGCCGATCAGGTGCGACTGCCAGACCCAGACGGCACGCAGCGCGGCCCCGCGCCGTTCGGCGAGGTCGAAGGCGAAGCCGACGGCCGCGGCGGAGGACGGGCTGCCGTCCACGCCGACCACGAGGTACGGCGGGTCCTGGGTGGCATGCTCCGGTTCGTGGACGACGGCCACCGGGCAGTGGGCCTGGGCGCTCACCGGCACGGTCACCGAGGAGCTGCTCAGCATCTCCTCCAGGCGGTTCAGCCGGCGCGAGCCCAGGACGACGAGTTCGGCGTGGGCGGACTCCCGGCAGAGCATCGGGGCGGGAACGTCCTCGCTGACGGCCGTCGCCACCGACAGGCCGGGGTGCCGCTGGAGGGCGAGGGCGGTGGCCTCGTCCAGGGCCTGGTCGCCGCGCTCGCGCAGCTCCTTGTGGTAGGCGCCCCCGGCGAAGGCACGTACGTCGTGGGGGAGCGGCACAACGGCGTGGACCATCCGCAGCTGCAGCCCGCGGCGGTCGGCCTCGTCGGCGGCCCAGGCCAGCGCTGTCGCCCCCGGGGCGACGGCGTCCACACCGAGGACGATCGGACGGTTCCTGCTGGCGGATGTCATGGCTCCTCCACCGGGCGGCCGGCCCGCGATGACCGGTCCTGTTCCCACGCTATGACCGCTTCCGTTCCCACGCCAGGAGGAGCGGGTCGCCCGGCGGGAGGGCCGGTCGGCCCGACGGTCGGGTCGGACCGAACGGGGCACCGGCCGTTCCGGCCCCGGCGGAAGACGTCCGGCCGGCGTTGACAGCGGATCGCTGACGGCCTCAGAGCGGGAAGGCACGGCTCTCGCCGGGCCGGACGAGGGTCGGGGCGCCCCGGACCCGGATCTGGACGGGCTCCTGGCATCCCGCCCGCAGGCTCACCGTGACCGTCCGGCGGTCGGTGGCGATCACGACGCCCCAGTGGCCGCGGTAGCGCAGCTCCAGCTCGATCCGGCCGAGGGCGGACGGCATGTGCGGGTCCAGCCAGAGTGCGTCCTCGCGGATCTCCAGGCCGGTGTAGCAGCGTTGCAGCAGGTCGACCGCGCCGGCCATGGCACCGAGGTGGACGCCCTCGGCCGTGGTGCCGCCCTGGGCGTCCCGGAGGTCGGCGACCAGGGCGTCACGGAAGTGCCGCCAGGAGGCGCGGCGGTCGGAGCGGGTGAGGACCCACGCGTGGACCACGGAGCTGAGCGTGGAGCCGTGCACCGTGCGGCGCAGGTAGTAGGCGGTGGTACGGCGCAGCAGTTCGTGACCGGCGGGGTAGCCGAGCCGGCGGAGCAGGTCGCGGACCTCGTGGGCGGAGAAGAGGTACCAGAGCATGAGGACGTCCGCCTGTTTGGACACCCGGTAGTGGTTGGCGGTGTCGCCCTCGGCCTCCAGGATCCGGTCGAGCCGGCGCAGGTCGGGATAGCGGTACCGGTAGGCCGCCCAGTCCAGTTCGGCGAGTCGCTCGTAGCCGTCGAACTGGCTCGGCACACCGTCGTGGAAGGGGACGTGGAGCCGCCGCCCGACCTCGCGCCAGCGGCCGAGTTCGGTGTCGTCGAGGGCCAGTCGTTCGAGCAGCTCGTCGCGCCGGTAGCCGGGCAGGACGCGGACGGTGTCGAGGGCGCGGGCGAGCACCCAGGAGGCCAGCACGTTGGTGTACGCGTTGTCGTCCAGGCCGGGGCCGTCCGCCCACGGGTAGGCGTCGTGGTACTCGTCCGGGCCCAGCACCCCGCGGATCGAGTAGCGGTCCCGCCGGGGGTCGTAGGTGGCGGCCGAGGACCAGAACCGGGCGATCTCCAGGAGCGTTTCGGCGCCGGCTTCGGCCAGGAAGTCCAGGTCGCCGGTGGCCTGGTAGTACTGCCAGATGTTGTAGGCGACGGCCGAGCCGACGTGTCGCTGGAGGTGGCTGTGGTCGGGCAGCCAGCGGCCGGAGAGCGGGTTGAGGTGGAGCCGCTGGGACTCCTCGCGGCCGTCGCTCGCGCTCTGCCACGGGTACATCGCGCCGCGAAGGCCGGCCTCGCGGGCGGCCCGGCGGGCGGCGTCCAGGCGGCGGTGGCGGTAGCGCAGGACGGCTCGCGCCAGCTCGGGGAACCGCAGGTTGAGCAGTTGGAGGACGAACAGCTCGTCCCAGAAGACGTGGCCCCGGTAGGCCTCGCCGTGGAGCCCCCGGGCCGGGATGCCGACGTCGAGGTCGGCGGAGTGCTCGGAGTACGTCTGGAGCAGGTGGAACAGGTTCAGGTGCAGCGGGCCGGCGCCCTCGAAGTCCGCCTCGATCCGGCATCGGCGCCACAGTTCGCCCCAGCGGAGGGAGTGGTCGGCCAGGAGCCCCTCGAATCCGGAGGCCTGCGCGACGAGGAGGCGCGAGGCGTGCAGGGGAGCCTCGATCGCCGGGTCGCGTGAGGTGTGGACGGCGACCGTCTTCTCCACGGTCAGCGGGTGGTCCGCCCGGATGTCCGCGGTCAGGGTCTGGGCCGCCCAGCCCTCCCGGAACTCGCCGCGACGGCCGCCGTCGACGGCTTCGCCCGCCCGGTGCAGGCGGGTCCGCGCCGCGAGTGCGATGTGCAGCGGCGAACCGGCGGCTGCGACCTCCAGCCAGAGCGGCCCGTCCCCGTCCAGGCCCTGGCCGGCCGGTACCAGGTGGCGGGCGGTCAGGCCGCGGTAGCGGGCGACCCCGGTGTTGGCCACGGTGCCGTCCAGGGTGGAGCGGATCTCCAGCAGGCCGGACCAGTTCTCCGCGGTCAGCGTGGTCTCCAGGGCGAGCAGATGCCGTTGCGCCTGGCTGGCGAGGCGGCGCTGCACCAGCCGGGTCCGCCGCCCCTCGGCGTCGACGACCAGGGCTCGACGGGTCAGCAGCCCGCATCGCAGGTCCAGCTCCAGGCTCTGCTCGGCCGGCGGGCCGGTGAACCACGTGCCGCCGACCGGGCGGAAGGTCAGTGGCAGCCAGTTCGGGGTGTTGATCAGGTCCTCGTTGGTGACCGTGCGGCCCGCGACCGTCGAGGAGGCGCGGTCGTAGCAGCCGGCGAGGTAGGTGCCCGGGTAGTGGACGCCGTCGGCGACCGACTCGGGTGCGGCGCCGCGGCTGACGACGTAGCCGTTGCCGACCGCGCACAGGGCCTCCCGCAGTCCCTCCTGCGCGGGGTCGAAGCCCTGGTAGCGGAGCGCCCAGGGGTCGGGCATCAGGGCGTCCGCCCGGCCCGCGGCGGGGCTGTCCGGTTCCACGCGGCGGCCTCCGTGCTGTCGGCGTCCTTCCAGTCTGCGCAACGGGTCGTCGGCCCGCTCACCGGCCGTCGTCCGCAGCCGCCTCCTCCTCCTGGGTGTGGATGGCCCGGCCGGTGACGGATGTCGGCCTGATCCGCACCCACACGTCGCGCGGCCCGCCCGCCCACGGGTCCGGGTTGCCGCGCCGGACGAGGTGCTCGACGGCCTCCGGTTCGTCGAAGGCGGTGGCCTCACCGACGGCCAGGACGCTCCAGCCGGTGCGCGACGCCTCGTCGATCCGGTCGACCTCCAAGGCGATCCGGCTTCCCGGGGTGGTGGCGAGGGTGCTCCCGGCGGCGGCGCGGAAGAGCAGGGTGCCGTCGAGCACGCGGTAGTTGACCGGCAGCACGACAGGCCCTTCCGGCGTGCTCAGCGCGACCCGCCCGACGCCGCCCGGTGCCAGCCTGCCCCAGCATTCCGGGGCCGACAGCTCGGTCAGGACCGGGTGGGCGGCGGCCGCGGCCCACCCGGTCGGCAGGTCGAGCCCGCCGCCGAGCAGCTGTGCGGCGGAGGTCCCGAGTGCGTCGGCGAGTCTGATCAGCGGCCCGGTCTCGACGGCGGCCGGCGAGGATTCCAGATACTCCAGGAAGCCTTCTGCCATGCCGGCTTTGTCCGCCGTCTCCGCACGGCTGAGCCCGAGCTGCCGACGACGCAGGGCGATCCGGCGGCCGATGTCGCCGGGACCGGCCTGGTCGTCCCCGCCGTCGTGGGATCGGGACGGACGGTCCTGCGGCGGCTCCCCGCCTGATGCTGTCATGGGCATGGACTTCTCCCTTCACGGCCCGGTCCGCCGGGGGCGCTGCAGCGGCGCCGAACGGCCGGCACAGTTCCATGGTCGGTGAGTGGGGACCTCACGGCGAGCGCCGACCGGGCCGTGCGGGGTACTGAACGGTCCGCCGGTACCCGGCCGGATGGGGGGCCGGTCGGCCCTTCCCGGGAGGAGCGGGTGTGCGGACGCTGGAGATGTCCTGACCGCCGGGGCCGCCGAGGAGAGAGGCCATGTCCGTTCCGCACCTGCCGCCGACCGCCGAGGCGCTGATCGCCGACGGCACGACGGTCGAGATCCGCCCGATCGCCCCGTCGGACCGGGAGTCCGTCCTCGATCTGCACGCGAACCGGATGTCCGCCGAGAGCCGGCGGCTGCGCTTCTTCGGCGCCAGCCGCACCGCACCGCGGCTGGCCGCCGGGCGGCTGTGCGGCGCCGACCGCCCCGGGCTGCTCGCCCTGGGTGCATGGGCGGGCGACGAACTGGTCGGGGAAGCGGATTGCGAGATCCTGGACGACCGCCCGGACGCTGCCGAACTGGCGCTGGCGGTGGCCGACGAGTGGCACCGCCGGGGAGTGGCGACCCTGCTGTTGGAGTACCTGGTCCACGCGGCGCGCGGCCGGGGTGTCCGGGTCTTCGAGGCCGACACGCTGGCCGGCAACCGGGCAGTCCACCGCGTCTTCGCCGACCTCGGGCTGCCCGTGCACCGCCGCCTCGAACAGGGCGAGATCCGGGTGCGGGTGCCGCTCGACGAGGCGGACGAGCACTACCGCGAGGCGGTCGACGAGCGCGGCCGCCGCGCGGACGTCGCCAGCCTGGGCCCGCTGCTGCGGCCGGCCTCGGTCGCGGTCGTGGGGGCCTCGCGCCGGCCGGGGTCGGTCGGGCAGACCGTGCTGCGGAAGATCCGCGAGGGCGGCTTCGCCGGGCCCGCGTGGGCGGTCAATCCACGCGCGGAGGAGGTCGCGGGCGAGCGCGCGTACCCGTCGGTGCGCGCCCTGCCGGCCATCCCGGACCTTGTGGTGCTGGCCGTGCCCCCGGCCGCGGTGGCGGGCGTGGCCGAGGAGTGCGGCCGGGCGGGCGTCCGGGCGCTGGTGGTACTCACTGCCGGCCTCGGGCAGGGCGAGTCACGGCAGCTGATGCGGGCCTGCCGCCGGTACAGCATGAGGATGGTCGGCCCCAACAGCCTGGGCGTCGCGCAGACCGATCCCGACGTCAGGCTGGACGCCGAGTTCGGCGGCGCGTTCCCGCTGCCCGGGAGTGCCGGCGTGGCCGTCCAGTCCGGCGGCGTCGGCATTGCCTTGCTGGAGCGGCTGGCCTGGCTCGGCATCGGCGTCTCCGGCTTCGTCTCGCTCGGCGACAAGTACGACGTCAGCGGCAACGACCTGCTCCAGTGGTGGGAGGGTGACGGCCGCACCGACCTGGCGCTGCTGCACCTGGAGTCCTTCGGCAGCCCGAGGGCCTTCGCCCGAACCGCCCGCCGCGTCACCCGGAAGCTGCCCGTCCTGACCGTCGACGCCGGACGCTCGCCGGCGGGGCGCCGGGGCGCCGCCTCGCACACGGCGGCGGCCGCCACCCCGACCGTCACCCGTGAGGCGCTGTTCCGGCAAGCCGGGATCACCGCGGCCCACAGCATCGACGAACTCGTCGGGACGGCAGCGTTGCTGCACGCCCAGCCGCTGCCCGCTCCGCGCGGCGCGGTCGCGGTGGTCTCCAATGCCGGCGGCATCGGCATCCTGGCCGCGGACGCCTGCACCGACACAGGTCTCCTGCTGCCCGAACTCGCGCCCGATCTCCTGGAGTCACTTCCGGACGGTGCGTCGGCGCGCAACCCCGTCGACACCACGGCGGCCGTCGGGCCGGCCGAAATGGCCCGCTGCCTGAAGGCGTTGGAACGCGGCGGGGCCGTCGACGCGCTGCTGGTCTGCCTCGTCCCCACCGCACTCACCACGACCACCGAACGCGACCCCGTGCGCGCCCTGCTCGACGGCCCGGCCCGGCGCAGGATCCCGGTCGCCGCCGTGCTGCTCGACCAGCAGGTGCCCGTCCGCTACCTGACCTGCGCCGACGGTGGCCTGCTGCCCGCGTACTCCGACACGGTGGCCGCCGCCCGGGCCCTGGCCCACGCCCGCGACCGCGCCCGGTGGCTGGCCGAGCCGTTCGCCGCCGAGGCCGACGCACCCGGCTGCGACCCGAAGGCCGCCAGGTCCATGGTCGACGCCTACCTCGCGGCCAACCCGGACGGCGGCTGGCTCGACCCGGTGAGCACGGCCGACCTCCTGGAGAGTTACGGCCTGCCGCTGATCACCTCGGTCTGGGCCCCGGACGAGCACACCGCCGTGGCCGCCGCCGAGGGCCTGCGCGGGCTCGGGCACGGGGGAGAGGTCGCGCTGAAGGCGTACTGGCCCGGCCAGGTCCACAAGAGCGCCGTCGGCGCGGTGCGCACCGGGCTTGCCACGGACTCGCAGGTCAGAGACGTCTTCCGCGAGTTCGGTGAGCGCTTCGGCGGGCAGCTGAGCGGCGCGGTCGTGCAGCCGATGGCCGCACCCGGCGTCGAACTGCTCGCCGGCGTGGTGCAGGACCGGGTCTTCGGCCCGATCGTCGTCCTAGGCATGGGCGGCACCGCCGCCGACGTGCTCGCCGACCGAGCCGCCCGGCTCGCCCCGCTCACCGAGCACGACCTCACCACCATGGTCACCGAACTCCGTGGCGCACCCCTGCTGTTGGGCCACCAGGGCGCACCCCCGGCCGACCTCGCCGCGGTCCGCGACGTGCTCGCCAGACTCTCCCGGCTCGCCGCCGACCTTCCCCAACTCGTCGAGGCGGACCTCAACCCCCTCATCGCCCGCCCCGGCGGCGCCGTCTGCGTCGACGCCCGGGTCAGACTGGAACCCCGGCCCTCGTTCGACCCCTATCTGCGACGACTGCGCCGACCGGCCGCCACCCGGGAGGCGTGAGCACGATGAACCACAGCATCCTCGACGGCACCACGGCCGAGACCATCGCCCACCCGGACGCCTCGCCTACGCCTGGCCGCACCCAGGTGCGCGCCTGCATGAGCCGCCCCGGCATCGCCGTCACCCCCGGCACCGACTTCGCCACCGTGGTCGCCGCCATCACCGCCTCCCGGCGCGGCATCCTGCCCGTCGTCACGGCCGACGGCACGGTCGCGGGGGTCGTCGCCGCCTCCGACCTGCTTGCCGCGTACGCCGACGAACAGGCAGGGCGAGCCGTCCGAGGCGAACTCCACGCACAGGACCTCATGACCGCGCCCGCGGTCACCGTGACCGACGAGCAGAGCGTCACCGAGACGGTGGCCCTGCTGCGCCGCGAATCCCTGCACCACCTGCCGGTGGTCGACGGCGACGGCCGCCTGGTCGGCCTTGTCTCGCCGCACGACCTGCTGGACGCCCTGCGCCACGACGACGAGGCCGTCCGGACCGAAGCCCTCGCCATCGTGCTCACCCCCGGCTCCGGCATCGCCCCCGCCTCCGTCCGGGTCACCTGCGAACGCGGCCACGTCGTCCTGCACGGCCGCGCCCGCACCCGCAGCGACGCCGCCGCGATCTGCCTGCAGGTCGCCCGCATCGACGGGCTCAGCGGACTCACCGACCGGCTCGGCTGGGACATCGACGACACTGCGCCTCGTGCCGCCGGCTGACCCTCACCGGTGGAACGAGGCGGCGTGGGGGCTCACGCCGGTACGACGGCCACCGTACAGCGGGCGTGCTGCACGACCGACTGGCTGGTCGAGCCGAGCCTGCCGAGCGGGCCGCGGTGCTCCCCGTGCCGGCCGACGACGACCAGCCGCTGCGCCTGGGACCTGGAGACCAGCTCCCGGGCCGGATTGGAGCGCACGGAGGTGGCCGTGACCGTGACGTCCGGGAACCGCTCGCGCCAGCCGGCCAGCACCTCGGAGAGCAGCCGCTCGTGCTCGGCGGCGATGTGCCCCTCCTCGTAGACCAGCGGGAGCTCGTGCCCCGGGCCGGCGACCAGCGGATAGGCCCAGGCATGGACCACGCGCAGGGGGAGGTTCCGGCGCCGCGCGGAATCGAAGGCGTACGCGAGGACCTGTTCGTCCTGTCCTCCGCCCTGGACACCCGCCACCACCTCGCCGCCGGTCCCGGCCTCGGCGGGGTGCACCACGAGGACCGGGCAGGGGGCGTGAGCGGCGGCGTGAAGGCTGGTCGAGCCGAGCAGCAGCCGGGGAAAGCCCCCCGAACCCCGCGCGCCGAGCACGAGGAGCAGCGCGCCCTCGGCGGCCGTGGCCAGGGCGTCACGTGCGTGGTCGTCCACCAGGGAGGTGGCGAGGTCGACGCCGGGGTGCCGGAGCAGGACCCGTTCGCGTGCCGCGTCGAGCACGGCGGCGCCCGCTTCCCTGGTGAGCCGTGTCTCGCGTCCCGCGGGTGCGGACGCGGTCTCACCGAACCAGGCGTGGACCACGTGGAGGGGCGCCTCTCGCAGCCACGCCTCGTCCGATGCCCAGTCCACGGTCCGCGCGCTCGACTCCGAGCCGTCGACGCCCACGACGACAGGGTTCTTCATGGCAGGTACCTCCGGATCGCGGGGCGGCACCGGGGGAGTGTCCGGTGCTCGTGAGGGACACCGCGTTCGGCCTGCGTCCAGGCTATGCCCGGCGCCGCCCGGCAGCAGCGGGAGAAGAGATCCGGAGCTCGCCGGGTGCCATGGCCGGACCGGACGCGGCAGCTCGGGTGCGCCCTGCCTCGCCGGGCGCCGCCCGGGCCCATCGGCCCCGGTGCGGGTCCCACCCGGCCCATGGCGGCGAACCGCTCCACGGGGAACGCTGGAGGAGGAGACAGAACGGCACCGCTGTCGTGCCGCACCGGCGATGTCCGACAGGGAGTGATCAGGACATGAAGGCGCTGACCTACCATGGACCGGGCCGCCGCACCTGGGGCGAGGTACCGGACGCCGCCGTCCGCGACCCCGAGGACGCCGTCGTCCGGGTGGACGCGGTCACCATCTGCGGCACGGACCTGCACATCCTCAAGGGAGACGTCCCCGAGGTCGCCGACGGCCGCGTTCTCGGCCACGAGGCCGTCGGCACCGTCACCGAGACCGGCTCCGGCGTACGGACCGTCAAGGCAGGAGACCGGGTCCTGGTCTCCTGCATCTCCGCCTGCGGCCGCTGCGCCTACTGCCGCGCCGCGAGCTACGGCCAGTGCACCGGGGGCGGGGGCTGGATCCTCGGCCACCTGGTCGACGGCACGCAGGCCGAGTACGTCCGCACCCCGTTCGCGGACAACTCCCTCCACCGGCTGCCCGAAGGCGTGACCGACGAGAACGCCCTGCCGCTCGCCGACATCCTCCCCACCGCCTACGAGGTCGGAGTCCACAACGGCCGGATCGGCCCCGGCGACAGCGTCGTGGTCGTCGGCGCGGGCCCGATCGGCCTCGCCACGATCATCACCGCCCGGCTCTACAGCCCCTCCCGCATCATCGCCGTCGATCTCGCGACGAGCCGCCTCGACGCCGCGAAGCGGATGGGAGCCGACACCGTACTCACCGTCGCCGAAGCAGCACCGGAGGCGGTGCGCGCGCTGAGCCCGGACGGCCTCGGGGCGGACGTGGCGATCGAGGCGGTCGGCGTCCCCGACGCGTTCGAGCTCTGCACCCGCGTGGTGCGCCCCGGCGGGCGGGTGGCCAACGTCGGCGTGCACGGCAAGCCGGCCGTCCTCCACCTCGAAGACCTCTGGATCCGTGACGTCACCATCACCACCGGCCTGGTTGACACGCACAGCACCCCGCGGCTGCTCGACATGCTGGCCGCCGGCCGGCTCGACGTCTCCGGGCTGGTCACCCACCGGTTCGGCCTCGACGAGATGCAGGAGGCCTACGACGTCTTCGCCGACGCGGGCACCAACGGTGCCCTCAAGGTCGCGCTCTTCCGTACGTGACCGGAGGTACGTGACCCGGAGACCGGCGAGCCAAGGAGTACACGGTGAACCAGAACCACGACATCGACGCCGTCCGTCCCGCAGATCCCGCAGACGTCGCGCGCAGGATCACCGAGCGGCGCTCCCGACTCGGCCTGACCGAGCAGATGCTGGCGTACCAGGCGGCGATGGCGCCGCGCTACCTCCAGCACCTGCTGGCGGCCGGCCCGGATTTCGACCCGGCCGGGTTCCAGCGGATCGCCGCCGCCCTCGGACTCACCTACCAGGACCTGCTGGAGGGCCGTGCCGACGCCCCGCCGGGGCAGCCGCAGGCGGCTTCGCGTCCACTCCTCCTCCACCTCACCGCCGCCGAGTGCTGGGAGAAGATCGGCACCCACGGCGTGGGCCGGATCGCCCTGCCCGTCGAGCCGGGACCGGCGGTCTTCCCGGTCAACTACACCGTGGACGACGCGGGCATCGTCTTCCGCACGGCCACCCGAAGCAGCGCGGCCCCGGACGACGGGGCCGCGGTGTCGTTCCAGGTCGACCGGATCGACGACCACCTGAGCCGGGGCTGGAGCGTTCTCATCCTCGGCGAGGCGCGGCACGTGACGGATGACGACGAGGTGCGGCGGCTGTCCGAGCTGCCCACGACCACCCCGTGGGCCGGTGGGGAGCGCCCGCTCTGGGTGCGGATCCGGGCGGACGAGATCACCGGGCGCAGGATCGGCGGTGGCTGAGCCGCTGCCGTGCACCGGCGTGGCGACGACGGAGGCGTGGAGATTCCGGACGAGGGCTCCCGACCCCGTGGACCTCACTGCCGGCCGGTGGTCCCCGTTCCGGGACCGCCGCCGGAGGCCCAGGCCTGGTAGGCGGCCACGGCGGTGGGCAGGGTCGGGAAGATCCGGTCCGTGCCGACGGATTCGGTCAGCCCGTAAGCGTCCAGCTCACCCCGCAGGTCCTGCTTGACCCGGGCCAGCGCGAAGACGACGCCGCGTCCGGCAAGCTCGGCCCGGAGCGCCTCGACCGAGTCCAGTGCGGTGATGTCGACCTCCACGTTGGCCTCCGTGTTGAGGACGAACCAGCGGACCGGGCCGGTCTCCTCGTCCACCGCCGCCAGCGCCCGGCGCCGGAAGTCCTCCGCGTTGGCGAAGAACAGCGGCGAGTCGTAGCGGTAGACGACCAGCCCGGGAACGGTGCGGGCCTGCGGATAGTCGTCGATGTCGTGCATGCCGGGAACACCGGGCACCAGGCCCTGGACGGCGTCGTGCGGGCGGGCCACCCGGCTCAGCAGCTCCGCCACCGACAACCCCACCGCCACCAGCACCCCGTACAGGATGTCCAGCGCCAGCACCCCGACCAGGCAGCCGATCGCCAGCAGGAACTCCCGGCGCCGGAACCCCTTCAGCCGGCGCAGCCCCGACACGTCGATCATCCGGATCGCGGCGAAGACGACCAGCGCGCCGAGCACCGCCGACGGCGTGTACTTCAGCAGCGGGCTCAGGAACAGCAGCACGGCGAGCACGGCCACGCCCGCCGTCAGCGCGTACGCCTGGGTGCGCCCGCCGGCCGACTGCGCGAGCGCGGTGCGGCTGGCGCTGCTGCTCACCGGGAACCCGTGCAGGAACCCGGCGCCCAGGTTGGCCCCGCCCAGGGCGAGCAGTTCCTGGTTGGCGTCCAGCTGCTCGCCCTCGGCCCGGGACTCGAAGGCCCGCGCCGTGAGGATCACGTCGGTGTAGCCGACGAGCAGCACCCCGGCCGCGGGCAGCAGAAGACGGTGCACCTCGCTCAGGTCCGGCAGGGAGGGGCTGGGCAGTCCCGCCGGGATCTCGCCGATCACCGCGATGCCGTGGTCCTGCAGACCGAACACCGCGACGACGGCAGTGCCGAGGACCACGGCCAGCAGCGGCCCGGGGAGCCGGGGAAGGAAGCGGTTGAGGACGAAGAGGAAGAGCAGCGCCGCCGCGCTGAAGACGACGGTGCCGATGTCCGCCTGCGAGAGGTGCCGCACGAAGTACCGCAGCTGCGGGCCGAACCCCTCGCCCTCCACCTCGACGCCCGTGAGCTTGGACAGCTGGTCCACCATCATGATCATCGCCACCCCGGCCAGATAGCCGATCAGGACCGGCCGCGAGAGCAGGTCGGCGACGAATCCCAGCCGGGCCAGCCACGCCAGCACGAACAGCCCACCGACCACCGCGGCGAGCGTGGCGGCGAGCACCGCGTAGCGGTCGGCGTCCCCGCCGGCCAGCGGCCCGACCACGGTGGCGGTCATGAGCGCCGTCGTCGACTCCGGCCCCACCGACAGCAGCCGGGACGACCCGACGAAGGCGTACACGGCCAGCGCCGGCAGGATCGCCCAGAGACCCGCGACCGGCGGCAGACCCGCGACACCCGCGTAGGCCATCACCTGCGGCACGAGGTACGCCGCGACGGTGCCACCGGCCAGCAGGTCACCGCGCAGCCAGACGCGCCGGTAGCCCCTGAGCACGGTGAGCCCGGGGAGCGCCGGGAGGGAGGGGCGCCATCCGCCGCTCCGCGGGACAGGCTGCGGCACGAGTCTCCTTCCGTCCCCCGGCCCATGATGCGGCAGAGACGCGCGGCACCGGGGGAGGCCTCGCCCAGCGCGTCCGGGCCGGATCCGTCGGTACCCTCCGGTCTCTTCTGACGGCCGCTCACGGAGGGCCTCCCCGTGGCGGCGTCGCACCGCCGGGGCCACGGGCGAGCGCACCGGGAGACTCCGCCCCGCGCCGTCCGGTACCGCCTTGCCCCTCCGCGCATGCGTTCCCGCGGCCGCCGGTCGCGTACGCGGGCGCCTGACGACGGGTACTCAGGTGCTGCGCCGTTGGTCCGATCGGATGACGGTGCTGGGGCCGACGAGCTAAGTTCGGGAACGTGACCAGCAACGACACGGTACTGGCTCTTGTGGTTGCCAACACGCTGGGGGTTTCCTTTCCCCACAACCTTCCCGACA